>JAZNZV010000185.1:0-7996 GCA_045595105.1 Eubacteriales bacterium | reverse complement strand
CATTTACACAAATTACAAAACGGCGTATGTTGATGCCGCAGAAAAAGACGAATAACGAATAGGATATTATTATGTTTACACTTATAAAAAAACAGGGCAATGCCCGTCTCGGAAAATTTGAAACTGTTCACGGTACTGTGAAAACCCCTCTTTTTATGAATGTTGCCACTGCGGCAGCGATAAAAGGCGGTGTTTCGGCATTTGACCTTGAATCCGTGGGCTGTCAGATAATGCTCAGTAATACATATCACCTCCATCTGCGTCCGGGAGATAAACTTGTTCACAATGCAGGCGGTCTTCAGGGCTTTACGGGTTGGAAGCATCCCATTTTGACAGATAGCGGTGGTTTTCAGGTGTTTTCACTTGCAGGACTTCGCAAGATCAAAGAGGAAGGTGTTACGTTCAATTCTCACATAGACGGCAAAAAAATATTCATGGGTCCCGAAGAAAGTATGCAGATACAGTCTAATATTGCATCTACTATCGCTATGGCTTTTGATGAATGTGTTGCAAATCCCGCCGAGTATTCTTACGTTAAAAATTCCTGCGAACGTACTTACCGCTGGCTTTTGCGCTGTAAGGCGGAAATGGAAAGGCTGAATTCTCTTGAAAGGACTATCAATCCTAATCAGATGCTTTTTGGAATTAACCAAGGAGGAACTTACGAGGATTTGAGAATTGAGCACATGAAAAAAATAAGAGAGCTTGACTTACCGGGATATGCTATCGGTGGACTTGCAGTTGGCGAAGAAACCGAGGAAATGTATCGTATCATTGATGCTGTTGAGCCTTATATGCCCGAGGATAAACCGAGATATCTTATGGGGGTTGGTACTTGCTCGAATATTATTGAAGGTGTGGCAAGAGGCGTTGACTTTTTCGATTGTGTAATGCCAAGCCGTAATGCACGTCATGGTAATATTTGCACCTGGAAGGGTGTTATTAACCTTATGAACAAGAAATACGAGCGTGACGATTCTCCCATTGACAGCGATTGCGATTGCCCCGTGTGTCGTAACTATTCACGCTCATATATAAGACATCTCTTAAAAGCAAAGGAGATGCTCGGATATCGTTTGGCTGTCACTCACAATATTTATTTTTATAATAACTTAATGGAAAAAATCAGATATCATCTTGACAACGGAACGTTTGCTTCTTTCAGAAACGAGTACTCCGACATGATTTCAAAAAGAATATAATTGTAAACTTATTATAAAGACAGTTCCTTTTTTCACTCTGTTGTGCTATACTTAAAAATAATAAAATAGTAAATAAAAAATAAGAGGTTTATTATGAAAAAAATTTTATTTGTTTTAACTGCACTTGTTCTTTCGGTTGCGCTTTTAGCTTCTTGCTCAAAGGATACTCCCGAAACTCCCAAGGATCTTACAGACCCCACTTTGAATATCAGCGACTGCATTGAAGTTCCTTATCAGTATGACCTTACCCCTTACATTACCGTTGAAAAAGCTGACTATACAGGTCTTGAAATAACAAAAATTGATACAACGGTTACCGATAAAGATTTGAATGCCGCAATTTATGCTGCACTTGAAGAGGCGGCTACTTTTGCTGACGTTACAGACAGAGGTGCCAAAGAGGGAGACAATCTTGTCATCGACTTTAAGGGCTCAGTAGACGGTGAATACTTCGACGGAGGAGAAGCTACCGATTACGAGATGGTTCTTGGTGAAGCAGGCTTTATCGAAGGATTTGAGGATGCTATCGTTGGTCATATGGCTGGCGAGGAATTTGTTATCGACGTAACTTTCCCCGAAAATTATAATGAAGAGCTCGGTGGCAAGGCTGCAAAGTTTGAAATCAAAATCAAGTCTATTAAGGAAACTGTTCTTCCTGATCTTAACGAAGAGTTTGTGCTCAATAACACCGAATGTAAGTCAGTAGAAGAGTTTATTACCTACATTACAGAAGAGGCAGCTCTTCTCAATATCGAAAACGCTAAGGCTGAGAAAAGAAACGAGGCTTTTGCACAGATTGTTGCTAACGTTGAGCTTGCAGATTATCCCGAGGATGAGTACAAGTTCTACTATGACGATTACGTAAATTATTACGAGAGCATGGCTCAGACCTATTACGGAGTTGACCTTAGGACCTTCATTACTGAGGTAGCAGGTAGCACAGAAGAAGAGTTCTATTACTATGCAGACGTAAATGCGTCCCAGATTGTTGAGCAGGAGCTTATCGTGTTTGCCATAGCCAATGCCGAAAACCTTATTTCGGGACTTACAAAGGGAGACTATGATGCTTATCTTGTAGAGCTTGGTGAATATTACGAAATGGATGCCGCTTCAGTTGAATCTCAGTATGGAGCAACAGAGATATGGAAGAGCCTCATCATGGAAAAGGTAATGGACTATGTTATCGATAACGCAGTAGAGGTTGAACCCAAAGCCGAGGAAACAACTGACCCTGAGGTTACCGTTATTGAGGGAGTAAAAGTAGAAGAATAATTTTTGAGGGTGCGAAAGCACCCTCAAGCCGTTAAATTAATATATTTTTATAAAATCTATTGATTTTTTATTAAAATGGTGATAATATAAGTTAAAATAAAAATTAATATAAAGGAGTTTATTATGGATTTTTTATCAACGGTTAAAGGTTCACTTTTGGACGGCTTCTATCCTGCTGGTTGGGATATGGCAAAAATTGACGCATGTTGCTCAAATCCTCCCGAATCTATCGAAGAAAGACAGGATTTCTGGAACAAGGATTTTGGACTTAAGTGCGCTGAAAACGTTTATGAATTTGATATGATTCTCGGTCATGAGATCGCTCTTGAAATCAAGAACTGCCGTGACGAGGGAAGAAAGCTTGCAATGATTCTTCCTGTTGGTCCTATGGGCATGTACAGATGGGCAGTTTACTTCCTTAAGGAGTGGAACGTAAAGTGTGACCACGTGTATGGCTTCAACATGGACGAGTGGGCTGATGCTGAGGGTAACACTCTCGACGCTGCTTGCGAAGGTTCATTCCAGAACGCTATGGAAAATGCTTTCTACAATCCCCTTGGAGAGCTTACAGTTCCCGCAAATCAGAGAAATTTTGCTACTAAGACAAATCTTCCTACATATCCTGAGAAGATTAAGGCACTCAAGGCAGAAGGTGCTAAGCTCGTTACTGTTTTCGGTATCGGACGTATGATGCACATTGCTTTTTGGGAGCCTCACTTTGCAGCTGAATTCAACACTGTTGAGGAGTGGAAGGCAAACGATTACCGTATCGCTGCTAAGATTCATCCTCTCACAGTTGAACAGAACGCTATTACAAGCTTTAAGAGCCGTACAACTATCGTTCCTTGCCGTGCTAATACTATTGGCCCCGGTCTCTTCCTTCAGTCAGACAGAGTTATCGGCGGATGCGACGGTGCTCTTTCCAGAGGAATGCAGTGGCAGGGATTGTCTCTTTGGACAACTCTCAGACACGGACCTTCTATGTGGATTCCTTCTTCCTTTATGCCTACTCTTCCCGGCGTAATCGTATATCTTAAGGAACTTGCAGGTCCTCTTACTGCTGAATGTAACTGATTTTAAAAAAGCCGTCTATGACGGCTTTTTTTCATTGACATTAATATGAAATTGTGATAAAATTATAAAAAAATTAAGGGATTTATAAAATTGAAATATAAATACACAACTTCATCACCAAATGAAACCGAAGAGCTTGGCAAGAGCCTTTTCAAGAAGCTTGATAAAAACGCCTTTGTTGCCCTTTACGGTGACCTTGGTGCAGGTAAAACCGCATTTGTTAAAGGAATGGTAAATAGCTTTTACTCTGACGCTATCGTTACCAGTCCCACCTATAATATAGTTAATACTTATACGTTTAACGGTGTTTCGCTTTATCATTTTGATATGTATAGAATAACCGATGAGGAAGACCTATATTCTATTGGGTTTTACGACTATATTGACAATGGGGTCATAGTTTGTGAATGGAGCGAAAATATACCCTTTGCTATTCCTGAGAAGTATGTGAAAGTTACTATTAAAAAGCTTTCGTTGGAAAACGAAAGGGAAATAACGGTGGAATTCATTTCATGATAATTTTAGCTTTTGATTCAACTGCGGTCACAGCTACCGTCGCACTCCTCGATAACGAAGATGTAATCGGTGTATCTTCGGTTCATAATAAACTCACTCATAGCGAAAAATTACTTCCCATGACCGACGAACTTTTGAAAAACTCGGGATATAGTATAGATGACGTTGAGTTACTTGCTGTTTCCCGTGGACCTGGCTCCTTTACCGGTGTAAGAATTGGCATTTCAACAGTAAAAGGCATTTCGTTTGCTAAAAACCTTCCGGTTGCAGGAGTCTCTTCACTCGAAGCACTGGCTGAGAACGTCAAGCTTTCAACTCCCCTCTGCCTTGATAAGGTTATAGTTTGTCCTTGTATGGATGCAAGAAGGAATGAATTATATAATGCTTTATTCCTTTACGACGGAAAAACGCTTGAGCGTATAACTGAAGACCGAGCAATTTCTTGTGAAGAGGTAAGGGAAGAGCTTTCACAGTATAATTTCCCTGTTTTAATAAACGGAGACGGAGCTGAAAAATTCTATGACTTTTTGTGCTCTGCCGATTACCAAGGTAAGTTTTTTATTGCTCCCGAACTGCTTGTCAAGCAGAATGCAGCTTCGGTGGGAAAAATAGCATACAGAATGTTTTTGGAGAACAATTTAACTGACGGCGAAAAAATCACTCCGCTTTATCTTAGAACTTCACAAGCGGAGAGAGTAAATAATAAGGAGAATAAATTATGATAGCAATAGGCGCAGATCACGGCGGATATGAATTGAAGGAAGAAATAAAGAAATACTTGGAGTCCAAGTCTATCGAGTACGTTGACTATGGCACCGATAGTAAGGAGTCCGTAGATTATCCGGTATATGGTAAAAAGGTTGCTGAAGCTGTTGCCAATAAAGTAGCGGAAAAGGGAATTCTTTGCTGTGGCACAGGTCTTGGTATGATGCTTTGTGCCAACACATATGAAGGTGTAAGAGCTATTTGTACAAACGACAGTTACAGCGTTAAGTTTTCAAGACTTCACAACAATGCCAACGTTATTGCGTTTGGCGGAAGAACGATGGGGATAGAAGCAGTACTTTACAACCTTGATATTTTCCTCAACACAGAGTTTGAGGGCGGAAGACATCAAAAAAGAGTAGAAATGTACGATAAAATACTTTAATTTTTTTATTTGATTATTGCGCATTTTTTTATTGTATGATATAATAATACTCGACAGATAATAAAGTGAGGATTTACAAATGAAGGAATATGAAAATTTTGTTGTTTGCGACCATCCGTTAATTCAGCATAAGCTGTCCATACTCAGAGGTGTAGATACAGGCTGTAAAGAGTTCAGAGAGCTTGTTAGCGAAATAGCTATGCTTGTAGCATACGAGGCTACTCGTGACCTTCCTCTTGAGGACGTAGAGATCGAAACTCCTCTTGAAAAAATGACTGCAAAAGCAATAGCAGGCAAGAAACTCGCTATTATTCCTATACTTCGTGCAGGACTTGGCATGGAGCCCGGTATTCTTACTCTTATTCCTGCCGCTAAGGTTGGACATATAGGACTTTACCGTGACCCCGAAACAGCTTTGCCCGTAACTTATTACTGCAAGCTTCCTCAGGATATTTCCGAAAGAATTGCAATTATTATCGATCCTATGCTTGCAACAGGCGGTTCCGCTGTTGCTGCTATTGACCTTTTGAAGAATGCAGGCGTTAAGAATATTAAAATGATGAACATCGTTGCCGCTCCTGAAGGAGTTGAGGCAGTTCTTACTGCTCATCCCGACGTTCAGATTTACGCTGCATCTCTTGATAGGGAGCTTAACTCCCATTCTTACATTCTTCCCGGACTCGGAGATGCCGGCGACAGAATTTTCGGTACAAAATAACGTTAAAGTTTTTACATGGTACGAACTAAGACCAAGCTAACCGGGGAGACAGCGGCACCTTGTCACCTGCAATCCGCTATAGCAGGGGTGAATTCCTTAGTTGAGGAATACAGATGTGTAGCTGCTCTTATAAAGGGGCGTTGATAAATGGGTCTTGCGCAATTGAAGGCTGTGAACCGTGTCAGGTGGGGAACCAAGCAGCACTAAGCAGTTTATTTGATGTGCCGCAGGGGTGCCTGTTTTGAGCTTTATTTGTAAGATAACGGACATATGTGTATATTCGATTCTGGGTGCATGGTCTTAATTCGTATCTTGTATTTTGAAAGGATTAATTTGCAATGTATCAGGCTTTATACAGAAAGTGGCGTCCTCAGACGTTTCAAGATGTGGTAGGACAGGAGCATATAACGTCAGTTTTGGAATATCAGGTTTCATCTGATAAGCTTTCTCATGCCTACATTTTCTGTGGCTCAAGAGGTACAGGAAAGACAACCTGTGCTAAACTTCTTGCCAAAGCGGCGAATTGCTTAAATCCACAAAACGGTAGCCCTTGCAACGAGTGTGAGGCGTGCAGAGAAATAAATGCTGGTACTTCTGTTGACGTTGTAGAGCTTGATGCCGCTTCCAACAACAGAGTAGATGACATAAGAAGTATATGCGATGAAGTTGTATACCCTCCGTCAACAATGAAAAAGAGAGTTTACATAGTTGACGAGGTTCATATGCTTTCTGCGTCTGCGTTTAACGCACTTCTAAAAACTCTCGAAGAACCGCCCAAGCACGCCCTTTTTATACTTGCTACAACCGAGCTTCATAAGGTTCCCGCTACCATAATGTCACGCTGTCAGAGATTTGATTTTTCGAGAATAAAAAAAGAAAAAATAATTGACAGAATTATGTTTATTTGCTCTGAAGAGGGTATAAACATGGAAAGAGAAGCTGCAACGGTAATAGCTAATCTTTCTGACGGTGCAATGAGAGATGCTCTCAGTCTGCTTGAGTCCTGCGCTTCTAAAGGTGGTTTCATTACGGCAGAATACGTCATTAACCTTTTGGGACTGTCAAACAGAGAACAGCTGATTGAACTGTTATATGCTTGCTCAAAGCAGAACACAGTCAGAGCAATTTCGATAGTTAATGACCTCTATGAAAAAAACGGAGATATTTCTGCCTGCTTCTTTGAGCTTCTGTCTATTTGCCGAGACGTACTTGTAGTAAAAAACGTAGCTTCACCACTTAGATTTTTGAACGTATCTGACGCAGAGTTTGAAAAGCTGACAGAAATATCCGATACGATTTCCAATGATACACTCAATTATTTTATCGAAGAATTAAAGAGTTTTATAAATTCTCCTGATATTTTCGGCGTTAACAAGAAGGTTACGGCTGAAATTACTATTATAAAAATGACTTCGCCCACCTCTGTTCTAACTCTTGACTCGCTTTCCGACAGAATTTCAAGACTTGAAAATTCGGACGTAGAAATTCAGCCTGTCAAGAAAAAAGCCGTAGCGCCCACTCCCCAAAAGGCAGAAGCGCCAAAGCAAAAAAAAGAAGTCGTGTCCTCGAATAAAGACGTATTTGAGCATACAAGCGAATTTATAAGGAAATATGGCGAAAAAGAAACTGTAAATAAGTTCTTCATGGATAGCGCAAAAATTAAAGTAATAAACAATGAGCTTACAATTTTTGCCAATTCATTTGCAGCTCAGATGATTAAAAACGAAAAGTCACTTGCAACAGCTTTGAGCATAGCTCAGGAGCTCGACCCGTCCATAGTGTCAGTGAAGGTCTTTCAAGACGACGTGGCTGACGTTTCTGATAATAAAAACAGCGATCTTGATAATTTATAAGGAGATAAGAACATGAAAGCAAGATTACCACAAGGAATGGGTGGCGGTCCCCAGAACATGAACGCAATGCTGAAACAGGCTCAGAAAATGCAGGAAGATATGAACGCTATGCAAGCTGAGCTTGAGGCGAAAGAATATGACGTTTCGGCAGGCGGTGGCATGGTTAAACTTACAATTACGGGAAAAAAGGAAATTAAAAATATTTCAATTT
>JAZNZV010000184.1:0-9791 GCA_045595105.1 Eubacteriales bacterium | reverse complement strand
CTTCTGCCTTGACATCGAAGCTTCCCTTTTCGGTGTCCACTGTAATAACGTCACCGTTAAGGGCAATACCCGTTACGGCAACGCTTTCCTCTTCCTTATTTGCAAATATAGTAAAGAACTGAGTTTCCTCTCCTCTGATGTCCTTGTTCGTTTTCTTGTCAATGACCTTCTCAACGAGAGAATTTTTCTTGGATAAGGTGATTTCGGCAAAACTGTTCTCAAGAACGATAGAGTTCCCAAGCTCCTTGATTACTGCCATAATAATTTCCTCCACTTTTAATTGAATGCAGAATTTTAGTTGTTTTTTATCTTTTATAAGTCTACCTTAACATAAATATTTACTAAAGTCAATATAAAAAAGGGTAAAAACTGTTTGCTTTTACCCTTTTTGTCTACCTTTATTTTACCTCTTTTCCGGTAAATCCGAGAGTGAATTTTGCCTGAGGTGTTGTGCGGTTAAGGGCACGTGCTTCAAGGGAAGCCTTGAATTTGCCACGTGGTGCCTTGAAGTTTTCTGCCTTGAACCATATGGGCTTTTCGTTGCCGAATCTGTCAACCACCTTTGCGTTCTCGCCGTCAAACTCGATGAAGTCAGAGGACATCAGCTCACACTCAAACATAAGGGAACCTTCTCCAATCTTAACAGTGGGGTTTTTGAGGATTTCATAGGTGTGCTCGTAAACTGTAATTGAGGACATCTTAACTCCCGTCATATCTCCCACAGTCTCTATCTCAATGCCCTTGAGTCGGTCGGCATTGTGGGCGGCTCTGTGCACCTGCCAGAAGATAGTGGTTTCCTTTACTACGGGCTGATGAAGGGGAAGGTCAAGCCTTTCACCATTGTGCGCCTCCACAAGGACGAATTCACGCCAGCCCTTGAAGTCGGTGTCAATGTAGTACATTATTCTTCCGGGGTCACTTACCGACCAGGAATGGAAGCTTATGGCAACGGCACTGCCCTTCTTACCGTTACCGCAGACACGAACCTTAAGTGCAAGGCGGTCTTTTATATTTATTTCGGTGCCGAACATACACTTGAGATTTTGTGAGGTCAGCTCCTTGTTCTCATCGAGAGGTAAGAGCACCTGAGGATTCTGCCCTGCAGTTGAAAGGGATGCTTCAATTCTCACAGAGGGCATCTGAGGACCGAAGGGATTCTTGAATTCCGCAGTATTACGCTCAGGGTCGGAAAGGTCGAAGAGACGCTTTGGCTGATAGCTCTTTTCTACAAATACGTATCTCTTGCCACGCTTTTCCTTGAGCTGATATTCGAACTTGCCGTTGGCAAGCTTCTCTCTTATATCAGAGGAGAAGTATTCTGCCTTTCTCAAGTCATCGTATTTCTTGTAAAGGGACATATTGCGTCTGAGCGCCTTATAGCGTGTGAGGGCACCCTTTCCAATTCCGTTGGAAACGCTGGAGTAGTCGTAGGCAACGGCAAGTGTTCCCATGAAGTCAATATCGTCGGTGTGCTGATATTTGCAGGCGAAGTTTCCGGGGTAGTCGCCTTGCTGAGGATAGAAGTCGTACCAACCCAGAGTGGGTGCAGAATAACGGTCTATATATTTTTCGTTGTCGTTGGAATGGAACTTGTTGAAATACTTGTAGTTACGTGTTGGGAAGTCATAGGCACCTATTCTTCCTCTTGCTCCCCAAAGAGAGGGAGTAAAGTCGGAGAACTCAATAAGGGGGTCGCTGTTACAGTATTTGAGTATCTCGCAAACGAACATTGCGTAGTAGTACCACTGCTCACCCTTGCCTACGTGGGCTCTGACACCGTCGAGAGCGTCAAGGTATATCATCTTAAATCCACCCTCGTTATAAGCCTTGGCTGTTTCCTTGGCTATTTCGAGATAAAGCTCGGAGCCCGGTATGGGAGCAAGCCCTGCATATTTTCCGTCTATGTGGCGTATCTTTTCACCCTTCTTGTGAGCTACCTTCTTGGTTCCTACACAGCCTCTTGCATCTATCTGTAAGCCGTTCTCGGTTATAACGAAGTACATTATCTCCTCACCTACAAGAATAAATGGTGAGTTACGGGCGTTGAAGCCACGGTTAGCATAAATGGCTGAGGTGGGCTCTTCAATTTTTATGAACTTATCATCTTCTCCTATGTCCTCTGCAACGGTGTACTCACCGATACAGCCAAGCTGCTTCTGCCATTTGGGATTAGAAAGGTAGGGCGAACAGTTATACGCAAGGTAGAAGGAATAGGTGTGAAGACCTGCCGACATTCCGTTCTCCTCCAGTACGTCGGAAACGTATTTCTTGAACTCGGCGTGATTATCATAGTGATAGTGGTGGAAGTCACCCTGACGGAAGGTACCGTTACCCTGATGGAAGTCAAGCTGGTCTATGCTCATTTCCTTGAAGGTGTCCACGTTATTCTTTATGTAGTTTCTCTCGGTGGAATACTGAAGGGAGTAATTGCCGAAGTTGAGTCTTGAGTCTCTTCCCCAGGCACCGCCTATTTTAGACACGATACCCGTATTTTTGTCAATGGTGAGTGAAACTTCCTTTATTATATCCTTTTGTTCGTTTATGGGGGCAATGATAAGAGCGTACTTTGCACCCTTGTCACGAAGAGCTCTCGTTACCTCTGCCTTTGTTTCAAGGCTCTTTGCATCGGGGTAGAACGAGGGGTCAGCCCAATAGGTTATAGCAATGCCTACGGCACCTGTGTTTGACTTATCCTTGTAGTCGTAGTTATATCTTGCATGGGCAAGAAGAGCCTTGTAAGAGGCTTCGGGAAGAGATGAAATAAGTTCAAAGGTGAAGTAGCTGTCCTTCTCCTCGCACCTTACGTCAAAGCTTCCGATAGGTGTGTCTACCGTTATAACGTCACCCTTTAACGTGAGAGCAGTGGGCACCACCTCTTCGTTGTTGTCAAAGCTTCCCGTCAAAAGGGAGAAGAAATAAGTCTTTTCTCCGTTAATGTCTTTGTTTGTCTTCTTGTCGATGATTTTTTCAACAAGAGCGTCCTTCTTTGAAATTGTAATCTCTGCAAAGGAGTTTTCAAAAATCAAGGAGCTTTTCGTTTCTTTTACGTTTGCCACGGTTTTTTCCTCCGTACAAAATTATTTTTCAGCCCTATGGTAGCACGAAAGAAATTGCGTGTCAATTTAAACGCTCGATTTTTAAAAAAATATTTTTCACTCTGCAAAACTTCGACATAACACGAAGGCGCTATGTGATAGAATGGCAAAAAAAGAAAGGATAAAAGGGCTATATGAAAAAAATAAAGAGCGAAGAAAAGAAGAAGGTAGTAAACGAAGAATATACTCCCGACGACGAAGGATTTTCAAGGCTGAAGGAAGAGGTTGGAACGTTTATTTCCTCCACTAAGCTTTACGTCAGTGAAAGTGTGAAGCTTTATACCTCTTTTTTCAAAAGGCTTTATGAAAGGCTGTCTTGTATGCTTTCCGAGGAGCTTGGAGAGGAGGAAGCATCTTATAGGCGTCGGGGAAAGCTTTTTCTCATAAGTCTTTTGATGGTGGGAGTAGGAATTCTCATTTCGTCAACCCCCTTTACGGCAGGGGCTTATCCTGCCTCACTTTCGGTAATATCCTCGGCAGGACTTACGAGAAAGGGGAGAGGCGCATTCACCCCTCGGCTTATTATGGCGCTTACTCTCATATCGACGGTACTGTCTACCCTCTTTATGAAGGAGTCG
Organism: Eubacteriales bacterium; assembly: GCA_045595105.1. Classification (GTDB taxonomy): domain Bacteria; phylum Bacillota; class Clostridia; order Oscillospirales; family SIG627; genus RGIG6353. Next base: position 6,118 of record JAZNZV010000184.1, on the reverse strand, counting down.
GGGCTAATTTATTTTACCGTCATATTTACAGTTTTTATTATGAGAAGCGTGGTGACTCACGGAGAATTTGACGAGAGCATCGTTTTCAGGACTCTGACGTCCTTCGGAGCGGCGGTACTCCTGTCAAGCTTTCAGATGATAATAGACTCTTTTTCTCTCAGGTCTGTGGGAATAAGCATTACACTGTCACTCAGCGTCCCAATTTTTACATACGTTTTTTCGGGACTTTTTTCATGTCTCGGAGACACTCTTGAATCGGGCATCAGAATGCGTGCCGAGGTGGGTATGGCAGCCTTGATGTTCCTTATAACGCTTTCCCTTAAAAGCGTGGGACTTTTCGGCTTTTCACTTGCCGCCGCATTTGGCTTTGCGGTAACGGTTGTAGTTTCAAAAAGGCTTGGTCCCATGCACGCAGGAGTATTTGGAATGCTGACGGGAATAGGAGCAGGCGGGGGACTCTTTGCTGTCGTGTACGGCGTTATCGGTGTTTTCAGCGCTATGTTCTTTACTATTTCCGACTTTCTTTCTCTGTCGGTGGCAGTGCTGGTCTCATCTGCAATCTCGGTGTATATCGGTGGCTTTGAGGGAATACTTGCAACACTCCCCGAGGTGCTTTTTGGGGCTGTGATAGTTTATCCCATACTTAAATTTTTCCCCGTATCCGAGCAAAGAGTGCATCTTATGGCAGGCGTTGGCACATCCGAGGCGCACGAAAGGGAGTCGGTGGAGAGGAAGCTTGAGAAGATGTCGGGCACCTTCGCCACCCTTTCAGAGGTGTTTTTCGCTGTCACCGACAGCCTTAAAACTCCTGCCACAGAGGACGTGATATTTACCGTTGACAATGCCATGAATAAGGTTTGCGCCACCTGCTCCATGTCGGGCGCTTGCTGGAGTAAATACTATGCCGATAGCTGTGATACAAAGGTTAAGCTTTCCGAAAGGCTTAATGAACAGGGCAGAATAGAAAGAGAGGATTTTCCCGACTTTTTCAAAGAGCGCTGTGGTAAGATTGAAGAGCTTTGTGAGTTTATGAATAAACGCTACGCCTCATTTTGCCTCGACTCCAACGATTCCACAAGAGCAGGACTTATCGCAGGAGAATATCACACAGTATCAAAACTACTTAAGAGCACAGCCGAGGGCTTTTCAAGGTCTGCCACCGAGAATTCCGCTCTGGGCATTAAAGCAAAAAAGGCATTGAAGGGGGTAGGCATTCAATTTTCAAGAATTGAAGCATGGGGTCAGCGCAAAAGCGTTATCGACGTTTTTGGAGTAGAGGAAGAGAAGATAGACCGTAGCAGTGAGGCTATCGTGGCAAGCTTTGAGTCGGAATGCGGAATGCTCTTTGAGGAGCCTGAATTTATAATTCTCGACGGCATTTCACTTATGAGAATGAAAAGAAGATTTCCCATAACTTTAGAATGTGCAAAAAAGAGCTGTACCAAAAAAGGGGAGAAGATAAACGGTGACACGGTATCCTTTTTTGAAAACGAGGAAGGCTTTTTCTATGCCCTTATTTCCGACGGAATGGGTAGCGGAAGAGATGCCGCTCTCACCTCCCGCCTTGCTTCTATTTTTCTTGAAAAGCTACTTACCTGTACCGACGATAAAAAGAGTACCCTTGAAATGCTCAACACCCTCCTTATGACAAAAAAAGAAGAGTGTTTTACCACTCTCGACCTTGTTGAATTTGACCTTTTTGAAAGGTCGGCAAGCTTTTTGAAGGCAGGCGCCGCCCCCTCCTTTATAGTGAGAGAGGACAAGGTGTATAAGGTTAATTCCAAGACTCCTCCTGCAGGAATAATAAAGAAGCTTTCTGCCGAAGAAACAAAAATCACCGTCAAAGACGGTGATATGATAGTTCTTCTTTCCGACGGTATTATCGATACTGCCGACGTGGGAGCACTTGACAACCCTTGGCTCGTTGAGCTTCTTGACGGCAACCGAGAGAAAAGTGCGGGAGATATGGCAGATATAATACTCTCAGAAGCCCTCAGTCGCTTTTCTGCCGAAGACGATATGTCGGTGGCGGTGATCCGTGTCAGTAAAGGTTGATGACAGGCACGCCACACTTTTTTGCGTAGTTTACCGTCATGGCAGTTCCACTTCTTGCTCTGCCATCATAGTAGGCGATGCATATAACGGCATCGTTTACCATGGCTCTGTTGCGCTCAAGCATACAGCCGTCCACGTATCTGTCAAATAGATACTTTACGTTGTCGGCACTTTTCAGAATATCCCGATACATTGCTTTGTCCTTATCACTCCACTTTTTGTCCTGCTCGGGGCAGGGGAGATAAAGGGAAAGCTTTACGTCGGGGTATTCTTTTTTTATACCGAGAACAACTGTTGCAACCAAGCTATCAAAACCCAGAGCGCCACCTGCTATAAACTCGGTTATACCGCTGTCGATAAGAGTTAATATCTCTTTTTTTAGTTTTTCTTTAAGGACTTGAAGGTGTGAAAATGCTATCCTTCTGTGCCCTGTAAAACAACATGCTTTTTTCATTCTTTAAAAAACTTTATCGGCTTTACTGCAAGCCCTGCCGAGAACGCTCTGACTTCTCCGAGAGCGAAGAAAACGCCCTCTGTATCACACATACGCACACGCTCACCTTCGGGAAATTCAGGTAGCTTTGCACGGCTTAAATATATTTCCGCTCCGTTTTTAGCAAGTCTTAAGTAAAACTGTGAAAGTATTACCTTCTCGTATTTTTTAAAAAGCTCCTCTGTTGGAATAAGAAGCTTTCTCGGGTCCTCCGCCTTCTCCACGTCTTCAAGAGTATAGGCGTTTTTCAGCGTAAAATCACCCGTCATGGTTCTTCTGAGAGCTCCCATTGACGCTCCGCAGCCAAGCCTTCTTCCTATGTCTGCAAGAAGCGTTCTGATATAAGTACCCTTTGAAACTCTCGCTCTTATTTCCCATTCACGCTCGGAGAGCTTTTTCGCCTCTATTTCATCCACTCTCACCCGTCTTGCCTCACGCTCAACGGTTTCGCCACGCCTCGCCTTATCGTAAAGCTTTTCTCCCCCCACCTTTAATGCCGAATACATCGGGGGTATCTGGTCGTAGTCTCCCAGAAAAGAATTTACCGCCGAGACAATCTCACCGTCAGATGGTATTGCATCTGAGGTTCTGAGGGTCATACCACTTGTGTCCTCGGTGTCTGTTTCAATACCAAGCACCATTTTTGCTACGTATTCCTTGTCCTCTGACATGAGGTACTCGCTTGCCTTCACTGCACCCCCGATAAGAATAGGGAGAACGCCTGTCGCCATAGGGTCAAGGGTACCTGTGTGACCTACCTTTTTAGTAGAGAATATACGTCGCATTTTATTTACTGCATCGTGAGAGGTGATGCCACAGGGCTTGTCCAGAATGAGAACACCGCTTAAATTATCGCTCATAATATCTTATTTTCCTCAACGTAAGAGATAATTGCTTTTGCAACACTGTCGCTGTCGCCCTTAATAAAACAGCCTGCCGCTCTCTTGTGTCCTCCTCCGCCGAAGGCGGCACAAATGAGGGCTGCGTCAATAGTGTCAGATGAACGAAGAGACACCTTGAAGCCGTCATCTCTTTCTTTAAGAGTTACGGCAAGCTCTACTCCTTTTGGAATTTTACCAAGCTGCTCAACACCGCCTGTCTCACCGTCGGTAAGTCCGTGAGAGGAGATAAGCTCCTTTGTGACAACCGAAAGGGAAAGCTTCCCGTCGAAATAGAATTTGAGATTTTGTATTATACTGCTTTCAAATCTCATCTGACTAAGAGATTTTGTTATAAAGAGAGGAACGTTGAGATAGTTGAAGTTCCCATCGGGAGCGAATCTTGTCAGCTCAGCCACAGTTTTAAAGGTGTGGTAAGTTGCGTTTGAAAACTTAAAGCACCCCGTATCGGTAGCAATGGCAGTATAAAGACATTCTGCAATACTGCGGTCAAGTGATACCCCAAGTGTAACAGAAAGCTCGTATATTATCTCGCCTGTTGCCGCCATTTCGGGGAAACACAGCTTCTTTTCGCATTCTACTCTGTTGTTTTCGTGGTGGTCGATGACAAGGTCTATCCTCTTGTCCCCAAAGTCTCCGAGAAGGGACATATCCGCAACGTCTACCGTGACGATGCTCTCACACTCAAATTCCTCTTCCTCTCTATCCCATACGAAAGAAAGGTATGCGGGAAGTGTATCAAGGCATACCACCTTTGTACGCTTCCCCATTTTTTTCATCATAAGAGACAGTCCGAATGCCGACCCCAAAGCGTCGCCGTCGGGATGAATGTGAGTGTAGATATACACGTTGTCAAGGGACTTTAATATTTCACTACATTCTTTTAAGTTCATAATGACCTCTTTTTATCAGTCCTCTTTTTTGTCACCAAGTCCTAAATCCTTGAGCACACTTTCAATTCTTGCGCCCTTTTCGGCGGAATCGTCGTACTCGAAGTCAAGCTCGGGAGTTATTCTCAGATTGAGTCTTTCAGCAAGCTCACGGCGAATGTACCCTGCGGCACTGTAAAGACCTGTCTTTACTTCCTTGGGTACTCCTCCGATAGTGCTGAAATATACCTTGGCAAATTTCATGTCACGGCTGACGTTTACGTTTGTAATAGTGACGAATGCCGAGGATACTCTGGGGTCCTTTACGGTCCTCAGAATATCCGAAATCGTCTGTCTTGCCGCTTCATTTACTCTGCCTTGTCTGAATTTATTCATAGTGTATTATTCCTTACTGTTCAATTTCTTCCATGATAGACGCCTCAAGAATATCCTGCTCCTTGATATCGTTGAACTTTTCAAGTCCCACACCGCATTCAAAGCCCTGAGCAACTTCCTTTGCATCGTCCTTGAAACGCTTGAGAGAGCTTATCTTGTCCTCGAAGATAACTATGCCGTCACGAACGACTCTTATCTGAGATGCACGGGTGATCTTACCGTCAAGGATATAAGAACCTGCAATTACACCTACACCGGGCACCTTGATGGTCTGACGTACCTCGGCATGACCGAGAACGTTTTCACGGTACTTGGGAGCGAGCATTCCCTTCATAGCGGTTTCAACCTCTTCGATGCACTCGTAGATAATTCTATAAGTTCTGATATCTACCTTTGCCTCTGCGGCGGAATCAAGAGCACGCTTGTCGGGACGAACGTTGAAGCCGATAATGATAGCGTTTGACGCTGAGGCGAGCATAACGTCGTTTTCGTTGATACCGCCTACTGCATTATGGATAACCTTAACCTTAACCTCTTCATTGGAAAGCTTTTCAAGAGAAGCCTTAACAGCCTCTGCAGAGCCCTGAACGTCTGCCTTTACAACGATATTGAATTCCTTGATACCTTCCTTCACCTGATTGAAGAGGTCGTCAAGGGAAAGCTTGCTGTTTGCCTTGAAGAGCTTTTCCTTTTCTTCGGCACGGCGCTGTTCTGCAAGCTCCTTCGCCATTCTCTCGTCCTTAACTGCGTTGAAGATGTCACCTGCAACAGGCACCTCGGAGAGACCGAGAATTTCAACGGGAACTGAGGGACCTGCAACCTTTACGGTCTCGCCCTTATCGTTTATCATGGCTCTTACTCTGCCGACAGTTGTGCCTGCAATTACGTAGTCGCCTGTGTGAAGAGTACCGTTCTGAACGAGAACAGTTGCAACAGCACCACGACCACGGTCAAGCTTCGCTTCAATTACGATACCCTTGGCATCACGGTTGGGGTTAGCCTTGAGCTCTGCAACCTCTGCTACAAGGAGTACGGACTCAAGAAGTGAGTCGATACCCATCTTAGTATGAGCAGAAACGGGAACGCATATTACGTCACCGCCCCATTCCTCGGGAACAAGGTCGTATTTCGTAAGCTCCTGCATGATATTGTCGGGGTTTGCAGTGGGCTTGTCCATCTTATTTATAGCAACAATAAGCTCAACTCCCGCAGCCTTGGCGTGGTTTATAGCCTCAACGGTCTGAGGCATGATTCCGTCGTCAGCCGCTACAACAAGGATAGCAATGTCGGTAGCCTGTGCGCCTCTTGCTCTCATTGCGGTAAAGGCTTCGTGACCGGGAGTGTCAAGGAAGGTAATATCCTTGCCGTCAATATTGACTCTGTAAGCACCTATGTGCTGAGTAATA
>JAZNZV010000183.1:0-3058 GCA_045595105.1 Eubacteriales bacterium | reverse complement strand
AAGCACTCCCCCTTGACCCCCACGAAAACTATAATAAATGTTTTAGCTATAATTCACAAGCTCTACGCTTTTACACTTAAAAGTATCGGTATCCAGCGTAAATATTGCCCCCGACATTGTAACGTCGCCTTTAGCGGTATTATGGTATTGGGGGATTTTAGTTATGAACTTCTTTATCATAAGTTCAGCTTCAATTCCAAGAACTGAGTCATATACGCCTGTCATTCCAAGGTCGGTAAGGTAGCCCGTGCCACCTTGAAATATCCTTGCGTCGTTAGTTTGAATATGAGTGTGAGTTCCGAATACTGCACTGACTCTGCCGTCAAAGTGAATACCGAAAGCTATTTTTTCGCTGGTTGCCTCTGCGTGAAAATCAACCACTGCAAAGTCGAAGCTCCCCTTCTCACGCTCTAAAATGCGCTCTGCTTTATCAAAAGGTGAGTCTACACTTTCCATAAAGACTGTGCCGAGAAGGTTAATAACAAGCATTCTGTACCCCTTCACGTCGATGACGGTATATCCTCTTCCGGGACATACGTCGGGATAGTTGGCAGGGCGTAAAACCGAGGTAGTATCGTCCAGGTACTGCCCGATTTTTTTGTCCTTCCACACATGGTTGCCCGTTGTGATAACGTCGGTGCCACCTGCAAAAAGGAGAGAGGCACTCGTCTTATCGATACCGCCCTTGGCACCCGAGTTTTCACCGTTAACGATAACGGCGTCAATACCGTTTTCCTCTCTTATGCGCCAAAGGTTTTCTCTCACAAACGCTGTTCCGCTTTCGCCTACAACGTCACCAAGTGCCAAAATTCTGATTTCACTCATATTTACTCCTTACAAAATAAAGAGGGCTGATTTTCAGCCCTCTTTCAGATATATTTCGATAAATAATTATTTTCAAATTAGATTTATGTTAATATATCAAACGCATTATTTTGCGTATTCAACAGTTCGGCTTTCTCTGATTACGTTAACCTTAATCTGTCCGGGATATTCAAGTTCGTTTTCAATCTTCTTAACTATCTCACGGGCAATAAGTACCATATTCTCATCGTTTACAATCTCGGGCTTAACCATAAGTCTAAGCTCTCTGCCTGCCTGAATTGCAAAGGATTTTTCAACACCGTCAAAGCTTGTAGCAATCTCTTCAAGCTTTTCAAGTCTCTTGATGTAGCTTTCAAGGTTCTCACGTCTTGCTCCGGGGCGTGCCGCCGATATAGCATCTGCCGCCTGCACAAGCACTGCCACAAGGGTCTGTGCCTCAACGTCGCCGTGATGTGCTTCAATTGCGTGGATAACTTCTCTGTTCTCACGATACTTCTTAGCAAGGTCAACACCTATCTGTACGTGTGAGCCTTCAACCTCGTGGTTGAGCGCCTTACCGATATCGTGCAAAAGTCCTGCTCTCTTAGCAAGGGTCGGGTCAAGACCAAGCTCGGCTGCCATCATGCCTGCAATGTGAGATACCTCAATTGAGTGCATGAGGACGTTCTGTCCGTAGCTGGTTCTGTATTTGAGTCTTCCAAGAAGTCTTACAAGCTCACCGTTAATTCCGTGAACTCCCGTTTCAAGCAGAGCGTTTTCTCCCTCGTGCTTGATAATAGTTTCAACTTCCTTCTTACTCTTTTCAACAATCTCTTCAATTCTTGCCGGATGGATACGGCCGTCCGAAATAAGCTTTTCGATGGATAATCTTGCAATTTCTCGTCTCATGGGGTCAAAGCTTGACATTGTGATAGCCTCGGGGGTATCGTCAATGATAAGGTCAACGCCTGTGAGAGTTTCGATAGTTCTGATGTTTCTTCCTTCACGTCCGATGATTCTTCCCTTCATGTCGTCATTGGGAAGAGGAACGACGGAAACTGCAACCTCAGAAACCTGATTGGATGCACAACGCTGGATAGCGAGTGAAACAATATTCTTTGCCTTTTCTTCTGCTTCGTCCTTGATGTTCTGCTCGATATCTGCAAGTCTGAGCGCCGCCTCGTGTTTAGCCTCGGACTCAATCTTCTCAACAAGATAAGCCTTAGCTTCCTCGCTGGTAAGACCTGCGTACTGTTCGAGAGTTTTAAGCTGTTCAGCCTTAATAGCTTCAATCTCAGCTTTAAGCTCTTCATTTTCCTTGATACGGTTATTTAACTGTTCTTCCTTCTTTTCAAGATTCTCAGTTTTTCTGTCAAGGTTTTCTTCCTTCTGAATAGCTCTCTTTTCAAGTCTGAACACTTCGTTACGGCGTTCCTTTATTTCACGGTCTGCCTCAGCCTTGTTTCTGAGTATCTCTTCTTTGGATTCAACAAGAGCTTCCTTCTTAAGTCGTTCCGCTTCCTTACGGGCGTCTTCAACTATCTTGACTGCTTCTTCTTCAGCAGAGCCGATTTTTCTTTCAGAAATTTTCTTTCTGTAAAAGAAACCAAGCACAGCGCCTACAATAATAGACAAAACAGCTGCAAGGGCATAGAGAATAATTTCCATTTTCAAAGCACCTCCTTTATATATTTTCTATCGTACACACTACGACATTGTATATTTTACACGATTTTGTGTATAAAGTCAATAAAGTATTTTATGTTTTAGTGATATATTAAATAAAAAAATTAAATTTTTTCAAAAAATCACGAGAAAGTGTTGACAAATCGAGAAAATAGTGCTATTATATTCAAGCGCAAAAGCGAAATGCGGGTGTAGTTCAATGGTAGAATTCCAGCCTTCCAAGCTGGTCGCGTGGGTTCGATTCCCATCACCCGCTCCATTTTTTTGCGTATGCGCTTGTAGCTCAGTTGGATAGAGCAACTGCCTTCTAAGCAGTAGGTCGGGAGTTCGAGCCTCTCCAAGCGCGCCAATATTCGGTGGATATAGCTCAGTTGGCTAGAGCGCCAGGTTGTGGCCCTGGAGGTCGTGGGTTCGAGCCCCATTATTCACCCCATAATAAAAAGACAGATGCCTTGTGCATCTGTCTTTTTGTTAAGGTATAATAAGTCCGAAGGGGCTCGAAGCCTGAGAGGGAAATCGGCGTAAAAAAAACAGTCCGGTGGACTGTTTTTAGCCGAGTGCGTGAGGG
>JAZNZV010000182.1:0-9691 GCA_045595105.1 Eubacteriales bacterium | reverse complement strand
CTTATCAATATCCTCTAAGGTAGCCTGACCCTTGGTGATTTTATCAAGCATCTCTAAAAGTCTCTTAGTACCGATACGGCAAGGAGTACATTTACCGCAAGACTCATCAACGGTGAACTCAAGGAAGAACTTAGCGATGTCAACCATACAGGTATCTTCATCCATAACAATAAGTCCGCCTGAACCCATCATAGAGCCGATAGCAATAAGGTTATCATAATCGATAGGAGTATCAATAAGGCTTGCGGGGATACATCCGCCTGAAGGACCACCTGTCTGAGCAGCCTTGAACTTCTTACCGTTAGGAACGCCACCGCCGATCTCTTCGATGATCTCACGAAGTGTTGTACCCATGGGAATTTCAACAAGACCTGTATTGGTAATCTTACCGCCAAGTGCGAATACCTTTGTACCCTTAGACTTTTCGGTACCCATTGATGCGAACCATTCGGGACCCTTGAGAATGATCTGAGGAATATTAGCAAAGGTTTCAACGTTATTTTCAACGGTAGGCTTGCCGTAAAGACCCTTAACTGCAGGATAAGGAGGACGAGGACGAGGCTCACCTCTGTTACCTTCGATAGAAGTCATAAGCGCTGTTTCTTCGCCACAAACGAAAGCACCAGCACCAAGTCTGATTTCAAGGTTGAAATCAAAGCCTGAATTGAAAATATTTTTACCGAGAAGACCGTACTCTCTTGCCTGGTCGATAGCAATCTGAAGACGTCTAACGGCTATGGGGTACTCAGCACGAACGTATACATAGCCCATAGTTGCGCCAACAGCGTAACCGCATATAGCCATAGCTTCAATAATAGAGTGAGGGTCGCCCTCGAGAACAGAACGGTCCATGAATGCTCCGGGGTCTCCCTCGTCCGCATTACAAACTACATACTTCTGGTCTGCCTTGTTAGGAGCAGTAAGAGCCCACTTTCTACCTGTGGGGAATCCTCCGCCTCCTCTTCCACGAAGACCGGAATCTGTTACCATCTGAATAACCTGCTCAGGTGTGTATTCTGTGAGACACTTACCAAGAGCCTGATATCCGTCCATTGCTATGTACTCGTCGATCTGTTCGGGATCGATAACACCGCAATTACGAAGAGCTACACGAATCTGCTTCTTATAGAAATCTGTTTCTGCAAGAGATTTAACCTTAAGTACGTCGTTTTCAACGTCCTTGTGAACAAGTCTTTCAACAGGTCTACCTTTAAGAAGGTGTTCCTCAACGATTTCGGGAACATCGTCTATGGTAACCATGCTATAAAACGTGCCTTCGGGATATACGATCATAACAGGTCCCAAAGCACAAAGACCAAAACATCCGGTACGAACTACCTGAACTTCGTCCTGTAAGCCTTTTTCAGCGATTTCCTGCTCGAGTTTATCGCCGATCTTCATACTTCCGGACGAGGTACAACCAGTACCACCGCATATAAGTACGTGTGTGCGTATCATATTTATATGTCCTCCAAATTTTATTTTGTAGCGGCGCCGATTGTATACTCTGTTACAACCTTACCGTTTTTAATATGTTCCTCAATAACCTTTGCTGCTTTTTCAGCTGTCATGTTTACATAAGTTGTCTTTTCTTCACCCTCGTATACCTCTACAACGGGCTCAAACTGACAAATGCCAATGCATCCTGTCTGAGAAACGGTAGCCTTGCTTGTAAGGCCAGCGTTGTTTACGCCTTCTACAAAAGCGTTAAGTACAGGTCTTGCTCCCGCAGAAATACCACAAGTTGCCATGCCGACAACAATTCTTACAGAACCGATATTTTCGCGGAGGTTAACCTTGCTCTGCATCTTTTCTCTGATTGCAGCAAGTTCAGCCAAAGTTTTCATATCATTTCTCCTTTATAAATTATATTTCATTATATTGCTCACTTAAGTATTCTCTTATCCACGTCAAAACCTCGGGAGAAGAAAGCGGAACGTCTCCAAGTACTTCTCTGAGCTCTTTGGTGGAAAGTCTGACAGAGTTATGTGTAAAAACAAAATCTATATTGGGAGAGCCTTGAATCAAAGTGCAGACAGTAGAAATAACGTCGCCAAGTGGCAAGCAGTCGATATGACTTTTAATAAACTTAGCTATTACAACTGTTCCGCAATTATCTTTGTCTTCTTCTCTCAAAGTTGAACGAATTTCTAAGCTGCCTCCCGTTTGCTCGGCTGCAAGCTTATAAAAAGGTATTCCAAGTCCTACCTTTCTCGTCGTTCGAGTAGTGCAAAACGGGTCGGTCACCTTTTTTAAGGTATCGCTTGACATTCCAAATCCGTCATCCTTTATTATGACTTCAAGGAGCTCGTCCGTTTCGGTAATACTGATTTCAATATTTTTTGCTTCTGCTCTGACAGAATTCATTGCAATATCAAGTATGTTGAGAGAGAGTTCTTTCAAGTCTTTTCACCTCTCAAATAAGAAAACAGTTCTTGTGTTACGCCATTAACGTCGGAAACGTCGGAAAAAATTTCAAAGTAATTGATTTTTTCGTTTATGTCCCATAAATAATGCGCATCACTGTTGCTAATGAGACAGCTGTTCGTAATATGCGGAAAACGTTCCGAATACTCTTCCCTATTGTCTCGGTTAAATAGCTCGTATGCAGTAAAGTCACCGTCGGGAACAGTGCCCAAAACCGCAACTACGCTATTTGAATTTTTATCAATGTGTGCCGGAATACCTACACCTGAATATTTTTTAACCTCGTCACAAATATCGTCGATGGATAATTCAACAGAATTGATAAGCAGGTACTCTTCTTCCCCCACTACGTTATCGTTGGAATCAACTATAAGCTGTTTTCCAAAAATGTCGGGGTTATTCTTAATTTTCATTCTCTTTTTGTCAAGTGCTGAATTAAAATCCATCGCACCTTCAAGAGTATCAAACAAAGTAAGCACGTGTATATCTTCTGCAGTAGTAATTTCCGTTCCTGCGATAGGTATTATCCCTAAATCAGTAGCCATATCAAAAAAGGCAGGGCAATTACTTAAGGTATTGTGGTCGGTTAAAGCAACAATATTTAACCCCTTGAGCATAGCCATTCCTAAAACGTTTCCCGGAGTCATTTCGTTATCGCCACAGGGAGACAGGCAAGAATGGATATGAAGGTCATAATAAGCTTTATTCGGCATAAAGCATTTTTCCGATCATGTAAGATATATCAAAAGTCGATTTTGACGTTTTGAAAACGTTGATATTTTGTTCCTTTGCTCTGTTTATAACGTCTTCAGAAACATCGGCATTTTCTGTAAAAATGATACACGAAGCATCAGACAGAGATGCAACCGCTATCGAGTTGATATTGCTCATAATGGTTACCCACGCAAAGTTTTGGGAAAGTCGGGTCATGACCCAGCTGAGCAAATCACCGCAGTAAACTCCATCCACATTTCGGTCATCGTCACTTACGTTTAAAGGCACAAGGTCGAGTTTAGTGTATAATTCAGACAATTTCATCCGTTTTCTCCTTTGAAAACCTTGGTAGCTTGTAGATTGGACAATTATCCATACAAGTGTTCTTTAAAACAACGTCCTCAGCGAAAGCGTGACACGTAGGAGCACCGCATGCTCCACAGTCGATTTGCGGTAAGAGGTTGTTGATTTTTTCTATTTCAGCCATTGAAGAAATAGAAATGTTTTCGTCATGATTAAACGAACCTATCCTTCTCGAGCTCAAAGGTGTATGTATCTGCAAATTCTCGGGAACGCCTTGTCTTTCGATTTCACCGGAGCCTGATATCCTGCTTACCGGCAAATATCTTCTGAGGCCTTGAATTCTCGCTTTTGCAATAAACGGGTTTGCAACAGTCATAACACCGCCGACACAACCGCCCGGACAACTGTTGAGTTCAACAAATTCCAGTGTGGGAAGTGCGTTGTTCTCGATTTGGTCGAGAACCTTTATGACGTTTTCAATTCCGTCAGCCGCAAGAAATTTCTCATTAAATATTGCAGTAGACTCACCGCCCGAAGTCGCCCAGCTAAGTCCAATTACTCCCGACAGAGAAGTATTAACCGGCTGTTCGCTTCTTTTCATTCGTGAAATCATATTAAAATATATCTCTTTCATGGAAAGAACGGCGTTAATAATAGGCTTTCTGTTTTCGGGATGGTTTTTAACGTAGCTCACCTTAGCAGGACAAGGAGATATAAAAGCTATTCCAATATCTTCGTCGTGAAGCTCGGGATGCTCTTTCAGCACTATCTCTTTTGCCTTTATTGCCGCTACCTCCATGGGAGACATAATCGGCACGATATGGTCGGCAAGCGACGGAAAACGCAGACTTATAAGTCTTAAAATCACAGGACACGCAGAGCTGATAACAGGCTTGGGGATATTGTTCTGCTTTAAAATTCGCCTTGTGTATTCTGATACGATTTCTGCGGCACGTGAAACCTCGTAAACATAGTCGAAGCCTATATCATAAAGTCCCTGTACTACGTAATCGATATCATCTAAGTTATCAAACTGTCCGTAAAGTGTAGGTGCAGGTAAAGCAATTTTGAATTTGAAACCGACAAGGGATTCAAGGGGGTCAAAAATGGATTTTTTTGCCTTATTTCGACAAACTCTGATACACTGACCGCAATCAATACATCTGTCGGGATTAATTTCGGCTTTTCCATTATTTATCCTTATTGCTTCGGTGGGGCAATAATTCAGGCATCGAGTGCAACCGTGACACTTTTCTGAAACAAGAGTGACAGAATGCAAATACTTGTCCAAACAAATCACCTTCCGATTTAGATGTTGATGATTAAAGTAACCTTTGTTCCCTTTCCAACAACAGACTCGATGTAAAACTCATCGGCATATCTTTTCATGTTGGGAATTCCCATTCCCGCACCGAAGCCGAGAGCTCTGACAGCATCCGGAGCCGTAGAATATCCTTCGCTCATGGCAAGCTCGATATCTTCAATTCCGGGTCCGTTATCGGTAAGTACCACTTCTATTTTATCTTTGTATATGGATACGTCCGCAACACCGCCTCCGGCATGTATGACCATATTAATTTCGCCCTCATACATAGCAATAGAGACTCTTCGGATGGTTTCGGGATCATATCCAAGTAAACGCAGATTTTTCTTGACCTCAGCAGACGCCTCACCTGCTGAAGTAAAATCTTCGCCATCAACATTAAAATGAAGCTTTAAAACTTCACTCATATTATGCCTCCTGTTTAAGTCCGTTCGAATACAAAACTCCGCAAGCGTCATACATACGCTCTTTAGTTGTCATGACAACAATACCCTTCTCTTCTGCAAGAGAAACGATTTCATCTGAGGGAACTTTGCTACGAACAAAAACAACGCATATCATATCCATCATTTCGGCAGTTCTTATCACTTGCATATTAACAAGTCCGGTCAGTAAAACTGCCTGATCTTTTACAAAGGCAAGAACGTCGCTCATCATATCACTTCCGCAAGCAGACCTGACCTCTTTGTCAAGGTTATCCTTACAGGTCAAAACTTCTGCATTCAACAGCTTTTGTATATCTGAAATTTTCACAGCTCTATACCTCTTAGTAGTATTAATTTAAGCGCCGTACTTTGCAAGAATTCCTGCAATGTCATCGGGGCCTATTCTACCGTATACATCTTCATTGATGGTAAATACGGGAGCAAGTCCGCACGCTCCTATGCAGCGGCATGCTGTAAGTGAAAACTTACCGTCAGCAGTACATTCTTCTGCGCCAATACCAAGCTGTTCAGACAACTTGTTGAATATGTCGCCAGAACCCTTAACGTAGCATGCTGTACCAAGACATACAGATATGTTGTATTCGCCCTTTGGAGACAGCGAGAACTGAGCATAGAAAGTAGCTACACCGTAAACCTTTTCAAGAGGTACGTCCATTCCCTCCGCTATCATAGTCTGCACTTCGATAGGCAAGTATCCGTAAATTTCCTGTGCCTCATGCATAACCATCATAAGTCGGCTCTTATCGTGCTTATTGCTATCGATAACAGCTTTGAGTTGCTTTTCCTGTTCAGGAGTACCCTTGAACGGAAGAGTGCTGATTTTCTTTTGCATTGCTCATTTTCCTCCTAAATAAGTATTATTTTATGCTTTTGGGATATCAAAATATAATATCCACTTTTACATCTTTTACATTATACTACATGTTTTTCAATATTTCAAGATATTTTGTGAAATTTTCGTCAATCATATTTTGGAACAAAAAGCTTGTTGACTTTTCAACAAGTTTGTGCTAAAATGCATTTGTTGTAATTACAACAAGGAGGCAGTAATGGAAGAAAGATTTAAAACGTTCACAACACTTATAACAGACATAAGCAGAAAAATCAGAAAAATAAAAAATGAAGAAATTGAAATATTCAATTTAAAAGCCCCACACGTATCCTGCATCTATTATTTATACATAAACGGCGACATGACGTCAAAGGAGCTTACAGACTTGACAGACGAAGATAAAGCAAACGTCTCGAGGTCTATTGAATACTTAGAAAAGAACGGCTTTATAACCTGCAATTCCGATACGCAAAAGCGTTACAGAGCCCCCCTTCTTTTGACTGAAAAAGGAAAAGAAGTGGGAGAGTACATTGTAAATAAAATCGACACATATCTTGAAAAAGCAAGTAGAGGTATAACGGAAGAAATGAGAATAAATATGTATGACAGCCTGATTCTTATAAGCAAAAATCTCGATACAATATCAGATTAATCAACACGAAAGGATTGCATCTATGAATAACGCACAATTGCACGAAAAAATTGAATTTGTAAACGTACGTGAAATGCTCGATTGGTGCGCCGAAACGCACAATGCAAAAACAGCTTACTCTTTTATCACTGAGGAAAAGACGAAGGAAATAGTTAAAAAGAGCTTTACAGAGCTCCGTGAGGACGTTCGTGCCCTTGGAACTAAAATGCTCCAGATGGGATGTCACGGAAAACACTGTGCAGTTATAGGTAAGTTTTCCTACAATTGGGCTGTGATTTATTTTGCTTCCATGTCAATCGGAGCGGTACTTGTTCCTTTAGACAAGGATTGGCATACCTGCGACTTGGTTGACACTTGTGAAAACGCCGACATTGAGTTTTTATTTGCTGACACTGAAATCAGCGACAAAGCCACAGAAATAGGTTCACAAATCAAGCTTCTTCACTCCCCTATCACAATTGGAGGAACAAATGAAAATAGTGTTACTCAGTTGATAGACGAAGGTAAGGTGTTATACAACGAGTCACCCGAAGCATTTTATAATGCAAGAATTTTCCCTGACAAGCTTTCACTCTTAGTATTTACGTCGGGTACCACCGGCAAGGGCAAAGGTGTAATGCTTTCACAAAACGCTATTCTGTCCGACCTTTGCGATATTATTCCGTATATAGATTTTGGCAAAAAGACTGTTGGTGTTCTGCCACCTCACCACACCTACGGGTCATCAGTTATGCTCATCGGACATGCGATAATCGGTGCGGAAGTGTACGTTTCAGCAGGGCTAAGACATCTCTTAAAGGAATTTAAAGAACAAAAGCCCGAGCATCTTGTTCTTGTCCCCCTTTATCTTGAAACGTTTTATCGACGAATAAAATCAACGTTAAAAGAAAAAGGCAAAGAGGAAACCGTCAATAAGCTCATCACTCTCAGCAATAATATGCTTAAAATTGGAATTGATTTAAGGAAAAACTTATTTTCCAGCATACGTGCCGCTTTTGGAGGTGAAGTTAAAACAATCATTTCAGGCGGTGCTCCTTTAAATCCCGAAATTCTGTCTTTTTTTGAAGCTATCGGAATTTCAGTATTAAACGGCTACGGTATTACAGAGTGCGCCCCTATTGTTGCAGTTAACAGAAGTAAAAACGTAGTGCCAGGTAGCGTTGGAAGCGTTTTGAATATTGATACTGTTAAAATCAGCGAGCCCAACGAGAACGCAGAGGGAGAAATTTGTGTCAAAGGTCCTAACGTTATGCTGGGCTACTATAAAAACGAGGAAGCAACACTTGAAGCATTTGACAACGACGGTTATTTCAAGACGGGCGACTACGGAAAAATAGACAATAACGGCATCTTATATATAACCGGCAGAAAGAAAAATATAATTATACTCTCCAACGGTAAAAACGTTTATCCCGAAGAAATAGAAAATGAGCTTATTGCTATCCCGGGGGTATCAGAGGTAGTTGTATATGAGGGTAAGAGTGCCAGAGGAATAACATATAACGCCATCGTCGCTGAAATATATCCTGACAAAGATTACTTTGAAAAGAACAATATAGGTGACGCAAAGGAATACTTCAAAAAGTATATTGACGAATATAATAAAACAGCCGTATCCTACAAAAAAATCGGTCTTTTGAGAGTGCGCAAAGAGGAATTTCCAAAGAATACGCTAAGAAAGATAATGAGATTTAAAATAAATACTGAAATAGAGTAAATTACAGTCCCGAAGATTACTTCGGGACTGTTTTTAGTTAAATGTTGAAAAAAATAAATTCATGTGATATAATTTATTTTAACAAAATTTGTAAAGGAATAAAACAATGAAAATTGTATTAGAAAACGTAACTAAGTCTTTTCCATCGAGAAACAAAAAAAGCTCGGATAAGGTAATTGCAGTAAACAATTTTTCCTTTGAAATTCCCGACGGAAAAATGATAGGTCTACTTGGTCCCTCGGGATGTGGAAAAAGCACCACGCTGAATTTGATTTGCGGACTTTTAAAGCCGACTGACGGAAGGATTTACTTTGGAGAAAAGGACGTTACTGACCTGCCTCCCGAAAAAAGAGGTGTCGGTTTAGTATTTCAGAACTATGCACTTTACCCTCACCTCACGGTGATGGACAATATAATTTTTCCTTTAGGCAATCTTAAAGGAAAAAACAAGCTTACGAAAGCGGAAATGAAAGAAAAAGCAACAGACGTTGCACGTCTTGTTCAAATCGAAAGTCTCATGGACAGAAAACCTGCAGAGCTTTCAGGAGGTCAGCAGCAACGTGTCGCTATCGCAAGAGCCCTCGTTAAAGCACCCGAGGTCCTTCTCCTTGACGAACCTTTATCTAACCTTGACGCAAGACTCAGATTACAGACGAGAGAAGAAATCAAGCGCATTCAGACCGAAACGGGAATTACAACAGTCTTTGTAACACATGACCAAGACGAGGCTATGAGCATATCCGACATCATCATAGTTATGAAAGACGGCGTAATTCAACAAATCGGTGAGCCTCAGAAGGTCTATGATGATCCTTCAAATCTGTTTGTAGCGAAATTTTTAGGAACACCTCCTATTTCAGTTTTTGAAGGAAGGATTTCCGATGGCAACGTATATATTGGACAGGACAAAATCGGTGAGACCGACTCCAAAGAAACGAAAGAGATTTACGTCGCCATACGACCCGAGGGCTACACCGTTTCAGACAGCGGTGCGCTAAAATGCAAGCTTTCAAGTATTGAAGTTCTTGGCAGAGACATCAGCATTGTTTCAACAAATGCACATTCAGTAAATGCAACTATACGCTCCATTGTAAGTGCTGAAGAGAGTGTAAAGGTGAACAAAGAAAGCATTCAATTCGACATCAAACCGAACAAAATGTTTCTGTTTGACAAAATGACAGAAGAAAGAATTCGGTGATAAATATGGAAAATAGAAATTTTAAAGCTTTCCTGTATCTTCTCCCCGCTTTACTGTTCTTGATAGCTTTTATGATCT
>JAZNZV010000181.1:0-8159 GCA_045595105.1 Eubacteriales bacterium | reverse complement strand
GATGATATCTATGGAAGTGACGCCGATAATATTCTCGTGTCTCTTCCTGCATATGACCGTTACGTTGTTATCCGTCCTTCAATGTCCTCTCTTGTGTCAGACGTTACGGTAGAGTCCATTGAGGTGACAACACCACCCACTAAGACAGAGTACTACGACCATGAGGAATTCGACCCCACGGGAATGGTTGTGGGAGTAACCCTTTCAAACGGCACCTCCTTTGAAACCACAGCCTTCACTACCTCTCACTCGGCATTTACGTCACCTAAGTCAAGCGTTACCGTTTCTTACGGTGGAGTAAGCACAAATTTTGAGGTTGACGTGCTGTCGATTGAGTCGATAGAGGTGACCGCTCTTCCCACCAAGACTGAGTACTACAACCAAGAGACGTTTGACCCCACGGGAATGGTTATCAGTGCAGTATTTTCCAACGGTGCAAAAGAGGTGATAACAGATTACACTGTTACCCCCGAGTCCTTTACCTATCCCGACAACGTGGTTACAGTTACCTTCGGTGACTTCAGTGTTGCCTTTGAAGTAACAGTATATGAAGACTACCGCACAGTAAGCGTTGCAGAAGCTCTGCTTCTTGACGTGGGAACCACAATAAAAGTAGAGGGATACTTTGTAGGAGCAGGCGACGACGGAACAAAGGAATTGCTCTTAAAGGACGTTAACTCCGATGCGCTTATCGGTGTGGCAGGTGTTACATATGGCACATATCCAAACTTTGAATACACCTACGGAGATAAGGTGCTCCTCACCGTCACAGCAAACGCAAGAGGCAGCACCGCATACGACGCAGGCAGGAGGTTTTTAACGCTAACTGCCGATAACGGCGACGTTGCATCAACAGTCATTTCATCCGGAAATAAGATAACCTTTAACTTTGACAATGTAATTACTGTAAATACACAAGCACAGCTTAAGAATGCTTTAAATACCGACGATAACTACTATAAGTATATTAAATTCACAGGCAGTACTTATTTCAACTACTATAACAGTGCAAGATATAGAATTCATAAGAACGCAGCTGCCACAAGTGTAGATAATATAAGAATTGACGGTGCAAAGCAGGTAGCAAATCTTACTCTTGCTCCAAACACTGCAAATCTTGGCAGTGATTGGTATAAATTGCTGTTTGAAAAAAACAGCACAGGCTTCCCGGGTTCAAAGAGTGAAAAGACCTTCTATGCAGTATACGTAGGTTCAGCTGAATATTACAACAGGCTGGTAATTCTTGATGAGAGCTGGATTCTCGACCCCTTAAAGGCAAAGGGCGTGTCCCTTCTTCTTGACGGCAAGATTGGTCTTAAGGTTTACTATGAATATGACAGCTCTGCCATAGACCCCGACACTCTCGCCTTTAAGGCAACTGTTAAAAACTCCAATGATAACACACAAACAGAGGTGTCACTCCCCGTAAGCCTTGAAAGCGACGGCAGAACTGCATATAGTATTATTTACGTTAACCCCAAGGACGTTGATAATATTACGGTAACACCTTCAATAAGCGCCACAAAACTTTCTGACTCGACTACCGTTACTCTGTCGGATATTCCCGAGCTCTCGGTTAAGGAATATATTGCGAAATACAAAACGGCGGCAGAAACCGACGAGTCTTACAAAGCTTATCTTAAGCTCACTACCGCTCTTGAAAACTACTGTAGCTGTGCAGACATTTTCTTCGATAAAGACAAAACAGTAACCGAGTCTATAACCCTTACGGATAAGGAGATATCCTCAATAGAAAAGGCAATGAGCTTCGCCTCTGTTACAAATAATAAGGTGGGTGCTCTTACCTTCTATTCCACCTCTCTCATTCTTGAAGAAAGCGTAACCATACGCCACTACTTCAGTGTATCGGGTAATATTGATCTTGCCGATTACACAGTTGAAGGCGGAAATCCTCTTCAATATATGAAGAATAGCACGGAATACGTATACGTTGACGTTGAGAATATCCCCGCTCATGAGCTCAGCGAGTTCAAGACCGTGAGCGTCACATATGGCGAGGAAGTGTCAACTATCAAGTTCTCGGCGATAAATTATACTGCCATTACGCTGAACCATTCCAACGTCGAGCTTTCCAACCTTTCAAAGGCTATTTACAGATATTCTTACGAAGCCGATTACCTCTATAACGGTGGAGTGAATATTGTAAGTGCACAGATATCGAAGATGCCCGACAAGACGGTCTACAACCACCGTGACACCCTTGACACTCTCGACCTGACGGGCGGTCAGCTTCTCGTGATGTACTCCGACTTCTCCACCGAGACGGTAGATATGACAAAGGATATGATATCCATCGATGAAAGCGACGAGTGGAAGATAGGAACCGTTAACTATGTTCTTTCATATGAAGGGAAGAAGGTAGCCCTTCCCATAGAGTATAAGAACGAAGCACTTTCGATCTCCGACTTCCTTGCAGGTACTGTTGGCGAGACCTACGACCTTACAGGTATAGTTGTAGGAGCAGTAACTTCCCATAAATACCCCGAGCTCTTAATCAAGGATAAGAATTCCATGAGCTTTATTTCGGTTATAAATTCGGGAATTGTTGGTACGAACTCCGCTCTCGGACTTGATACCGACGTAGTAAACGTTGGAGACGAGGTAGTTCTCAGCGTGGCTCTCTTTAAGACCTCTACCACAGATGAAGTGGGTAACAGAGGAAGATATGCCGCAAACGCTGTTAGCAAAGCAACCCTTGAAGAAGGACTTATGGTACTTTCAGAGGGCAACGCTATAACCTATGACCTGTCGAACGCTGTGGAAATTTCAACACAGAGTGAGTTACAGAGCTTTTTGACTAACAGCAATAACTTCTATACCTTTGCTAAGCTCTCAGGTACTAAGGCGATACAATATACAAACAGCTCGGGAAGAAGTGGTTACAGAATATTCTTTGACGGTGTTACAGGCTCGTCCTCACAGCTTGTAAACACTATCAGCCCCTACATCAACCACGATACGGCTAATCTTTATCTAACAAGTGACATTAAAACCTACTTCAACAGTCCTACCTCAACTAAATACTCAGCCCCTGCAACAGCGAAAAACGATATGTACGTTTTCTTTATTGGCGGTAATAACTATTACTACGATGTGGCACCGCTCGACGATTCGTTTATTGTAGCAGAGTAAAGGAGTAAAAAACTCGTGCTGAAAAGCACGAGTTTTTTTGCGCTACACAAAATGTTTTAAAAGTTCATGAAAACATCTTGAAAGGATTTTGACAATATGTTATAATGCATTTGTTCCATGAGCGCATGCAAATAGGATTGCCCGATATCTAAATGAAATTGCCCGATATCTTAAATATTAGTGTATTTTAGACAAAATATAATTTTTCAAGTTGATAAAATGTGCTGTTTTTTCGGCAATTCTGCGAATTGATATTGGTCGGTGACTTATATTATAATTTTATTGTTATAAACCTATTTGCATAAATTTATTATTTTGGGAGGTAATTATGAAAAAAGGCTTTACGAAGCTTATTGCAGTAATGCTTATGCTGGTGGCGGTTTTTACAGTTACAGCGTTTGCATCCGACACAGAGGTCGAGGACACTACCGTAACCTTCGGTGTTTTCTCGGACATTCATAACGTTTCACCCGCTTTTTCGTGGGTTATGAATGACCTTGTAAAAATGGCGGAGGGCAAGGAGAATATAGACGGTCTCGCTTTAGTTGGTGATATCGTTTATTTTCAGGCAGAGGATACTCCTTCAGCCGAATTCTACGATATGCTTGACAACAATGAAAGCTATCAGTATTTCGCTCAAAAGGGCGTAGTATCCTTTGCTATGGGTAACCATGAGTTTCCTGTCGGCGCAACCGATGCCACTGTTTGCGACTTATCGAAACAGGTGTTCACCGAAGAGGTAGGTCAGGCACCCGAAAGTCATAAGGTTATCGGCGGTTATCACTTTATCACAGCAGGTCCCGACAACTACAACGGAACGTTCACTGCCGAGCAGGAGCAGTACGTAATGGACGAAATCACAGAGGCTCTTAAGGACGGCGATGATAAGCCCATCTTCGTTCTTATCCACCATCCCGTTGACGGTGTGCTTTTCGGTTCGGGCTCTACGAGACATTCCGATGAGCTGGTGGAATTTTTAAAGTCACAGCCTCGAGTAGTTGTATTTGGTGGACATAACCACTATTCAATTTCCAACCCTCGCACTATACGCCAGATTCCGGGTGGAGCGACCTTCCTTTATACCGCCTCTGTAAACGGCGGTAGTCCGCTTAATGACCCTTACGTAACACAAAAGCATGATACAGATTGGGCTTCTCAGGCATATCTTATGAACGTAGACAGTGCTACAAATATAGTTACCTTAAAACGTTTCTATGTTACCACCAATAACACCCCCACATGGGTTGAGGGCGGAGACTGGGTGCTTGATATACCCGCCATGGTAGCAGAGAGCAAGAAGGAAGAAATAGATTTATCCGTTTATAAGTACACCTATGAAGAAAGAGAAGAAAACAGCGTTGGTCCTGTTTACAACGAAGGCGATGCTATAACTCTTAACTCTGTATCTACCAAAGACGTTTCTATCACCTACCCCGAAGCAACAGCAGGGGCAGAGGGTGAAGACAACATGGTAGGCTATTATAAAGTAGACCTTATCAATAAGGCTACGGGTGAAGTTATTGCCACCAACAAAAGGATAAACGACTATTTCCTTCAGAAGAACAGAAGAAGTGCCTTTTCCCACAAATTTACCGACCTTACTTATGACACAGAGTATACAATTAAGGTAACTCCCGTTAATATGTGGTACGTTGAGGGTGAACCTATAACTGTCGACTTCAGGACAGGCGGACTCCCAGGTGGCTTTGGCACAATAGTGGGATACGACGACACATATTATGCAGCCCCTGCTACACTTAACACAGCAGGCAACGGCTTGACTGTTGATACCGCTAATAAGTTCCAGATTACTGCTGAAAACAACACTCGACTTGCAGGTCTTTATGCAGTATCAAATGACGAATTTGCAACTCATACCCTTGTTTACGTGTATGGTGCAATGAATGACAGGCTTGAAATGCACGAAAGAAATACATATGCTAAAACCGGGGAATATACTGTCGCTATTTCGTCCGTAGATACAGACGCAGACGGCAAGCACGATACCTATGGAAATCTCCTTGTGCCAACGGCGAGCGGTTCTACAAAGGCTTACGTGGTAGCAATAGATGAGGATGGAGACGGACTTGACGACAATTATCCCGGACAGGATTATTCCGACAAGAGAGCATACAAATCCAAGACAGTTGACGGAGTATCTTACAATATTTTAAGCCAGTATACAATTAAGCAGGTTGATATTAAGGAAAGTACAACTACCTTTGCCAAAGGAAGCTTTACAGGTAGCGGAAGCTGGACTAATTATATTTCAACCACAAGTGCTGATTACCGTTATATGGTAAGAACAACAGGCACACACGTTTCGTATGCTAACACTAATGCTTATTATAACGCAACCGACGATACGATAAAGCAAACCTATCTTGATAAAATAATTTCAGCCTCAAAGGACTATAACGTAAAATATGCGCTCACAGAGGATGAAATTATCAAGGTAAGTGAATTAAATACCTACAAGTATAAGATTCAGGTGCTTGCAGGAAAGTTCACTAATGCTAATCACGAGGTAAAGTTTGTAGCTTACGTTTCTGATAAAAACGGAAACGTCACTCCTTACACTTATATTCATAAAGCAATTCCTACCCTTGACAGCAGTAAGGATACGTTGACTGTTGACTTCAGTGATGCTACTACCTATGGAAAATGGGATGAAAACAAAAGACCAACAGACGGTTATCTTGTAGGCTTTGCAGTATATCCTTATTACGGATTTAATAATATTACCGATTTTAAGGTAACCGCCACCTTTAACGGTGGACAAAGCGCAGGACTTTTCTTTAACGCAAATGATAAAACAGCGGGCTTTTATTCTATCGACACACCTCAGGTTTCCAAGCCCGACTACCTCTCGGTAGACGGGAACGGAAAGCTTAGTGGCATGGCAGAGGGTACTACCTATATGTATGCATCTCTCACATCTGCCGACCTTCTTAACGGCAAGAGCGCAACCTATACCTCGGTTAATGAAGACACGACTTTCCCCGCAGGACTTTACTCTGTAAAGGTTCTCGGCGTTGAGGGCGAGTGCACAGATTCCGAGCCTATAATTCTCTTCGTCAGCGGAACGGCTGCAGAACAGAAGGAGATAGGAAACCTTGTTATAACCGATACGGCAGCTACAATTCAGACAAAAGCCACCGACGATTGGGTTTCAGGCTATTGGACGGGTGATGCGGGATACGTTCTTCCTGTTCGTTCAGCGATTGACGCAGAAGGTAATCTTGACGGTTGGCCCAGCAACTACTGTGTAACAAGCAGCGGTCAGCACGTTACAGCGAATTCTTCTGACAGAGCAGGTCAGGCTAAGGCTGCAGAATTTAAATACGCATATGACGGAAATGAAATTCTTCCCGTTGATATGCTTGCATCCTTTGGATATCGTGCCTTCATAAGAAGCGGTGACGATACGATGATGTCAACAGCAAGTCCCAAATCAAGGTTTACAATCTACGTGTTGAACCTTGACGGAACGGTATCTGAATACACCGCTATGTCAAACTGCTCAAGTAGTAACGGAAAGACGGATACAGTCCTTGCTTCAGCCTTTAATCTTCCCGAGGAAGGTTATATAATAGGTATTCACTGCTATCCCTTCTACGAGTTTGATGAAGAGAAAATGGGCACAGGACTTGCAAGCTTTGAATTGATGTTTGATCCTGCCGACTACGTACTCAAAACCCAGCACACAACACCTACCGTTACTGTTCAAGCGAGCACCAATACACTTACAATAAGCAACTTTGTATCGGGTACTACTTATGCTTACTCCGATGACGAAGGTGCTACCTGGACAAAGCATACAAGCAAAACTCTCAAGCTGACAAAAGCTAATACATATTATTGGGTAAAGGCTCTTGGCGATGATTTACATTTCGACAGTGAAATAGCCAAAGCTACAACTCCTTCTGCTGTTGTTACGTTCAAGGGAGCAAGCCTTATTCTCGATGGACAGATAGGACTTAAATTCTATTTTGACGTTGATAAATCAGCTGCTCACGGAAACACTCAGTTGAAATATAGTGTATATGACGGTTCAACCAAAATACAATCCGGTGTGGGTTACACTCTTATAAATAAGTGGAATGGCTGGAATTATATTTCATACGAAGCTGATGGAAGGACAGCATATCTTACAGTATATGTATCTCCCAAGGATTTTGACAACGTTTCAGTAAAGTTTGACACAATACTTGCTTACAGAAGTAGCAGCAATTATACCAACGTTGTATATTCCTTGAATAGTGAAGCCTTCTCAGTTGATAGTTATATAGAATCCTTCTACACACATGTACAAGCAGGAAACGAAGCTTGCATTGCGGCAAACGACCTTGTAAAGGCTCTTGAAGCTTACTGTGAGAATGCTGACGCTTACTTCAAGACAGAGGCTGTGGCACTTGACACAGTTGTAGCTGATACAGATGCAATTGCAGGAATTGAGGCTCCTTCAAAGACTACTACCTACACAGAAAATGCAGCTATTGAGCATTACTCCACCTCTCTTATCCTTGAAGACACAGTAACGATAAGACACTACTTCAAGATAAACGACGACAGCGTGCTTGAGGGTCTTACGTCAAATGTGGCAGGCTTCAGCGTGGAAAACGTCAAGACGGGTGACAGCGGTACAAAGTATCTCTACGTTGACGTAACAGATATCGATGCGTCAAATCTCGACAATCAATACACGGTAACTCTTACAACGGCAGACTCGAATGAAATAAGCGTGACCTACTCCGCACTCAACTACGTAAAGCAGACTTATAACAATACGTCTACCCCAGAGCTTACAAAGCTTTCAAACCTTGTAAAAGCACTTTATAACTACTCTGCAGAGGCAGAAGATTATATTAAGCAGGGAGAATAATTCAATGATAAAAGAAATATATTTGACTCCCGAAATGGAAGAGGTGCTTTTCGACAGCGCTGATATTGTCACAGCGAGCTTTGACACAGTTGATGACGAACTTCCTCCTACACCGTGGGGC
>JAZNZV010000180.1:0-6173 GCA_045595105.1 Eubacteriales bacterium | reverse complement strand
TATTGTGGATTTTGTCAATATATTTTGCAACACAAATTACTCCCTCGGGAGATTTTTCGGTGGAAAGCTTCTCGAAAACGCCGTCAGACACCGTTATGATCTCGCCGCCCCCAAGCACCGAGGCACAGTAATCCGCCATTTTTTCCGTTGCGAAGACCCGCACGATAGGGACCTTCTTTTTCACCGCCTCGCAGAACAGCTTTACCCCTTCTATTAAGAAGGTCTTACTGCTCTCACGGTATTTTTTCTCCTTAAGCGAGGCGCTTTCCACTATCAATGGATTAGTACGGCTCGTTATAAGCATATTTATCCTCCGTGTCCATTATACAGCAAAAACCCGCGTGTAGCGGGTTTTTGAGTGATTTGATTATTTTGCTGCCTTAGCCTTTTCGCAAAGAGAAGCGAATGCTGCCTTATCGGATACTGCAAGCTCTGCAAGCATCTTTCTGTTAAGGTTGATTCCAGCAACCTTAAGGCCGTGCATGAACTGAGAATAGTTGATGCCGTTAACCTTAGCCTGTGCGGAAATACGGGTGATCCAAAGAGAACGGAAGTCTCTCTTCTTCATCTTTCTTCCTGCGAATGCGTAGTTGCCGCTCTTCATTACCTGCTGTTTAGCCATCTTGAAGTGCTTGCTCTTTGCGCCCCAGTATCCTTTTGCGAGTTTAAGAACTTTATTTCTTCTCTTGCGAGTCATCATCGCGCCTTTTACTCTTGCCATTTTAAATTCCTCCTAAATTATCTTTCTTATCGGTGCTTATGCGTAGGGAAGGATAGTCTTGATGTTACGAGCTGTTGACTCGCTCATGTATCCTGCCTTACGAAGGCTTCTAAGACGCTTTGAGGGCTTGTTACCTGTCTTATGTCTGCGTCCCATGTGGTTAATCTTCATTTTTCCGCTCTTTGTAAGAGTAAATCTCTTTGCTGATGCCTTATGGCTCTTGATTTTTCCCATGATTATATCTCCTTAAAATTATTTTTCTTCTTTTTTCGGCGAAATTACAAGCGTCATGTAACGTCCGTCAAGGCTGGGAGCCTTATCGGCGCCTCCTATATCAACAAGGGCTTCCTTGATGTTTGCCATGAGGTCATATCCTCTGTCGGTGTGGTTCATCTCTCTGCCCGAGAATACGATAGTTATCTTTACCTTATTGCCGTCACCGAGAAATCTCTTTGCGTGATTAAGCTTTGTATCAAAATCGTGCTTATCGATTCTGCAAGAAAACTTAATTTCTTTAAGCTCAACGGTGGTGCGCTTTTTCTTGGACTCCTTCTCCTTCTTCGTTTTCTCGTAAAGGAATTTGCCGTAGTCCATTATCTTGCACACGGGGGGCTCTGCGTTGGGGGACATCTCCACCAAATCAAATCCTGCATCGCTTGCCGATTTAAGTGCATCTTTAAGGCTAAGTATGCCGAGCTGACTTCCGTCTGCTCCTATAACACGTACTTTCTCTGCTCTTATCTGTTCGTTGATAAGAAGTTCTTTTGCGCTAATGTAAAACACCTCCGAAAAAAATGTGCGGAGAAAAACTCTCCGCACAAAACACAAGGGCATGCCCTTTAAAGTCTGTATTAACCTCAGCGCACTCTCGGTGGCAGGGTGAGAACGGAGCGTGCTTCTTCTTTGTACCTATGAAGTATATCATAAGTTTCTTTATTTGTCAACAGTTTTTTGTAAAAACTATTTCGGGTTCTTTTTCCGACAGAGTTATGGCACAGCCCTCGTAGGTTTTTTTCTCAAAATCGGGCTGACCGCCAACTATTGCAACCGTGCTTTGAAGTGAGTAGGAGTCAAGCTCACCGCCGGGATAGAAAATTCCGTTTCTGTGAGTGTGTCCGAATAGCATGATTTCGGGCTTGATGCTCTCCCCTATCATTCTCGTCCATTCCCTGTAAAGGTCCTGCTCAATATCGAAGGGAGGCTTTTGTATATAGCAGAAGGGCACGTGGCAGATAACTACTCTGTGCTTCTTAGCCTCAAATTCCTTCTTCTCGATAACCTCTTTTATAAACTCGGTCTCACGGAGTCTGAACTCGTGGAAGCAGGTAGTGAAGCCATACTCCTCGTGGTCATCGGTCTTATCCTCTCCGCAATCGAGAACAAGTCCCCAAAGCGAGCCGAGAGTAAAGGTATAGTATGGCACGCCATGATTATTGGGAGTATACTCGCCGAAGCTCTCGCCGTATATACCTCTTGTATCGTGGTTTCCTCTTGAAAATACGACGGGGCGACTGCCCTCGGTGAGACCCGATGCAATGCGGTAAATGGAATTGAAATTTGCTATATCTCCCGAATGGTTGGGAATATCGCCGTTGAGAACAAGAAGGTCAAGCTCTTCACCAAAGTAGCTTCCTGCGGCAATGGGCTCCTCCTCAAGGTTGTGAGCGTCGGAGATGTGATAAATATTTATCCTGTCACCCTTTACAGGCTTGAACTTGTAGTTAAGCTCACGGGGCTCTTCGCTTTCGGGAAAGTAGGGCTTGCGGTCTATCATCTTACGATAGCAGAGAGTGTATTCTCCTTCCCTGTCAAGCTCGCTCATAGGTACTTCAACCTTATGTACGTAGTTGCCCGATTTCAGTATTCCGTTAGAGTCATCGTAATACTTTTTGTCTCCAACCTTTACCCACACAACGGCAGAAGCCGAAAAGGGTGTGATTATCTCATATCTGTCCTCTACTGCAAAGACAGAGGGGTGTGCGTTTAAATTTTCGGGAATAGGTCTTTTCATTTATATATCCTCCCCTGCTATAACAGGCTCACTTTCGGCAAAGGTTGTCCTCTTGCCGTTTGTCTGCTTGACGGTTATGACGTCTCCGTAAAGGATTTCCACGTCGGGCACAAGCAAGGTATTATTGTCAATAAACTGTGTTTCCTGCTTTTCACCGTTAACGGTTACTCTCGTGAACTCGGTAAAGGCTTCCCCCTTTACTTCAAGTCCGAGATAGGTATTTGAAACAGAGGTTACCTCAAGAGGCTTCACTCCCATCTGAAGCTCTGTGGGGGTATAGCCTATATCGTAGCCATAGCACTCCTTTTCACCATAGAGCATATCGTACTGGAGCATTTCAAGATACTTATAGTAGTCCTCACTCGAGGCGCTGTTCTGATGAAGCTTTGTGATAAGCCCGTTGTTCATGCCAAGCTCACCGAGAATATGAGAGGTAAGCTCATACGAATAGAGGTCTCTTGCCTCGGCTTCAAGACCGTAATTTGACCAGATAACGTACTCGGTCTGATATACGTCGCCGTTATCCACCTCGGAGTTTTCGAGTCCGAAATAAGGAAGGTGGTCGCCGTACATTACTACAACGGTCTTTTCATCTCTTTGGGAAAGAACTGCTAAAAGGTCCTTCAAAAAGTCGTCGTCGGCTCTGAGCTGAGTCAGATAATACTCAAAGGCGGTTTCGTCAACTGCGGTGGCAGGGTCAAGGGCTTCAACCTCGAATATATAATCAACGCCGTCTATTTTTTCTTCGGAATATACGCCGTGTGCCTGAACGGTAATGGCATATATAAGGTCCTGCTCCTCGGTTGAGTCAAGGGCTGAGACAATTTCATTTGTCAGAACACTATCATTCGCCCAGCCGATAGCGTTATAGGTAACGTCCTGCATAAATTCAAGAGGAGTGAAGGTATCGAAGCCAAGACTTGAAAATACGTGGGCACGGTCGTAAAACGAGCCCTTATGGTTATGTATTGCGTGTGCCTTATATCCAAGCTCACGGAGATTGAAGGCAACGCTTTCGCAAGCGGTATTCTGAAGCACCGTCTTGTAGGGGTACTCACCAGGACCGAAGAACTCAAGGGACATACCCGTGAGTATTTCAAACTCAACGTTGGCAGTACCTGAGCCTATATAAGGAACCTTCAAATAGCCGTGAGGAAAGTTATTCTTAAGCGACGTAAAGAAGGGGATGGGATTTTCGCTATAACTCAATGACGTTACGTGATTTACGTCGAAGAAGGATTCCAGCTGTAAAAATATTACGTTGGGCTTCTCGGCGGGAGAGAGTGTTTCCTCTGCCTTTATCTCGTCGAGAATGGTTACAACCTTTTCTTCGGAGTAATCGGAGGGACGTGCTATTCCCGTTTCAAAGACTGAGCAGGAAAAGCAATATACAAATCCGTAATCCTCATACGCATCGTTGAGGTTAGTAAATTTTTTGGAGATAAAGCCGTTCTGGATGCATACGCTCAAAAACAGTGATATCGCCACCACGGTCAAGGGAATTGAAACAACGCCGACGGTAACGAGGCGTTCACGCCTTGCACAGTAGATGAAGAGCAAAATAAGCCCTGCGATGATAAGTATGACCGCCAGCACAACAATAGCAAAGACCCAGCCCTCAAGGTAGAGGTTGAAAATGCCGAATATCGATTTGATTTTCACGAAATCCGTTGCCGAAACGGGATTTACTCGGTAAGCGAGAACCGCACAGTTAATGACACCGAGTGCAAGGAACGGGAAAACTGTAAGAGTGAGGGCGAATGCACGCCTCTTGAAGAATAGCGAAATAAGTGACACTGCAAATATCAAAAGGGAGTTATATAAAAAGACCGCAGGTGAATCAAATACGTGAATTATACCCCGAATAACCGATTGTCGGCTGAGCATTTCCACAACGAGGTTTACAAAGAGCGACAGTATAAAGCAATACAGTACTGCGTGCTTTACAAAAAAGTCGCATATTTTTTTGTAGTTTTCTTTATTGAATATTTTTTTAAGCATAATAATTACCTTAGTACGAAAGTGGTTTGCATACAAAAGTAATTTTACTCTTTTTTATCTATTTTGTCAATACAAAAGACGGTGAAACACGTCGAAGATAAGTGAACGTATACGTACGATACCTCCGTCTGACATGATTACAGTTTTCCCGACACTCCCCTCTTCACCTAAAGAAAGTGATGCGCCAAGGGTTATCTCGGGGAACATTACGCTCCACCAGTTGTGACCCTTTCCCTCCCCCAAGGTGACGGTCAAGGCGAGGTAATCTCCTTCGGGGAAGGATGAGTTGCCAAGGCTTTTTCTGTCGAAGTGACGCACTCCCACCTCTGCCGAAGAACCATAGAGTGCACCCTCTTCTTGAAGGACGTCCCCTACTGCCTCTTCTATCTCGTCAAGCCTGTCAGAAAGTCCTTTTTCGATACTGTCAAGGCTGTCAAACCTTTCGTTTTTCAAAAGTTCTGTCACCGCTTCTGCCACCTTCATTTTTATTGCTATGTCCTCGGTACTGTCGGAATTTGCAATGACGTGGACTCTCGCTACCTCACCCGCCTCTCCTTTGGGAATAAAAGCAATAAGTAAAACAAGAGACAAAATAATCGGTAAAATATATCTCATAAAGCACTCCTTTCTAAAGTATTTTTGACACTTTAGAGAAAGGATAATCGCAATTTCATTTTCGATATCATGATATAGATACAAAAAAGGAGCCGAAGCTCCTTTTTGTTATTCTGCGTATTCTGTTGCTTTGACTCCGTAGCGGTATAACGCTCTTACAAGGTTCTTCAACGCCGTGTCGTCATCGTTATACGCAAGCTTTACGTAATTGAGAGGTGAAAAGACAATTTCCGTTGTCTCGCCGTTGTTGGTTATCTTCACCGTTTTTTGAACCTCAAGCTCATTTGCCGAGATGTTCTCTATGTCAATATAAGCGTAGCCTACACTACTGTCCGATAAAGTCAGCTCACTTCCGCCTTCGACAACGTAATCTGTGAGGTCAATATCTCCTGTTACCTTGAAGTAATGACGGAGAGTTACAGTGCCCTCAAGGAGAAGAGATGTTGAGTAGAATTCTATGTCTCCGAGTGTCTTATCGGTAATACTCGGATATGCAATTTCGCTTATTGCACTCTCTTCAGCATCTGTCAGGGTTATGTCCTCGATTTCGGTATTGTTAAAGTAAGCATCAGCGTAAGAACAGTAGGTTTCCATTGTCTTTGCTAATTCAAGAGACGCTTTCATAGGTGCATATATCTGTGCCAATTTTTCAAGTTCTTCGATATATTGAGGTACAGTTATTCCCGAAATCTCTTCAAACAGCAAAATGCTTCCGTTAATCGTCCTACCCGAAATTTTACCGCTTATAGTAATGTTATTTATGTCCTTTGCAGGAACGTAAATAATCATATAAGCCGTCTTGCTATCATCTTCAACAGTAAGAGT
>JAZNZV010000179.1:0-5906 GCA_045595105.1 Eubacteriales bacterium | reverse complement strand
GAACAAATAGGCTATTTCCCAAAAATGAAAAAACATTAATTTTGGATAATGATTCAACAAACAATAGCAAAAAAATCACGCCCGAAGGCGTTATTTTTTATTTACTAAGAAATTGCATTAAAATCGACCTCGCCGTTTTGCTTTCTTCAGGGAAAAGAAGCGTTACGATAGGCGAGATATGCCGGTGGCGGCTCGCTACTTTTTAATACTTAAGCTCGATTTCTTTTCCTGCCTTTGCAGATTCATATATACCGCAAAGCATTGCTTCCATCTGAACTGCCTGCTCGATGTCAGAAGAGGGAGTAGTACCCGTTCTGATGCAGTTGATGAAGTGGTCTATCTCGTTGTAGAAAATGCCTGTTTCTTCGATGCCTGTAATCTCTTCTTCCTTCAGCTCTGCTCCGTCAGCGGTGTAAAGCTTGAAGGGCTCAAGGGTGAAGCCTGCCTTGTCACCTGCAATCTGTGTTGCAAAGCTTTCGGGACCGTTGAAGGACCATGACGTTTCAAAGTAAAGAGATGCGCCGTTTTCAAAGCGGAAGAAACCGCAAGCTGAGTCTTCAACGTCGAACTTATAATCGGGAACGAAGGAGCCTGCCCATGCATTGTCAGCGGAAACTGTTGCACCGCCGTTTGCAAGCTGTTCTTTAAGCTCTTCGTCACGGTAGTCACCTATTCTATATGAAGCGGTAGCCGAAACTGAAACGGGCTTAGGACAACCCATGAGGAACCATGCAAGGTCAATTCTGTGAACGCCTATATCGATGATAGGACCGCCACCTGCATACTTGGTGCAGGAGAACCAACCGCCGGGGATACCTCTCTGACGAACGTATGCGGTCTTACCGTAGAATACGTCGCCAAGAACTCCGTCGTCTACAAGCTTTCTTGCGTGCTGAGCAGCGTTGCCGTAACGAAGGGGTACTGCAAGCTGAAAGAGAACGCCGTTCTTCTTAACAGCCTCACGAAGCTTCAAAGCGTCTTCCATGTTGTGACAGGTGGGCTTTTCACAAAGCACGTGCTTACCTGCATTTGCTGCGGCAATAGATACTACTGCATGTGCTGCAGGCCATGTGCAAACGTCTACGAAATCGGGGTCAGAGCCTGCAAGAAGCTCTTCAACAGAGTTGAAAACCTTGGGAATATTGTACTTTGCAGCAAAAGCCTTTGCTTTGTCGAGATTGATATCGGCACAAGAAATAATTTCAACGTCATCACGCTTGAGATAAGCACCAACGTGTGCATGACAGATATTACCTGTACCTACAAGAGCTACCTTTAACTTTTCCATATTTCTATCCTCCATATTTGCTCCTTTTCGGGGCTTTTACAATTCCATTTTAACAACCCTGTTTTTTAATGTCAATAGTTTTTTTAAAATAGCCATATTATATATAAAAATAGCAAAATAACACAAAAATAAGAGTTGGGACTGTGTCCCAACTCAAAGTTACTTAGACAAATGAAGTGAATGAAGTCTCTTATAAGTACCGTCAAGGCGAAGTAATTCATCGTGAGTACCCTTTTCACTTACCTTGCCGTCTTCGATAACTGCAATTTCATCGGCACGGCGTACAGTGGAAAGTCTGTGGGCTACAACAATGGTAGTTCTTCCTACGCTGAGCTTGTCGAGAGACTCTTGTATCAGAAGCTCGGTTGTGTTGTCAAGCGCACTTGTCGCCTCGTCAAGAATAAGTATAGGTGGATTTTTGAGGAACACTCTTGCAATGGACAGCCTTTGCTTTTGACCGCCCGAAAGCTTGACGCCACGCTCTCCGATTTCGGTGTCATAGCCTTTTTCGAGAGTGTTTACCCACTCGTCAATGCCCGCAAGTCTCGCTGCCTCAACTACCTCATCATCGGTGGCAGTCAGCTTTCCGTAGAGGATATTTTCTTTTATACTACCGTTGAAAAGAAATACGTCCTGCTGAACTATTCCAATGCTTTGACGCAGAGTTTCGAGACTTAAATCCTTTATACTCTTGCCGTCAATGAGAATGTCACCCTCTTTTATGTTGTAAAAGCGTGGAATAAGGTGGCAGACGGTAGTTTTACCCCCACCCGAGGGACCTACAAGCGCCAGCGTTTTTCCTGCCTCTACCGACAGGCTCACGCCGTGAAGCACCTCTCCAGAGGATTCATAGGAAAACTGAACGTCCTTTATTTCTATGTTGCCCTGAACTCCTTCGAGCTTTTCCTTGCCCTCGTCGCTTTCGGGTTCAACCTCAATGAGCTCAATATATCTTGCAAAGCCCGAAACGCCCTGCTGATACTGCTCCATGAAGCTGATGAGAGTGGTAATGGGGTTTATAAAAAGGTTTACCGATACGATAAAGGTGGAATATTCGGGGAAAGAAATCTTATTCCCATAAAGGAAGAGACCGCCTGCTATGAGAATTATTACGTTGAAAATATCGGTAATGAAATTAGTTGACGAGAAGAAGAGCGCCATCGCCTTGTAAGCCTTGTGACAAGCCTTGACAAAGTTCGAGTTTCCTACTTCAAACTTCTCTTTCTCTTTTTCTTCGTTGGTGTATGCCTTGGTTACTCTGATGCCCGATATACTGCTTTCGAGAGCGGCATTTATCTCGGCGGTGGTCTTTCTCCTCTCGTCAAAGGCGGAGCGCATCTGACGTCTGAAGTAAACCGCTACCGTTATGAGGAAGGGCACGCAGGCGAATATTATCAGAGTGAGAGGAATATTAATAGTGCAAAGATAAATGAAGGAGCCAACCAGCATGACCGAGCTGATAAGGAGATTTTCGGGTCCGTGGTGAGCAAGCTCCGACACGTCGAAAAGGTCACTTGTCATTCTTGTCATTATCTTTCCCGTCTCATGCTCGTCGTAGAAGGAGAAGGGAAGCTTTTGCAGGTGGTCGAAGAGACGGCGTCTCATGTCAGCCTGCATTTTAACGCCGATTATGTGCCCGTAGTACTGCATAAAGTAACGCAGGGCAAAGCGGAGAATATAGAGGAAAAGAACCACAAGTCCTGCAAAAACTATTTCACGGTATAGCTTTTCGGGAATAAGTGTTTCCAGCATTTCTCTTGTGACGATGGGATAGACCATGCCGATAAGAGAAATGAAGAGAGAGGCGAGCATATCCCAAAATAGCATTTTGCGGTAAGGCTTGTAATATGCTATGAATTTTTTAAGCATTGTTTTTCTCCTTTTCAAGTCTTGTCATGCTTCTGAACTCAAAGAATACGAAAATAATACTGAGTATTACTGCGATTACGTCTGCAATAGGTCCTGCAATAAGAATGCCTGTAAGTCCTAAATCCCAAAGACGGGGAAGAATAAGAACAAGGGGAATGAAGAGAATACACTGTCTCGACATTGAAAGAAGGACACCCTTGAGAGGCTTTCCGATAGAGCTGAAGAAGTTTGCAGACAAGAACTGTATGCCGTTAATGATGACGGTTGACAGGAATACTCTCATAAACATTACTGCAAATTCCATATATAAGGGCTCATCGTCCTTGCCGAAAAGAAGAAGCACGTATTCAGGGAAAAACTCAAAAAGGATAAAGCCCACGAGAGCTACCGCAATATCAACGGTGATACCGAGCTTATAGGTCTTTTTAACTCTGTCGTACTGCTTTGCTCCGTAGTTATAGCCCATAATGGGGCGTGTGCCCTGCTGAATGCCGATAAATACTGCCATAATAATGGCATTGACCTTCATGACTACGCCTACCGCCGACAAGGGTATGTCGGTGCCGTAAGGGGTGAGAGCGCCGTAGTGAGTCAGAGAGTTGTTCATAACTATCTGCACAAGGCAAACGGCTACTTGATTAAGACCGTTGCTGAGTCCCAGCGCCATGGTGCGCAGTGTTATTTTAAGAGAGGGACGGAAGGTGTTGCGGGTTATTGCAACACACTTGAAGCGTGGAATATAGAAAACGCAGACGAAGAAGGAAACTATCTGTGAAATAACCGTTGCCCAGGCAGCACCTGCAATTCCCATATGTAAAACAAAGATAAAAATGGGGTCGAGTATGGTGTTGAGCACTGCTCCCACTACCATTGACATCATGGAGTAGCGGGGATTTCCGTCAGCGTGTATAAGGTTTGACACTGAGTTTGAAACAATGAGGAAAGGCATACCCACAGCCGTTACTCTCACGTAGTCGAGAGCATAAGGCATAATGGTGGGTGTCGCACCGAAGGCACGTAGCATGGGCTCGGTAAAGGCTTCAAATACAATAAAGCACAAAAGACCGAATATAGCGCCCCATACAGTTGCAACACCTATGGTCTCACTCGCCTCACGCTTGTTGCCCCGTCCAAGCTCAAGAGAGAATTTTGCGGCAGAGCCTACACCGATAGTCAGCGATATGGCAAGCATGATTGAGGTAAAAGGGAAGGCTACGTTGGTTGCGCCGTTACCGATAGTACCTACACCCCAGCCAATGAATATCTGGTCAACAATGTTGTAAAGAGAGCTGACGAGCATGGATATAATACTTGGCAGAGCAAAACGCTTTAACAGCGTTGATATTTTTTCATAACCGAGAGGGTTTTCAAAGGTTTTATTCATAATGACTCCTTTTCTTTTAAACCTTACCATTATATCACTAAATTGTGACGATTT
This sequence comes from Eubacteriales bacterium, assembly GCA_045595105.1. Taxonomy (GTDB): domain Bacteria; phylum Bacillota; class Clostridia; order Oscillospirales; family SIG627; genus RGIG6353. Next base: position 1,311 of record JAZNZV010000179.1, on the reverse strand, counting down.
GGTGAATAAAGAGGAATTTTGTAAAGTTGACAATCAAAGGGAATATATGGTAAAATAAAATAAAAGAAGGAAGGGGTAGCATAAAATGACTGCGTTGCCAAACGACCTAAAAAAATATAGAGTCCAAAAAATATTAAAGGCTATAATTCCTTTTGTCGTTTTATTTGCAATCAGTGTGGTGGCGTGTGTGCTGTTAAGCCGTGAAATACCGTCGTTGGAGAACGCAACAGAGAACAGAACCGTAGCAACGTATATAGTGTTACTTGCTCTCCCATTTATCCTGACAGGGTTCCCAAAAAAGCTTATTGATAAATCGTGGAGCGGAGAAATAGTTGATATTGACACAGAATTTAATAATACACTTTACAATCTTAAGAACTCAGGCACCTACACTAAAGCTTCAATTATTTTAAAAGTTAAGCTCGGCAATGGAAAAATAAAAGAAGTAGTGGCATTTACAACATTGAAGCCACGGGAAACTTCTTTTTACAGTAGTGTCAACTGGAAGCCTGAAGGTAAATTAGACTATCATCTATCGAAATATAATATCGGGGATAAGGTATATCATTTTTACTTGTTCGACCACTTGTTTGTTGAAAACCAAAATGAAAAAACCTGTATAGTGTGCTCAGCTGTAAACCCTTCGGGAAACGAAAAATGTGCTATATGTAATCACAGTATCTTGAATTTGTGACGTATAAAAAAGCTGTAAAAGCTCAACGAGCCTTTACAGCTTTTTACTTATACCAATTTTTAATACTTTTTATTCCTTCAACAATCCAAAGAATTATACAAACTGTCAAAACTCCCACAAATGTCAAAGCCACAAAATAAAGAGTCATCATAGCCGAGATTTTTAAGTCAAAGCTATGAAAAAACGCCTCGATAAAGCCGAGTATTGCCGTGATAATCAGTGGCAGATAAAATTTAAACTTTTTTAAAATCACCTTCGATATAATTCCGTGAACAACAAAAAGAATTGGGAAAATCGACGAGATCAGATATAAGTCATAGTCGGTGTAGCCTACTCTGTGATCGGGTATAGAGTCTAAATAGAATATAACAGAGAAAAACAAGAGGGAGTAAATGACGTAATAAAAGATTTTTGAACGAAGTAGCCTTTTCATAACCTTGCCTTTCAATATAGTTTTCGGGAGAGTTTAAGAGAGGGGGCTTTTATAAAAAGCCTCCTCTCTTTATAATACAATAATTTAATTACTTGATACAAATTCCAAGCTCATCAAGGCTCTTCTGGGGTACCTCGGAAGGACACTGAGTCATAAGCTCGGAAGCGTTCTGAACCTTGGGGAA
>JAZNZV010000178.1:0-6268 GCA_045595105.1 Eubacteriales bacterium | reverse complement strand
ATTATCTCCCTTCATTGCGCGCTGACTCGTGAAACTTATCACATGATTGCCAAAGACGCTATTGACAAGATGAACGAAAAAACAATCGTTATAAATACCTCAAGAGGTGCCCTTATTGATGCCGAGGCTCTTTTATACGCTATAAAAGACAGACGGATTGGAGGAGCCTGCCTCGACGTTTACGAAGAAGAGTCCGAGCTCTTTTTCGAGGACTTTTCAAATCATATCGTCAATGACGATATTCTTGCAAGGCTTATTTCTATGCCTAACGTCATCGTTTCTTCTCATCAAGCATTCCTCACTGAAGAAGCTCTTGACAATATAGCTGAAACGACAACCGATAATATTATCACTTTTTTGAGTGAAAATAAAAGACAAAACGAGGTCCTCTGAATAAAAAATTCCCTATGATGAAAAATCATAGGGAATTTTTACTTAATTAAGTTCTTCTTTAAGAAGCTCGTCCATGTTGTAAAGGCCTTTTGACTTCTTTGAAAGGTACACGGCTGCCTTAATAGCACCCTTAGCAAAAACAAGTCGTGAGTCAGCTCTGTGAGCTATGGTAACAAGCTCGTCGGGACCTGCAAAAACTACTTCATGTTCGCCGATGATAGTACCGCCTCTTACGGAATGGATACCAATCTGTTCGTGAGGTCTCTTCTGACGGTCAAGGTGTCTGTCATATTTATACTCTGCATCATACGTCAAGGTCTCGTTTATAGCATCTGCAATAAGGAGAGCCGTACCGCTGGGAGCGTCAAGCTTTTGATTATGGTGCTTTTCTATAATCTCAATGTCGAAGGAGTCCTCAAGAAGAGCCGTAGCTTTTTTAGCAAGCATAACAAGAAGATTTATGCCAAGCGACATGTTTGCCGACCTGAAAATCGCAACCTTTTCAGAGGCTTTATTTATTTCCTCTAGCTCTTCTGGGGTGTGACCCGTAGAGCAAATAACGGCGGGAACGTTATTCTTTACTGCGAAATCGAGTATGCTTTTGGTAAGAGCGTGGTTTGAAAAATCAACGATAACTCCATCGGGATTTTCTATTGCATTAATGTCGGAATAAACGTGGTAATCAAAGTTTTGCTCATCGAATATGTCAACGCCTGCTGAAATTTTAACGTCTTCCATGCTTTTTACACATTCGCTGACCATTTTACCCATTTTACCGTTACATCCGGTAAGAATAATATTAGTCATTTCTTTTTATCCAATCGCTAAAATTATTTTATTATTTCCATTGCCTTATAGAGTCTTGCTCTGTTCTGGTCATCAAGAGGATAAAGGGGAAGTCTGAGTTCTTCCGAGCAGTATCCAAGCTTCGCCATAGCAGCCTTTACGGGAATGGGGTTAACGTCGCAGAAAAGTGCGCCTATAAGCTCAAGATATTTGAACTGAAGCTCACGGCTTTCCTTGATCTTGCCTTCAAAGAAAAGAGAACAGATATTATGTGCTTCACGAGGAAGTACGTTTGACAAAACTGAAATAACACCCTTACCGCCAAGTGAGAGGATGGGCACGATCTGGTCGTCGTCACCCGAGTACATTGCAAGCTCGTCACCTACAAGACTCATGGTTTTTGCCATAGAGGATATGTTTCCGTTAGCTTCCTTGAAGCCAACGATGTTTTCATGCTTGGAAAGCTCAAGGTATGTGGTGGGAAGAATATTAACTCCCGTTCTCGAAGGAACGTTATACGCAAGACAGGGAATGTTTACGCTGTCGGCAATAGAGTTAAAGTGATGTATAAGACCGTTCTGTGAAGTCTTGTTGTAATAAGGAGTTACAAGAAGAAGTCCGTCTGCACCCTCTTCTTCTGCAAATTTTGAAAGCTCGATTGCGTAAGCTGTATCATTGCTTCCCGTACCTGCAATGACGGGAACCCTCTTATTTACCTTTTCGATACAGTAAGCAGTTACTTCTCTGTGTTCTTCATCTGTGAGGGTGGAGCCTTCACCCGTAGTACCGCAGACAACGATAGCATCGATACCGCCTGCTATCTGCATTTCGATAATATCCGAAAAAGATTTATAATCAATCTTACCGTCCTTGAACGGAGTGATAATAGCTGTTGCCGCACCTGTGAAAATGGTCTTCTTCATAAGCTTTTCCTTTCAAACAAAATTTATCTTTAATTTATTATATGTTATTATTTAAAATATGACTATTTTTTAAAAACAGTTGAAAAAAACTGAAACTTGATTTATACTAATATAAAAGTGCGAAATCATTATCAATCTTCTATTGTCTTATTTTATCACCTCAATAGGTAAAAGTCAATAGATTTTGTTCTAAATAGCAGGAGATATTACGTGTATACAGAAGATTTTTTTAAGTTAAAAAGCAGTTATTACTATGATTTGCCCGAAGAGCTTATTGCTCAGACACCCATTGAGCCAAGAGATTCGTCTCGGCTCCTTGTTTGTAAAAAGGACGGCACACTTGAGGATAAAACGTTCACAGATATAGCTGATTACCTTGAAGAAGGCGACGTACTTGTTGTCAATAAGTCAAAGGTTATTCCTGCAAGACTGTATGCCGAAAAAATCAACGACGACGTGTCAGTTCAGGGAGCAAAGCTTGAAATAGTGCTTCTTGAAAGAGACAATAGCAAGGACGACGGTGAGTTTTGGAGTGCAATCGTCAGACCCGGTAAAAAAGCTAAGCCGGGTGTCCGCTTTTCTATCGGAAACGGTCTTCTTATTGCTGAGATCGTATCAGTGGAAGAAAACGGAAACAGAGTTATAAAATTTACATACGATAGGGCTAAATATAACTTCTATTCCTTGCTTGATGAAATAGGTATTATGCCTCTTCCTCCCTATATCACGAAGAAGCTTGAGGACAAAAACAGATACCAGACCGTTTACGCAGAAGAGAAAGGCTCGTCAGCCGCTCCCACTGCAGGACTTCACTTTACAAACGAATTGCTTGAAAGACTGAAAAATAAAGGTGTTAAAATCGTTGACGTAACTCTTCACGTAGGACTTGGTACGTTCCGACCCGTAAAGGCGGATAACATCGAGGAACACGTTATGCATTCGGAATTCTACGTAATTCCCGAGGATACTGCAAGGGCTGTAAACGAGGCTAAGGCAGGAGGTAAAAGGGTCGTTGCGGTAGGCACTACTTCGTTCAGAACCCTTGAGGGCTCTTTTGCAAAACACGGCGAGACCCGTGCCGATTCGGGATATACCAATATTTTCATTTACCCCGGTAAAAAGATAAACGTTGTCGATTCTCTTATAACAAATTTCCATCTCCCCGAAAGCACACTTATAATGCTTGTCTGTGCTTTTAACGGATATGAAAATACCATGAAAGCTTATAAACACGCTGTGGAGAACAAATACAGATTTTTCTCCTTCGGTGATGCAATGTTTTTAGAAGAGAGAAAAAATGGATAGAAGAATTATAGTAATTGCAGGTCCTACGGCGGTGGGGAAAACTGCTCTTTCCATTGAAATAGCAAGGAGAATAAACGGCGAGATAGTTTCTGCCGACTCTATGCAGATATATAAAGGACTTGACGTTGGAACGGCAAAGCCCACATCCGAGGAACAAAGGGCGGTCAAGCATCACATGATAGACGTTTGCTCGCCCGAAGTAAGATATAACGTTGCTGATTACGTTTCAGAGGCTTCGACTTGCATTGAAGATATTTTTTCGAGAGGGAAGGTGCCCGTTGTAACGGGAGGAACAGGTCTTTATATAGATAACCTCATATATGACAATGACTTTGGAGATTTTGAGCTTGACTTGAGTGTTCGTGAGCGTCTGAATGAGCGTGGGGAAAAAGAGGGTGGCGAAAGCCTCTTGAAGGAGCTTTCTGAGATTGACCCCGAAACGGCACAGCGTCTGCATCAAAACGATATACGACGCATAGTGCGTGCTTTGGAAGTATTTTATTCTACCGGAAAAACTCAAAGCTATTTTATAAAAAATTCACGAACCAAAGCTCCAAGGTACAGCTTTTGTTATAACGTGTTGACCTGCTCCGACAGAGCGCTCCTTTATGAACGCATAAATTCAAGAGTAGACGTCATGCTTGAAAACGGGCTTATGGACGAGGTGAAAAAGGTTTTAAGCTCCCCTTGGTATGAAAACTCAACTGCGGCTCAGGCAATAGGCTACAAAGAGTTTGAGGAGTATTTCAAAGGGACAAAATCTCTTGAGGAATGTGTTGAACTTTTAAAGCAACGTTCAAGAAACTACGCAAAAAGACAGCTTACCTGGTTCAGGAGCAAAAAAGAAGCGGTTTTTTATAACGTAGACGTTCAGGATAATATAGCGGAAAGTATAATAGACTCATATTCAAAAGGAGAATAAATGATAAAGAAAATATTAGGTCACGTGTTGATTTTTGTATTTGCCGTTTTCTTGATAGTTTATTTTTATATTCAAGTTAAAAATATTTTTATCGATACAATGGAAACGGAATATGCAACACTCACCACAATGCAGGATACGTTGGAGCTGAAGTGCTACATAGTGCGTGAAGAAACAGTTGTAGATTCTGACGTGGGAGGAACTTATAACTACGTTATCTCGGAAGGAGAAAAACTTTCTAAGGGTCAAACCATAGCTAATGTTTATTCTACCGATTCCGAGTTCAGAGTACAAGAGCAAATTCAAAATATTAACCGAAAAATAGCTGTTCTTGAGGACAGCAGTGTGGAAAACAATTATTTCACAATGAACGTCAACAAAATAGACGAGGGCATTAATGAAATGCTTGTAAATTACAGAGAGGACGTTGTTTCGGGAGATTTTTCTCTGGCATTGCAAAGACGCGACGAGCTTCTCGTCGCATTGAATAAACGGTATCTTGTAGTTAATTCGTTGACAGGCTTCGACGATATGATATCGGTGCTTGAGGGGAAGAAAAGCTCCTTAACGTCTAATATATCTCAAACAAAGGATTCGGTAACAGCGCCGATTTCGGGCTATTTTTTCTCCGACGTTGACGGGTATGAAAATATACTTACTCCACAGCTTTTAGAGGACGTAACGGTGGAGAGTATGCTGAATGCAGTAAAGGGTACTCCCGAAAGCTACTCTGATAAGCCTGTTGGTAAAATTATTTCGGGATTTGAGTGGTATACCGTTTGCGTTGTTGACGATATAACCGCACTGAAATTTAACTCGGGTGAGTATTACAACATTTCCTATCCTTATTCTATTGGCACCACGATTTCTTCAAAGCTTATTTCTAAGGTCACACAGCCCGATAAGGACGAAACGCTGCTTATCTTTATGTCGGATAAAAATCTTAACGACTTTAATTTTATGCGTGAACAAACGGTTGAAGTTACCTTGAGCTCATACAGTGGGCTGAGAATAAAGAAGGAAGCACTCAGGATAGTTGATGGTCAAGAGGGAGTATATATACTCGATGGAAATACAATAGAATTCAAGCGTGCAAAAAAAATATACGAAAACGACGGATATTACGTTATTTCTTCTTCCGACCCCGATGAAGAAAATAAAGTACCCTACATTGAAATGTACGATGCAGTAATAAACAACGGCAAAGAGCTTTACGACGGAAAGGTAATAGGATAGAACATGGAAAAAGAATATTTGACAATTGAAAAAAATCTTGATATAATAAATGAGAACATAAAAAGCTCGTGTAGCAGGGCATCAAGAAATAACGACGTTATTTTGCTTGCGGCGAGTAAAATGAATAGTGCCGAGGCTATTAACTTCGCTATTTCAAAAGGGCTCAGATATATTGGCGAAAATAAAGTTCAAGAGCTTCTTGAAAAATATGATGCGATTGATAAGGACAATGTGACTATTCACTTTATAGGACATTTACAGTCCAATAAGGTGAAGTATATTATCGACAAGGTGGATATGATACAGTCTCTTGATTCATTGTCTCTCGCTAAGGAAATCGACCGTCAGGCAAAGAAGCACGGAATAGTAATGAAGGTCCTTGTGGAAATTAACGTTGTCATGGAGGAAAGCAAGAGCGGTGTTTCTCCCGATGAGGTTGAAAGCTTTCTACAAGAGGTCTCAAAATTTGAGAATATCAAGGTAATGGGACTTATGAGTATCCCCCCCATAATGACCGACAAAGAGACTCAAAGAAAAATTTTTAAAAAAATATATCAAATTTATGTTGACATATCGCAAAAAAACATTCATAATATTAGTATGACGTACTTGTCGATGGGAATGAGTGACGATTACGATATAGCAGTCGAAGAGGGAGCAAACATTGTCAGAGTAGGAACGGCACTTTTCGGCAGACGTAACT
>JAZNZV010000177.1:0-7097 GCA_045595105.1 Eubacteriales bacterium | reverse complement strand
GGGGTCTATTACCCTTGCGGTTATATATTCGTCATCTGAAATAAAGTACAAAATTTGAGTCAGCACCTTTAGGTTATACTCTTCGTCGGTGAGCTTTAGCACCGTGGTATCGTTTATAAAGGTGGAGTTATAAAGGTCACGTGCTACCGACCACGTATTTTTTTCGGGGTCGGTGCTTTCTTTTGTGTATCCCCATGTAATGTAGCCCTTTTCGGTCAGCTCGTCTTTTTCTTTATCTGACAGGCTGTAAGCTTCGGGCAGTCTTACAAGCCTTGTGCAAAAGCCCAAAGCTTCATAAAGAGTGCGGTTTGCCGCTTCAAGCTCCTCGGGCGAGCACTTCAGTCCTATGGAGTGATTTTCAGCGAATGCACGTATCACTGTCAAGGGATTATTCTTTATTCCCTCGGGAGTGAAAAAGAAGGTTGCTTTTTTACCCCAATCACGGAGCATATCAAGCATTTCTTCACAGTCGCTGTCGGCATCCGACTCAACGGTTATATATAAATATCTGTCGGCATAAAGGTCGGGATTGGGGGTGTCGGGGTCAACGGGATTGATGACCGACGGGTCATCGGGATTTGTGCTTGGGTCGTATAATTCCACAAGCTCCTTGAATGTCAGCTTTTCACTTCCATCTGAAAGCCTTATTCTGTCCATTCCGTCACGGTGCATCTTTTCAATTTTAAGAGAAAGTATATCGGCACATATCTCAAGGGGGAGATAGACCGTGGAGTTCATCAAGGGGAAGGTGATAGTGGTGAAGGCATTGTCAACCACGATGCCCTCTACGTTAAAGGAGAATGAGAAAAATCTTCCGGTGCTCTTACTTCTCAGATAAAAGCTACTGTTTTTGCGGTCGAATTCATATTCGATGCCGTTAAGTCCCACGAAGAAGCTGACGGGCACGTAGACCGTGCCGTTTTCCACCTCTACGGGATATTCCAAAATAGTGTATTTAGTATCGTTTCTGTAAAGAACGGGAGGGGTATCGTCGGCAACAGAGGAAAAGGAAAAGCCGAGTGCACATATAACGGCTACCGTAAATACTAAAAGTACTATAAGCCTTGTCTTTTTCATACTGTCCTCCTATTCTTTGAGTAGATAAGCTGTGTAAAGCTCGGCGCTGAGGCTGTAGGATACAACGCCTTCGTCTCCGTTCGATAAAAGATAAGTGTTGTTTATGACTGACGCCACCTCGTCGGCGTGTGTCTTTGAATACTCCTCGTAGGTCTTTGAGGAATGATAAATATCATAGTAAAGGGGTGGTGGAAAACGCAGTAGCGCATCGTAGAAAAGCTCCTCGTCATACTCAAAGAGAAGGTTTGACAGCGTTACTGCAACCTGAGAGTACGCCGAGTATCTGATATAAGGGTCACTTGACTCCATGCAGATGAGGAAAGCTGAAAACTCTGCTTCGTTCTCGGGTCCTATTCCCCTTTGATGGGAATATTCGTGCGCCATGGTAAAGGGAAGGGAATAATCGGCGAACGCCGTGTTGATATTAGCCTCTCCCGTAAAGTATCCGTAAATGCCCGAAATGCCGGTATAAGCCAAGGGCAGACTAAAGGCGATGGGCTTTGCAGGACTGCCGTAGCCTTGCAGATAGCCATACTTCTCCGCCGCCTTCTCCGAGGCATCGAGAACGCTGCTCGCAAGCTCCCGAAAGGATTTTTTCAGCCTTGTGGGACGGGTGGGAGTATACTCTATTTCCTCCGTAAGCTTTTCTGTCTCCAAAATCACCCTGTCAAGGGCGAGAGCCACGTTTTCGGCGTTCATTTCCACCATTTCAAGACCTAAGTGAGTGTCGATGCTCTTCCTCTTGTATGAGGACTCGAAGGTGAAAACGAAGGAGAGAAAGGCAAAGGCAAGGCAGTAGCAAATGATTTTAAAATATACCTTGTGATAGCTGACACACTCTTTTTTTATCACCTTGAAGAAGCCAAGCTTAATAAGAGAAAGACAAAGCATCACCACGATAAGAGCGAAAATAACGATAGCACTCTCAAAGACCGAAAAGGGGAGAAGTGACGTAATAAAGGTCAAGGGAAATTTAAAGATAGGTGCAATACTCAGAGTGTAAAGCTCCGAAAAGCTCTCGCTCATATCGAAAGCAGTTCTCAAGACTCCTGCAATAAGCAAAAGCCCCAATATGGAAAAATTTAATATTTGTTTCTTTTTCATGTTAATTCAGACCCAGAACGGATATTGCGTGCTCCATGTCCTTGGGGATAGGACACTTTATACTGACCTCTTTTTTAGTAAACGGATGTATAAAGGTGATACAGTGGGCGTGGAGCGCCTGCCTTGAAATAAGCTCCGACTCCTTGTGATAAAGGGTGTCGCCTATAATAGGATGCCCGTGCTTCAGTGCGTGAACACGGAGCTGATGAGTCCTTCCCGTCACGGGAGAAAATAGGACGAGAGAATGCCCCGCCCCTTCCTTCAGCACGTGGTAAGTGCTGAGCGCATCTGTGCCGAAGGTGGTGTTTTCACCCTTCGCTTCACACTTTTCTACTGCTTCTCTCATGATATTCAGGGGAGAGGGACGTCGGATGTTATAGTCTATTTCGCCTTGCTTTTCGGGGAAAATGCCCTCGCATATGGCAAGGTATTCCTTTTTCACCTCTCTTTTGGTGAGAAGTGAAGAGAACTCTGCGGCGGCGATGGGGTCTTTTGCGATTATTACTGCACCGCTTGTATCTCTGTCAAGCCGTGTCAGTACTCGAAAAACAAAATTACAACCCTCAAAGTATGCCATGACACGGGAAGCCAAGGTGTCGTCAATATGGTTTCTTGATGGATGTATGGGAAGATTTGGCTCCTTTTCAACGGCAATATAATGCTCGTCCTCGTAAAGCACACAGAGTGGAATGAAAGAGGGCTTGATAGAGGAAGAAGAGCTTTGGTCCTCAATGGCAAGGCACAACAGGTCTCCCTCCTTCAGAATGTGTCTGACCGTCTTTTTCTCACCGTTTACGGTGATGCCGTCCTCTCTGTTTTTAAGCTTCGTTATAAGTCTTGAGGACAGGCGAAGGGAGACGAAATACTCTTTTATGCTCAGTCCTGCCACTTTTTTATCAATTCTTATTTTCAAATCTGCGTTACCCCATACTTATACTATTATAGTATTTTACTATACAAAAAAAATATTTTCAAGTCCTTTTTCAAAATCGGTAAATTATAATATAATTTTGTAGGAAATTTATTGATTTATACATACTTTTGTGCTATAATACTACATTGAATAATAATACACTCATAAGGACATGGAAAATATGTGGATAGCGAACAACTGGAAGAGCTACGAGCTCATCGACTCCTCCGATTCATACAGACTTGAACGCTGGGGAAAATACGTTTTACAGAGACCTGACCCTCAGGTTATCTGGAAGGACGTGAAAAGTGCAGAGGAATGGAAGCACCCCGACGGAATATATCACCGCTCCAAAAGTGGTGGCGGCTCATGGGATATCAGAAATAAAAAAATGGAGGACTCTTGGGTCATCGACTACGGTAAGCTGAGGTTTTCCATTAAGGTCATGGGCTTTAAGCATACGGGTATTTTCCCTGAGCAGGCAGTCAACTGGGACTGGGCAATGGATATGATAAAGAAGGCAGGAAGACCTATAAAGGTTCTTAACCTCTTCGCATATACAGGCGGTGCAACGGTAGCCTGTGCCTCGGCAGGGGCAAGCGTCTGCCACGTGGACGCCTCTAAGGGCATGGTAACTCTCGCCAAGGAGAACGCCGCTCTTTCGGGACTCTCCGACGCTCCCATACGCTATATTGTTGACGACTGTGCGAAATTCGTGGAACGGGAGATAAGACGAGGCAACAAGTACGATGCCATTATCCTTGACCCGCCCTCCTACGGAAGAGGACCGACGGGTGAGATGTGGAAGCTTGAGGACAATATCGGCACCTTCCTTGAGCTTTGCGAAAGGGTGCTGTCGGACAATCCTCTCTTCATGATACTCAACTCATACACAACGGGACTTCAGCCTGCGGCAATGTCCTATCTCGTCTCCCTGAAAATTGGAGCGATGAGAGGGGGCAGAGTGGAGTCCGACGAAATAGGAATACCCGTGAGCAAAACGGGTCTTGTGCTCCCTGCGGGAGCTACTGCAAGGTGGATAAATGATTAAGCTTGAAAACGTATCCTTCGACTATTCGTCAGAAGGGGATACCCTCCCCGCTGATAAGGTCATAAATAATATTTCTCTTGAAATCGAAAAGGGCTCCTTTGTGGCAATACTCGGTCACAACGGCTCGGGTAAATCTACCCTCGCCAAGCTCTTTAACGGAATACTTATACCTAAATCGGGCAGAGTCACCGTTGAGGGCATGGACACCTCCGACGAGGAGCTGCTCTTCGACATTCGCCGAAGAGTGGGCATGGTGTTTCAGAATCCCGACAACCAGATAGTTGCCACCACAGTTGAGGAGGACGTGGCGTTTGCCCCCGAAAACCTTGGCGTCGAGCCCGCTGAGATAAGAAGAAGAGTGGACGAGGCTCTTGAAATCGTGGGAATGACACAGTTCAAGGAGCACTCCCCCTCACAGCTCTCGGGAGGACAAAAGCAAAGAGTGGCAATTGCGGGAATTATTGCAATGAAGCCCGAATGTATAATATTCGACGAGTCCACAGCCATGCTTGACCCTCAAGGCAGAAAAGAGGTCATTGACGCCATTATGAAGCTCAGGTCTCAGGGCATGACGGTGGTACTCATAACTCATTATATGAACGAGGCAGTCTATGCCGACAGAGTCATCGTAATGAACGACGGCAATATCGAAATGGACGCTTCCCCACGTGAGATTTTCTCAAGAGTGGAAAGACTTAAAGAAATAGGACTTGACGTGCCTCAGGTCACCGACCTTGCTTTCAAGCTCAAGGGGGCGGGATATGACCTTCCCTGCGACCTTATTTTTCCCGAAGAAGGCGCCGAGGCAATAGAAAAACTTATTTTAGAGCATAAACAGAGGTAAAAATTTTGGGAACACTCAGACTTGAAGACGTGTCATACGTATACAGCCCCGACACACCTTTTGAAAAAGAGGCTTTGTCAGAGGTTTCAATAGAGTTTAAAGAAAAGCGTACAACAGGAATTATCGGACATACCGGCTCGGGCAAGTCAACGGTAGCACAGCTACTTAACGGACTGCTCAGACCCACCTCGGGAAAGGTGCTTCTTGACGGCAAGGACATATTTGAAAATCCCCACGAGATAGGCAAGGTACGCTTCCGTGTCGGACTTGTTTTTCAGTATCCCGAATATCAGCTTTTTGAAGAAACGGTTTTCCGTGATATAGCCTTCGGTCCCTCTAACATGGGACTTGACGAGGACGAGATAAAAAGAAGGGTACTGTCTGCATCAAGGTTTGTGGGACTTGACGAGGAGCTACTTGATAAGTCTCCCTTCGAGCTTTCGGGAGGACAGAAGAGAAGAGTTGCCATTGCGGGAATTATGGCAATGGTGCCCCAGGTGATAGTCCTTGCCGAGCCTGCCGCAGGTCTTGACCCAAGAGGTCGTGACGAAATATTCGGCGGTATCAGAAAATGGCAGGAGGAAAGAGGCGCCACCGTTATCCTCATATCTCACAGTATGGAGGACATGGCGATGTATGCCGACGATATCGTAGTTATGAAAGAGGGCAGAGTGCTCATCTCGGGTACTGTTGACGAGGTGTTCTGCCATGCAGAGCTCATCGAGTCATCGGGACTCCTCATTCCTCAGATAACCTCTATGACAAACAAGCTTTCGTCAAAGGGACTTATTGACGCCGACGGCATATACACCGTTGACAGAGCCTTTGATGCCATAATGAAAGCCCTGAAAGGATAGCATAATGTTAAAGGACATAACTCTGGGTCAGTATTTTTCGGGTAACTCCATTCTCCACCGACTCGACCCGAGAATAAAGATAATAGCCGTGCTCATCTTTGCAGTATCGGTCTTTATAGCCAAAAATGTATATTCCTTCGCTTTTTTACTCCTGTCGGTAATACTTTTAACGGCAGTGTCGGGAATATCCTATAAAATAGTTTTAAAGAGCATAAAGCCCGTACTTGTTATCGTTATATTCACGGCGGTAATAAATATCTTTTTCACCAAAGCTGATGAAGCACCCCTCATTGATTGGCTCTTTATCACCGTCTACCCCAGAGGTGTAAAGACGGCGGTGTTTATGATAGTGAGAATTATAAGTCTCATCGTGGGCACTTCTCTCATTCTCACCTATACCACCTCCCCCATAGCTCTCACCGACGGAATAGAGAGACTTCTCTCACCCTTGAAGAAGATAAGAGTGCCCGTCCACGAGTTCGCTATGATGATGACCATAGCTTTGCGCTTCATTCCCACTCTTCTTGAAGAGACAGATAAGATTATAAACGCTCAGAAGGCGAGAGGTGCAGGCTTTGACGAGGGCGGACTCATGAAGAAGGCAAAGGCGTTCCTGCCAATACTCATACCACTCTTTATCTCGGCATTCAGACGTGCCGATGAGCTTGCGGTGGCTATGGAGTGCCGTTGCTACCGTGGTGACGAGGGAAGAACACGTATGAAGGAGCTGAAGATGCACGCAAGAGACGTTGTTGCCCTTGTAGTGGCGCTCCTCTTCACAGTGTGTATATTTTATTTTAATACAATTCCCACTACACTCTCTATATGAGGCGATAAATGAATTATAAAGTAACCCTTTTATTTGACGGCTCCCACTTTTCGGGGTGGCAGTTTCAGAAGAACGCTCCCACCGTACAGGGAACACTCACCGAAACGGCAGAACGCTTCTTCGGTGGCAGCGTAAGTGTTACGGGGTGTAGCCGTACCGACAGTAAGGTGCATGCCGAAAACTACGTATGCAATATAAAAACCCAAAGGGCTATCTCCCCCGAGGGTATCGTCAGAGGAATGAACGCCCTTCTTCCTCCAACCATAGCGCTAAAGGACTGTGAAGAGGCAGACGAGGACTTCCACGCAAGATACGACTGCAAGGGTAAGGAGTACTGCTATAAGATACTCAATACCCGTGAGCGAAATCCCTTTTTGCATTCCCGTGTACTGCACTTTCCCACCCCAAGTCGGATCGGAGCC
>JAZNZV010000176.1:0-4722 GCA_045595105.1 Eubacteriales bacterium | reverse complement strand
CTTAACCCTTACAACCTTTGCAAGATTGTTGGAGAAGTCTATCTCACAGCCATAGCGTACAGAAAGCTTCTGAGTATTGAGGTCAGCGTTCTCGTCAAGCTTCATCATAACCATGGGGTTCTGATAAAGAGTAGAGTGCATTGCTTCAATTCTCACGAAGGGCACCTGCGCTCCAAAGTGATTCTTGAAGTGACCTATGTTTCTTGCACTGTCCTTCAGGTCGAAGAGCTTAGCAAACTGATAGTCCTTTTCAACGAAGGTCCACTTACCGCCACGCTTTTCCTTCAAGTGGTACTCGTAAGGTCCGTCGATAAGCTTCTGACGGTAGTCCTCGGAGAAGTACTGAGCCTTACGAAGGTCGTCGTACTTCTTGTAGATATCTATATTTCTCTTGAGACCTGCTATTCTTGCAATGGTCTCCTTTCTTGTGCCGTTGAATACGTTGCCGAAATCATACATAAGAGCAAGAGAGCCCAGATGATGCATAGAGTCGGTGTGGTGATACTTTGTATGCTCGTTTGCGGGATATTTGTCAGTTGTGGGATAGTAGTCGTACCAGCCCATGATAGGAGCCTGATAGCGGTCAACGAAATCAAGATTTGACTTAACGTGACGAAGGTTCCAGTTTCTGTATCCACGGTAAGGAGTATCCCAAGCGCCGATTCTGCCTCGGCAAGCCCACATAGAGGGCATGAAGGTAGCTGCCTCCATAACGGGGTCAACCTTACAGTTTTTAAGTACTTCGCATACGAACTGTGCAAGATAGAAGAAGTCCTCCTGTCCTCTGTCACAGTGGTGGTGCATACCGTCGAGAGCATCAAGATAAATCATCTTAAAGCCACCCTCGTTGTATGCCTTTGCGGTAAGTCTTGCAATTTCAAGGAAGAGGTCTGAACCGAGTACGGGAGTAAGTCCTCCGTAGTGTCCTTCAAGATGCTTGATAACAAGTCCCTTCTTGTGAGCACTCTTCTTTGATTCTGCTGTACCTCTGCCTGTAATCTTAAGTCCCTCGGGAGTGATATCAAATCTTACAAGCTCGTCGTCCATAAGGAAGAAGGGAGAGTTGTTTTTACAAAAGCCTCTGTCAGTGGGAATTGTGTGGAAGTCCTCTTCAATCTTAAACAGACCTGTAAAGTCCTCTGCAACATCCTCTGCGAGAGTATATTCACCCATAACCTTAATCTGTCTGAGGTTTTCGGGCTTGGAAAGAATTGTTTCAACGTCATAGTTTATGTAGAAGGAGTAGGTGTGAAGACCTGCGGTCATGCCGTTCTTTTCAAGTACGTCGGAAACGTTCTTCTTGAATTCTGCGCCATCCTTATAACGGTAGAACTTGAAGTCACCCTGACGGAAGGTGTAGGGGAAACGGTGGAAGTCGATCTGGTCAACGCCGATAGACTTGAAGTATTCGATGTTGTCATCAATGTATTCCTTGGATGACTCTGTAACAATGGTGTAATCCGAGAAGTTGAGTCTTGAATCTCTTCCCCAGGCACCGCCTGTCTTTGAAACAATACCCTTGTTTCTGTCGATAGTAAGAGAAGCTTCCTTTATAATGTCGCCCTGCTCGATGATGGGAGCGATGATAAGAGCAATTTTAGCTTCAACGTCGCCAAGGTGAGGAAGTACTCTTGAGTAGGTTTCCTTTTGCTTAGCATCGGGGTAATGAACAGGGTCAGCCCAGATAGTCATGGAGATAATTACTGCACCTGTGTTCTTCTTATCAAGATAGTCATAGTCATACTTGATATGTGCAAAATGCATCTGATAAATGCCTTCGGGCATCTTTGAAACTACCTCAAAAGTGAAATAGTTGTCAAATGCAAGGGCCTTGATATCAAAAGCACCCTTTTCGGTTTCAACTGTAATGATGTCGCCTTTTAAAGAAAGGGACAAAACCTTTGCTGCTTCTTCCTTTTCTCTTGTGAGAAAATTAAAGAATTTTGTTTCTTCTCCTCTGATGTCTTTACCTGTTTTCTTGTCGATTACCTTTTCAACAAGAGAGTCCTTTTTCGACAGGACGATTTCGGCACGGTTGTTCTCAAGAACGATAGAGTTCCCGAGCTCCTTGATTGCTGCCATAATAAATTTCCTCCACTTTAATTGAATGCAAAATGCAAAATTTTGGTTGCTTTCGGGCTTTGCCCAAAAGCTTCCATTTACAAGTTTACCTTACCATAAATATGCACTAAAGTCAATAGAAAAAAAGGTGAAAAATTATGGATTTTTCACCTTTTTTAATTAATGATTTACTTGACCTCTTTACCTGTAAAGCCGAGAGTCAGTTGCATGCGAGGTGTTGTGCGGTTGAGGGCTCTTGCTTCAAGGGAAGCCTTAAACTTACCTCTTGGTGCCTTGAAGCTGTCAGAGGAACACCAGATAGGACGCTCGTTTCCAAAGCGGTCAACGGTTTTAGCAGTCACACCGTCCCATTCAACAAATTCGCCTGAGAGAAGCTCGCATTCAAACTGAATCCAGCTCTCACCAATTCTTACAACGGGGTTTTTATATACCTCGTGAACGTGCTCGTAAGCGATGATGGAGGACATTCTGACACCTGTCATATCGCCTTCGGTCTCAATGTCAATGCCTGTTGTTCTGTCGTTGTTGAGAGAGGATCGGAAGATAGCATAGAGGCTTTCATTCTTTTCAAATTCGTGGTCATTTCTCTCACCGTTGTCCGACTCGATAAGAATAAACTCTCTCCAGCCCTTAAAATTAACGTCCACTATATATTCGCCGTATCCCAGCTCTGAGTTGGTGGCGCATCTTACCTTAATGGCAATTTTACCGCCCTTGCCGTTGCCAAATACCTTTACGGTCTTAGCAAGGTTTTCCTTAAAGTTTATCTCTGTGCCATATTTAACGCTCAGCTTCTGAGAAAGAAGGTCGGCATTTTCGTCAAGCTTCATCATGACCATGGGATTGCGGTAGAGAGTTGAGTGCATAGCTTCAATTCTCACGAAGGGCACCTGCGCTCCGAAGGGGTTCTTGAAGTCACCCACGTTTCTTGCAGGGTCGGAAAGGTCGAAGAGCTTGGCGTACTGATAGTCCTTTTCAACGAAGGTCCACTTACCGCCACGCTTTTCCTTCAGGTGGTACTCGTAAGGTCCGTCGATAAGCTTCTGACGGTAGTCCTCCGAGAAGTACTGAGCCTTACGAAGGTCGTCGTACTTCTTGTAAAGGGCAATGTTGCGTCTCATACCTGCGTATCTTACAAGATGACTCTTACCAATGCCGTTGAAAACGTTGGAGAAGTCATACATTATAGCAAGTGAGCCCATGTGCTCGATAGAGTCGGTATGGTGATACTTTGTGTGCTCGTTTGCAGGATAATTGTCTGTCATGGGATAGTAGTTGTACCAACCGAGAATGGGAGCAGAATAACGGTCAATGTACGCTTTATTAGAATTTGTATGTCTCAGATTCCAGTTTCTGTAACCACGGTAGGGAGTATCCCAAGCGCCTATTCTTCCACGTGCCGCATACATGGAGGGCATGAAGGAAGCGCCTTCAAGAACGGGGTCAACGTTACAGTATTTGAGCACCTCGCAAACGAACTGAGCCATGTAGAACCAGGCCTCGTTTGCCCTGTCGCAATGATAGCAAATTCCGTCGAGGGCATCAAGGTAAATCATTTTGAAGCCACCCTCGGTATATGCCTTACCTGTGTTTCTTGCAACCTCAAGGAAAAGCTCTGAGCCAAACTCGGGCACAAGTCCGTGATAGTGTCCTTCAACGTGCTTGACGGCGTCCCCCTTCTTGTGAGAGGTTGCCTTTGTTCCTGCGGCACCTCTTTGGGTGATTTTAAGTCCGTCTTTCGTGATATCGAAGCAGATAAGCTCATCACCTATAAGCACGAAGGGAGAGTTTGTACGGCAAAATCCTCTGTCGGTTGGAATATTTTCTGTGCCCTCTTCAAGCGTCAAGAACATATCATCGGCATTTATTTCCTCTGCAAGAGTGTAATTGCCCATAATTTTAAGCTGACGCAGATTTTCGGGCTTTGAGAGAAGAGTGTCACAGTTATATGCAATGTAGAAGGAGTAGGAGTGAAGCCCTGCTGTCATGCCGTTTGCTTCGAGAACGTCGGAAACGTGCTTTTTAAACTCTGCACCGTTTTCGTATCTCTGAAACTTGAAGTCACCTTGACGAACAGTTCCCGCACCTTGGTGAAGGTCTATCTGGTCAACGCCTATTTCCTTGAAATACGCTATGTTATCCCTGATAAACTCCTTAGAGGACTCACCCTGAATGGTGTAGTTGGAGAAGTTGAGCCTTGAGTCTCTACCCCAGGCACCGCCTGTTGTTGAACGGATACCCGTGCTTTTATCAATCGTGAGAGTAACCTCCTTTATAAGGTCACGGTGCTCGATAATGGGAGCAATGATGAGACCAAGCTTTGCACCCTTGACACCAAGGTGAGGGTAAAGCCTGCCCATGGTCTCACGGCTTTTTCCGTCGGGATAATAGTAAGGGTCAACCCATATAGTGATGGGGATAGTCACCGCTGCAGTGTTTTTCTTGTCAAGGTAGTCGTAGTCATACTTAACGTATGCCATGTACGCCTTGTAAATGCCATCGGGCATATCGGATATCACTTCAAAGGTGAAGTAGTTGTCAAGAGCTTCTGCCTTGACGTCGAAGCTTCCCTTTTCGGTGTCCACTGTAATAACGTCACCGTTAAGGGCAATACCCGTTACAGCAACGCTTTCCTCTTCC
>JAZNZV010000175.1:0-2650 GCA_045595105.1 Eubacteriales bacterium | reverse complement strand
AAGGACGCCGACGTAGTGCTGTGGAGCTACAACTGGGGTTGGGCACCCGAGGAATACCGAGTAAACCTCATAAAGAATATGCCCCGTGACGTATCACTCCTTGCTACCTTCGAGATGCACGAGAGCTACGTTAAGGACGGCGTTACCGAAAGAAGCGCCGACTATACTCTTTCACTCACAGGTCCCGGTAAATATTTCTTATCGGAGGCAAAAGCGGCGAAGGAAAACGGCATTCGCCTTTATTCCATGGTCAACACGGGCGGTCTTACCTGGGACTTCGGAACGATACCCTACGAGCCCTTCCCTTATCAGTGGAAAAAGCGTTACGACAATATGAAAAAGTGCCACGACGAGTATGGGCTTTGCGGTATTATGGAGTCTCACCACTACGGCTTTTACCCCTCGTTTATAAGTCAATTTGCAAAGGCAAACTTTACTGTTTCCACAAAGGATAACAGAGACGCTCTTCTCGATATTATCTCTTCGGAATATGGAAAGGAGAACGCCTTGACGGTGGACGAGGCGCTGAAAATTTGGAGTGAGGCTATAACCTACTTGATAGCCACAGGTGCCGACCAATACGGTGGACTGAGAATCGGTCCCGGTTATCCTCTTTGCTTCTGGGGAAGTCAGACACCGCCCTGTGCTCCCTACGCTCACTTCGGGTCGAGACCCGGCGTTCTTGTACCAAGTTATATCGGCTACGGAAGAACGGGGCACTCCGACCTGAGTATGCCACAGATAAGAATGCCCCACGAGACGAAGTCCTTCATGAAGATGGAGGAGCTTTTGACAAAAGGTATAGAAATCCTTGAAAACATAAAGAATAAAAACGATGCTTTAGAGGAGCTTATCGACCTTGGAAAATATATAAGATGCTCGGTGAGAACTACTATAAACACAAAAAAATTCAGCACAGAAAAAACGAAATTCTATGCTGAAGAGGATCCTTATAAGATGAACGAGCACCTTTGTGAAATGGAGAGAATAGCAAGAGAGGAAATAGAAAATACCCGCTCGGCTATACCTCTTGTAAGACTTAATTCAAGGCTTGGCTGGGAGCCGTCTATGGAATACCTTGCCGACGAGGAGCACCTCATCTGGAAGATAAACCAAGTTGAGACCATGATAAAGGTGGACCTTGGGGAATTCAAGGAAGCTATAAAGAACGACTTAAAATAAGGCTATTTCCTTTTAAAGCGTTCAACGATACCAATTATTTTTCCCGACAGAATTACCGAGAGAAGAGAGTAGAGTATTCTCCTCACGGGTATGTAAGAGAGGGACAGAGCGAGAACCGTCAGGTCGCTGACGAGATACACCGTCTCGATTTTGACCTTGAATTTTCTTGACAGTGCCATGGCAAGTGAGTCGTCACCGCTGGGTGCACCTCCCGCTCTCACCGAAAGTCCTGCCCCCACACCGATAAACAGGGCACCAACAATCGCCGCTATGAGAGGGTAGGGGGAAAGGTCGAGGAGTGGCTCGGTCTTTTCGAGAAGGCTGTAGCTTACAGAAAAGGAAATGGCGCCTATTCCCGAATAGACGAGAAAGGTCTTTCCAAGTATTTTAAAGCCTATAAAATAGCAGACAGCGTTCATAACGAAGCTGGTCAGGGCAGGGGAAAGGGAAAGAGTATTTTTCAGAAGAAGTGATGCGCCAAGTACTCCGCCCTCGGTTACTCCCGAAAAGGAGTGCACTTCATAAAGTCCGAATGCCATGATAAAGGCACCCGCCACCGAAAGTACAATATTTTTAAGAGTTAATTTTTTCAAAATTCAGACCTCGTGAGTTGTTATATAAAGTAGTATACTACAAACTCAAGGGTAAATCAAGGAGTAAAAGGCTATGTCAGAGCTTGAAAAGGTAAGAGAATTTTTTCGTGGCGACGTTTTTGCCACCCTCAGCACGGGTGCGGTCATCGAAGAGATAGGGGACAAGTGGGCAAGGTGCTCTCTTGCTCTCGATTCACGCCACAGGAATGCGGCAAACCAAGTGATGGGGGGAGCGATTTTTACCCTTGCCGACTTTACCTTTGCGGTAGCCGCCAACAGACCCGACAGTCCTATAACCGTCACCGCATCCACAAATATTTCCTTTATGGGAACCGTGAAGGGGAATAAAATAATCGCCGAAGCAAGGCTTCTCAAGGACGGAAAAAGGAACTGCTTTTATGAGATTTCGGTAAAGGACGAGCTTGGCAATCTCATTGCCGTTGCAAATACCGTAGGAAGTCATCTCGGATAAAGTCTTGCATTTTTAAAGAATATATGATAATATAAATTCGACCTTAGATAAGGAAACTGCGGTGAAATTCCGTGGCAACAGTCATTGCCGTTACAGTCGGAATGCTTACTTAGGTCAGACCCATTAACTCACCTTGGGCAAATGGAGGAGAGGCGGTCAGAGTGTGGATACGTGGTATCCGTCTTTTGTCACGCTCTCAGACGAGGGCGTTTTATTTTTTAAAAAGAAAGGAAATATAATATGAAAAAGCTGAGTCTCATTTTAATTTTAGTTCTGCTTTTCACTCTTGTTTCTTGCAAGACCGAAACGGAAAAGCCCGACACAGACGTGCAAAATAACGTCTCGGGAAACGTTGAAGAAAAAGAAGTCGGATCGTAGCCATGTCGTTCTGTGAGCCAAGGAG
>JAZNZV010000174.1:0-10043 GCA_045595105.1 Eubacteriales bacterium | reverse complement strand
TGCGAGCGCCCGTATGTTATATTCAAATGTAACCCAGTTGTTTGTTTTTTAAAATTACCCTTGTGGGTATAGATACACTAAGGTAATTTTCCACTAAGGTAAAAGTACCACAGAAATTTAACAATGTCAAGGAAAAATTTGTGTAAGATTACACATTTTTTATTTTTCACTTTGTGAAAGTAATGAATATTGAATATTGAAGAGTGAAGAGTGCAAAAGAGCGTTAGATTTTGCTAAGAAAAAATCTACATCAATTATTAATTATCTATCCCAAGCTACAATTATTAAGCAAGTTGCTTGATAATCAGAGCTTGTTTTGTGCAGTTGTAACAAATTTAGCGTTTTATCACTTTAATTTGCTAAAGTGCTATTGCATTAAAGAAAAAGCTATGCTATACTTGTCACATCAAAAAAAGAAAAGAGGACAAAACAATGAAAAAGCTTTTAGCGCTTATTCTCGCTTCTCTTATGCTTGTGCTTTGCTTCGCAGGCTGTGAGAAGGCAGAAGAAAAGAATGACGTAGTAGTAAACGAAAACGGTGAAACAGTTGAGGTTCTTACCTGCGGTGTTACAATTATCCCCGGACTCAACGAGCAGGACGAGAACGGCAAGTGGATAGGCTTTGAGTCTGAATTCGCTGAAGCTGTTGCTGAGCTCATCGGTATGAAGGCAGAATTCCAGGTTATTGACTGGTCACAGAAGTACAACGAGGTTAACTCGGGTGCTATCGACTGTATCTGGAACGGATTTACCGCTAACTCCACAGACAAGGTTAACGGCGTCGAGATCAAGCGTTCAGACCTTGTTGATTTCTCCTACGGTTACATGCTCAATCAGCAGTGCGTTGTAGTTAAGGCTGACAAGCTTGCTGAAATCACATCTGAGGCTGACCTTAGTGGCAAGACTGCTTGTGTTGAAGGCGGAAGTGCCGGTGCAGCTTATGCTGAGACTGTAACAGACGCTGATAAGATTGCATCCACAACAGCACAGATCAACGCATTCACAGAAGTAAAATCAGGTGCAGTTGATTTTGCGGTAGTTGATATCATTCTTGCCAAGAACGTATGTGGCCAGGGCGACTACGCTGACCTTGCAATCGTTGAAGCAATCGAGCTTGACTCTGAGATCTACGCCGTAGGCTTCAAGAAGGGCAGCGACCTTACAGCTAAGGTAAACGACGCTATCAAGACTCTTAACGAAAACGGCAAGCTTATGGAAATTGCTACAAAGTACGGCTTCGAGAACGTACTCAGCGTAACAGAAACCATCGAATAAGATTTATGCTATAATAAAGGAAATAAATAATGGATTTTTGGAGAGTTACTTTAAGTCTTCTTGAAGGACTTGAGCTCACCTGCCTGATATTTGCGCTAACACTCGTGTTAGCGCTTCCTTTAGGTTTGGTGATAGCATTCGGCTCTATGTCGAAATTTAAGCCTCTGAGCTTTGTGGTAAAGACCTTCGTATGGATAATACGAGGGGTTCCCTTGATGCTTCAGGTCATCATATTCTTTTACGTGCCCGGATTCCTTCTCGGCGAACCCATACTGTCACGATTTTCGTCGGTTATTGCCGCCTTTGTGATTAACTACGCTTGTTACTTCTCGGAGATTTACCGAGGAGGAATAGAGAGTATTGCAAAGGGTCAGTACGAGGCGGGACAGGTGCTGGGTATGACGAAAGCACAAATCTTCTTCAAGGTCATACTCATGCAGGTTGTAAAGAGAATTCTTCCCCCTATGTCAAACGAGGTCATTACCCTTGTTAAGGACACGGCTCTTGCACGTGTTATCATGATAGTAGAGCTTATTCAGGCGGCGCAGAACTTTGCAGGCTACGGTCTCATGTGGCCTCTCTTCTACACGGCAGTCTTCTATCTTGCCTTTGTAGGTATACTCACTCTTCTCTTCGGCTTCTTTGAAAGAAAGCTGAACTACTACAAGGTTTAAGGGGGTGGGATCATGGCATTTCTTGAAGTAAACAACATAACGAAAAAATTCGGAAAGACAAGTGTACTTAAAGGAGTGGATTTCACTCTTGAAAAGGGACAGGTGCTCTCCATTATCGGTTCATCGGGAAGCGGTAAGACCACACTTCTTCGCTGTCTGAATTTCCTTGAGACCGCTGACAGCGGAACGATTTCGGTAGGTGGCGAGGAGCTTTTCCACGACACTCTCGGCAAGGTGAGTGACGCTAAGGTACGTGAGTACCGACTTCATTTCGGGCTTGTATTCCAGTCCTTTAATCTCTTCCCACAGTATACTGCTCTCAAAAACGTAACTCTTGCTCTTGAACTCAAGCTTCCGAAAAGCCTTTCAAGGGCTGATAAAAAGAGGGCACTTTCGGAGATTGAAGCAAGAGGACGTGAGCTTCTTGACACGGTGGGACTGAGTGACAAGTATCATCACTACCCATGTGAGCTGTCAGGAGGTCAGTGTCAGAGAGTTGCAATAGCACGTGCGCTTGCTCTTGAGCCCGATATACTCTGCTTTGACGAGCCCACCTCGGCTCTCGACCCCGAGCTTACGGGAGAGGTACTCAGAGTAATAAAGGAGCTTAAAAGCTCTGACAGAACCATGGTAATAGTTACCCATGAAATGGAATTTGCAAAGAAGGTGTCGGACAAGGTCATCTTCATGTCGGGTGGCGTTATCGAAGAGGAGGGAACTCCCGAAGAAATATTCGATAATCCAAAGAGCGAAAGACTCAGAGAATTCCTTGCCAAGCCAAGCTTTTAAAATCACAAAACGTAGTAGGATATGCTATATTAGTTATATTCTATTACGTTTTTTTATTACCTTGATAATTTTATAAAATTATAGTATAATGTAGGTACAAAATAACAAAGGACAAAGAAATGCTTAAAGTTACCAATATAAGGCTTCCTCTTGATTACACAAGGGAATACTGTGAAAGAAAAGTTTTAGAGTTTCTCAAAATTGACAGTGCCAAAGAGATAATACTTGACCGCCGTGAGACGGTAAAAAAAGAAAATGAAGTCTACTTCAAGGCAACCTTTCTTGTATCTCTTGACGAGGCTATTGAAGAGAAGCTTGCTCTAATCATGCGAAAAAAAGGAGTGACAAGAGAGGACCTCACGCCCTACAAGGTATCGTTCTCTTCCTCTTCGTGCCATCCCGTTGTGGTGGGCTTCGGTCCTGCAGGGATATTTTCGGCGCTGGTACTTGCTATGGCAGGGCTACGACCTATTGTTCTCGAAAGAGGCAAAAAGACCGAGGACAGAATCCGTGACGTAGACCTTTTTAAAGCTACGGGAGTTCTCGACCCCGAGTCAAATATACAGTTTGGTGAAGGGGGAGCAGGTGCTTTCTCCGATGGAAAACTCAAGGTAGGATTTAAAGACCAAAGGCGACGCTTTATACTTGACGAGCTTGTTGGTGCGGGGGCTGATGAGTCTATACTCTACCTTGAGAAGCCTCACGTAGGAAGTGACGTGCTTCACCGTGTTATAGTGAACCTTCGGCAGAAAATCCAGTCGCTGGGCGGTGAGATTATCTTCGGGGCTAAATTTGAAAGGCCTGTAATTCAAAGCGGTAAGGTGACTGGAGTAATCTATACAAAGGATGGAGCTCTCTGTGAGATAGCAACCGACAGTGTAATTCTCGCCATAGGTCACAGTGCCCGAGACACCTTCTCTGCCCTATTTGACGAGGGCGTGAAGATGGAGCAAAAGGGATTTGGTATCGGAGTGAGAATAGAGCATCCGCAAAGCCTCATAAACGAAATTGAATACCGTGGTATGGCAGAGCTTGGTGCGGCAGATTACAAGATGGTGACGCATCTGAAAAATGGGCGTTCGCTCTACACATTCTGCATGTGTCCCGGTGGTTTTGTTGTGCCTGCGGCATCCGAGGAGGGTGGCATTTGCACCAATGGTATGAGTGAGTTCAAGCGTGACGGCAAAAACGCCAACACAGCGCTCCTCGTCAGCGTCTTTCCTTCTGACTTTCCCTCCTCACATCCTCTTTCGGGTTTTACACTTCAAAGAGAGATAGAAAGGCGTGCCTATGCCCTTTCGCATAGCTACAAAGCACCCGTTATAAGGCTTGAGGATTTTCTTGCCTTTCGTGAAAGCGTGGCTTTCGGTGATGTGATGCCAACCTATGCTCCCGGAACTATATTCTCCTCACCCGACAACTACCTGCCACACTTTATTACTGAGACTCTTCGTGAAGGGCTGAAGGACATGGGAGACTACAAGAAGGGCTACCTTTACCCCGACGCAATTCTCACAGGTCCCGAAACACGCACTACCTCCCCTGTTAAGATTCTGCGAGAAGGATATGAAGCGGAGGACTTAATCGGGCTTTTCCCTGCAGGCGAAGGGGCAGGCTATGCCGGCGGTATCATCTCATCTGCTCTTGACGGAATACTGTGTGCCGAAGCTGTACTTGACAAAACACGACAATGACTGTATAATCTATTTGCGTGGTATCTACACATCAGTTAAAACTTACAGAGGTAAATATGAGTTCAGAAAGACTTAAAAAAGCTGCCGAGAGGATTGCTCTCGGCTCTAAAATTGCATATATATTGATAGTTGTTGCTATCTTCTTACAGACCGTCAGCCTTGTCTGGCTGACTATCATGCCAAACAAGTTCATTAAATTCTTCGATAACGTGAGGATTTACGAGCCCTTTATCACAAATATAAGAAACAATGCTCTCTCACTCTTTGAGCTGTCTACCGGAATAGTTGCTTTTCTCTTCCTGTTCGTGATACTGCGAAACGTGGAGAAAATCTTTTTACTATTGAAGGAAGAGCTTAACCTATACAAGGTGGGAGTAAACGTAAAAGCACTTTCCTTATACTTCCTCGCCGAGGCAGTATCGGTGCCCGTACTGAAGGTGATTTCATATTCGGTGTTTATGAAGGACAGCGTTCCTGCGGGAATACTTGATATAAGTGCCCTTGTTATGGCAGGAGTGCTGTGGTATATTGGGCAAGCCTTACAAACAAAAGCAGTAGAAAAAAGTCCTCTCAGATGAGAGGATTTTTTCTACGTATGATAATGCTCCTGCAATCTTCGGGGGCGTGTCACAAAGAAGTAGAGAGCGGCTTGCATTATTAGTGTGCCAAGCCATGAAAGGGGCATTGCCATATAGAGGGACTCAAGAGTCCCGATTTTTTTAAATACTGTCATGACCCAAAGTATTCTTATTCCACACACTCCAGCCACCGACATAACCATGCTTGAGGTAGAGTAGCCAAGACCTCGAAGGCTTCCGCTGAACACCTCCATAAGACCGCAGAGGACGTAGGTGTTACCTACTATCTGCATTCTGATAAGTCCTGTGCGTATGGCTTCGGCGTTGCCGGGAGCATAGATATTCATAAGGAATTCGCCAAGGAAAACGGTGACGAGTAGCTCTATTATCCAGACGGCTACAACGTACAAAGCGCAACAGCCTACCGTCTTTTTCACTCTGTCGAACTTCCTTGCTCCCACGTTCTGACTAACGAAGGAAACTGCCGCCACGTTGAAGGTATGAAGGCAGAAGTAATAATATCCCACAATATTTCCTGCCGCCGAACAGCCTGCAATAACCGAGTCGCCAAAGCCGTTTACGCCCGTCTGAATTATAACGTTAGCAACTCCGAAGACCGAGCTTTGTATTCCTGCAGGAAGTCCGATTTTAAGTGCTTCGGGAAAGATATCTGTGTGTACCCGAAGCTTTTTGAAGTCAAGCCTTGTGGCGTCCTCTTCACGTGTGAGGATATGTATGACCGCTACGGCGTTAAGTATCTGTGAGATGACGGTAGCAAGCGCCACGCCATCGGCTTTCATCCCGAAGACTGCAACGAAAAGAATGTTGAGCACTATATTTACAATTCCCGTTGCAGTTATAATATACATGGGGGCTTTAGTGTTACCCTTTGCACGAAGGATAGCCGAGCCGAAAACGTACATCATCGCAGGAATTTTTCCTGCAAACATAATCTGCATATAAAGCTTTGCCTGTGGCATTACGCTGTCGGGTACGTCGGTAAGCGAGAGAAGTGGCTCTGCAAAGACTATACCAACCAGAGACACTATGGCACCGCCTATAATACTAAGAGAAATAGAAGTATGTACGGTCTTCTCTACCTTTAAGTCATTCTTTTCACCAAGCGCCTTGCCGAGCACTACGCTGATACCCATGGATAGTCCGAGAAGCAGGTCCATTACAAGAGTTATAAGTGAGCCCGAGGCTCCCACTCCCGCAAGGGCGTCCTCCCCTCCCCAACGTCCAACGACGATTATGTCAGCGGAGTTATACAGACGCTGTAAAATTCCCGTTATCATAAAGGGTATTGCAAATTTTATAATATTTAAAAAGAGTGAGCCTTCGCACATCTCAACGTTTTTTCTTTTCATTTTCTTCACCCCTTACACGACATTATAATACGCAGTTTCGCTTTTTCAAATAGATAAAACCCAACTATATGGATTTTTCCGAACTAAAGTTTATGGAGTCTTATTGAAAAGAGTTTAAAATTATGGTAAAATCAAATTGAAATTTCAGGGAGAGAAAATACCATGTTTGATAATATAGAAAATTTAAAACTGCTTTCTTCCTCTAAAGGGACCACCCGTGACTACAATAAAATAGAGAGCAAAAAGAACCACTCCTTTGTTTTCAGAACGGCAGGAGTGGGGGCATATATAACGAAAGATAAGACCCACGTGATACGTGAGGGTGAAATGGCGTTTTTGCCCAAAGGGGCAAGCTATGAATTCAAAAGAACGTCGGAGTATCCTTGCGAGTACCTGAGCATTGCCTTTGAAGGGGAAGTGAAGGATGCCGACATCAGAGTATTCCCCATGGAGAATTTTACCGACAAGGCGTATATTATAAGCCACTTCCCTACTCTTTGGAAATTTGGAACGCAAAGTGAAAAATATAAATGCTACTCACTTTTTTACAGCATTATCTCATATATTTCAAGTATTGAAAATGCCGAGTATTCGGCAAAAATAAAGGCGGACATAATCGAGCCCGCCATAAAGCATTTAAAGGAAAATATCTTCTCCCCCGAGCTTAAAACCGACTCGCTGCACAGAATGTGTGGAATTTCCGACACCTATTTCAGAAGAATATTTATTTCAAAGTTCGGAATGACTCCAAAGGAGTACGTCATCGCCACAAGGATATCACACGCTATGGACATAATAGAGAGCGCAAACGTCAAGAGCATCACAGACCTTGCGCTGTCGGTGGGCTACACCGACCCATTGTATTTCAGCCGTGCGTTTAAGAAGAAATACGGTGTTTCGCCGAGCAGGATATGAAAAGAGCCTTCTGATGAAGGCTCTTTTTTAATTAACCATACTACGGCTTTTCATTTTTAGTCTTAAATTATCGGCTATCATTGCAATAAACTCGGAGTTTGTTGGCTTACCCTTGGAGTTTTGGACGGTGTATCCAAAATATGAGTTGAGCATGTCTACGTCACCTCTGTCCCATGCAACCTCTATTGCGTGGCGGATTGCACGTTCTACACGTGAAGGTGTTGTGCCGAATTTTGTGGCAACGGTAGGATATAGTGTCTTTGTCACCTCATTTATAATTCTGTTGTTATTTACAACCATCATAATAGCGCATCTGAGATACTGATAGCCCTTTATGTGTGCGGGAATACCTATCTGATGTATGACCTGTGTCACCTGCGCTTCAAGCTCAAAGTCGGCATTGTCGCTGACACCGTAAATCATATTACAGGTGGAGCGTTCCATTATCTCCTTTATTTTAAACACAAGACTTGAATATTCAAACGGCTTTACAATACAGCCTGCCGCTCCCATATTAATGGTTTCTTCTATCATTCGTCGGTTGTTAATACCCGTCACAAGTATGAACTCGGGATTATAGCCCGTGTCAAGCTTATGCACCTCATTCATAAGACAATGAGTGTCAAGTCCGGGAATCCAAAGGTCAACAAGAATTACATCGGGGAGAAAGCGGGAGATGTCCCCGAGTGCTTGCCTGCCATCTCCGCTGTCCCCTACTACGTCGAAGCCCTCCTTTCTTAAATTATCGGCACATACGTATCTGTAATCGCTGTTGGAGTCAACGATATAGACCTTAATTCTTTTAACTGCATTCATAGGTTTTCTCCTGTCTTTTTTGTTGTGCTTCGATTTTACCATATAAATCCAATTAAATCAAGATGTTTTGGTAATTAATTCCAATTAAAAACCAAATTTCGGCTAATTCAACATATTAGTGGAAAATTTTATTACAAATGGCATAAATTAAAAGCGAAAAATGTCGAAAAAAGAAAGAAGACCTTGCTTTACAAGATCTTCCTAATTTTTTCAATTTATTAAAATCTGTCGGCGTATTTACACCTTCGGCAGAGCTCTTCCACCGCTTGTCGGCTGTCAAAGCCCCGAAGTATGTCAACAGCTCTTTTGGAGCTTATAATTTCGTCAAGTGACGTTTCAAAGATATTTCCAAGGGCTATATCCCCCTCGGCATCGAGACAGCAAGGCACGACCCTTCCGTCAACGAGGACTCCTATCTGGTCACGCATGCCGTAGCAGAACTTCTTCTCCCTCTCTTCCTCTGCTCCCATGTCGGGCCAGCTGAAGCGGTTGGCATATTCAAGGTAGATGCCGTCGCCAATAGTAAAGCTTGTGCCTCTTCCCTCACGCCACGGGGTGGAAAACTCTCTTTTCAGATATTCCTCGGTGGTGGTATTGTCGGCATCGCTACCCTTGTTCCAAAGTCTGAGTGACACGAGTATCCCTCTCGACGAAGCGAGCCTTGCAAAGTGACACACTCTTCTAAGATACTCTTCTCTCTCCTCGTCATCTCCCTCTTCAAAGCTATGCAGAGATACCGACACCTTATATAAAGGAAGGGTGGCAAGCGCCTCATCAAGCAGTCTGCCGTTTGTAGTGAGTGCAACCTTAAAGCCGTCAGACGCCGCCTTTTCCACGTATTCTCTTATATTTGGGTGGCAGAGTGGCTCACCGAGAAGGTGAAAATATAGATAGTCGGTATAGGGACGAAGCCTTTCAAGGGCAAGTGAAAAGTGCTCCTTTGTCATAAACGCCTTTTCTCTTTTTGTGCCGTGACAAAAGGAGCAGTTCATGTTACAGATATTCGTTATTTCAAGATATACCTTCTTGAATCTTTTCATTTTACGCTGAAACGGTATTCGGTGGTCTGTCGGTATGTATCACCCTTTTTGAGTACCGTTGAGGGGAAGTCGGGGAAGGTGACCGATGAGGGGTAGTGCTGAGCCTCGACACATACGGCTGTATGTATTCTGTTTTTCTCCCCTGTTATCTTTTCTTTCAGGTATTCCGCCTTTACATAGACCTGTACTGCAGGCTCGGTGGTATATACCTCCATAGAAATGCCGGTTGTATCGGAATAGAGTGTGGCTGCGTGCTTCATTCCTTCTTTTTCGCTGAGGATAAAGTTGTGGTCAAGGCTGTGGAAGATAGCCATCTGCTCGTCATCTCCTGCCATTGCTTCACCAAGCCTTGCTCCCTTTCTGAAGTCGAAGGATGTGCCCTCCACCTTCACTATCTCTCCCGTGAGGATACGCTGTGGGGTAAGAGAGGTAAAGGCATCGGCGTTCAGGGTAAGGCTATGGTTTTCAATGCCCTCTCCCTTTTGTCCGTTCAAGTTAAAGTAGGAGTGGTTAGTGACGTTCACCACGGTGTCCTCGGTGGATACCGCCTTATAATCTATGATAAGTCCGCCGTCTCTCAGCGTATAGGTGAGAGTAAGGGTAAGCTCTCCGGGATACCCCTCCTCCTCGGGTGGGCTGACGAGGGTCATTTCAACGCTGTTGTCATCAAGAATCCTCGAGTCAAGATATCGATAGGTAAAGCTTCCGTGAAGATGATGCTCACCGTTGTTCTTTTCAAGGCAGTACTTCCTTCCATTCAGCTCAAACTCGGCGTTTATAATTCTGTTGGCATATCTGCCAACAAGTGCGCCATAGCAAAGGAAGGTGAAGTCATCGGCATACTCCTCGGGGGTATCGTAGCCAAGTACAACGTCCTGCAAGACTCCATTTT
>JAZNZV010000173.1:0-14147 GCA_045595105.1 Eubacteriales bacterium | reverse complement strand
CAACAATACGTATTGCGATATACTTATATACAGACGTTCCTATAAGTTAAACCATTATGATAAAAAGTTTGTGCAAAAAGTACAAGAGAATTTAAAATAGTTTAGGTTTTGGTTAGCTATTTACTAAAAAAGATATACCGAATTTGTTATAACGGTATATCTTTTTTTCTGTCTTCCCAAAACCAAAAAAGTCTGTTAAAATATTAACAATACAAGATTGTTGATAATATTTTGATAACATTTTGATAAGGAGAAAGCACTATGAAGACAGAGAACACCCGTGAGATTATAGACAGCGTAGAAAAGCTTGAAAGCGCTATTGCACGTCTCAAAGAAGCTCAGAAGGAATTTGCGACCTATACCCAAGAGCAGGTAGATAAGATTTTTCTTGCAGCTGCAAGCGCCGCAAATAAAGCAAGAATTCCTCTTGCAAAAATGGCTGTTGAAGAAACAGGCATGGGAATAGTAGAGGATAAGGTTATAAAGAACCACTATGCATCCGAATATATTTACAATCAGTACAAGGATACAAAAACCTGCGGAGTCCTTGAAGAGGATAAGGCTTACGGAATAAAGAAGATAGCAGAGCCTATCGGTGTTGTTGCCGCCGTTATTCCCACAACTAACCCCACGTCAACCGCAATATTCAAGACTCTTATTTGTCTTAAAACAAGAAATGCTATAATTATAAGCCCTCACCCCCGAGCAAAGAACTCTACCATTGCGGCAGCAAGGCTTGTCCTTGAAGCGGCAGTAGAGGCAGGCGCTCCCGAGGGAATTATCGATTGGATAGACGTGCCCGCCCTCGACCTTACAAACCTTGTAATGAAGGAAGCGGACATAATTCTTGCAACAGGCGGTCCCGGAATGGTAAAGGCGGCTTATTCAAGCGGTAAGCCTGCTCTCGGTGTAGGTGCAGGAAATACTCCCGCAATCATTGACGAGTCGGCTGATATCGTGCTCGCTGTAAACTCTATTATACATTCCAAGACCTTTGACAACGGTATGATATGTGCTTCCGAGCAGTCGGTTATCGTTCCCTCAAAGCTTTATGCTAAGGTTAAAAAAGAATTCCTCGACAGAGGCTGTTACTTCCTCAAAGGAGAGGAGCTTGATAAGGTACGTAAGACTATCATCATTAACGGCGCACTCAATGCAAAGATAGTAGGTCAGTCAGCCCATAAGATTGCCGAACTCTCGGGCGTTGACGTTCCCGAGAACACGAAGATACTTATCGGTGAGGTGGAAAGCGTTGAGCTTTGCGAAGAATTCGCCCACGAAAAGCTTTCTCCTGTTCTTGCTATGTATAAGGCAAACACCTTTGAGGAAGCTCTTGAAAAGGCAGACAGACTCGTTCACGACGGAGGCTTCGGTCACACCTCTTCAATTTATATCAACACACAGACAGAAGGCGAAAGACTTTCTATCTTTGAAAACAGAATGAAGACCTGCCGTATAGTTATCAATACCCCCTCGGCACACGGCGGTATAGGAGACCTTTATAACTTCAAGCTCGCTCCTTCTCTCACCCTTGGCTGTGGCTCTTGGGGAGGAAACAGCGTTTGCGAAAACGTAGGTGTAAAGCATCTTATCAATATAAAAACAGTTGCCGAGAGGAGAGAAAACATGCTTTGGTTCAGAGCACCCGAAAAGGTTTACATAAAGAAGGGCTGTCTCCCCGTTGCCCTTGACGAGCTTAAAAACGTAATGGGTAAGAAAAAGGCGTTTATCGTTACCGACTCATTCCTTTATCAGAACGGCTTTACAAAGTGCATTACAGATAAGCTTGACGAAATGGGAATAAAGCACACCACCTTCTATAACGTTCAGCCCGACCCCACGCTTCTCAACGCAACCGAGGGTGCTGCTCAGATGAGAGCCTTTGAGCCCGATACTATTATAGCACTGGGCGGTGGCTCTGCAATGGACGCCGCAAAGATAATGTGGGTAATGTACGAGCATCCCGAAACCGATTTTATGGATATGGCTATGCGCTTTATTGATATACGTAAGCGTGTATATACCTTCCCAAAAATGGGCGAAAAGGCATACTTCATAGCTATCCCTACCTCTGCAGGTACAGGCTCGGAGGTAACTCCTTTCGCAGTTATAACAGATGAAAAGACAGGCGTGAAGTATCCTCTTGCAGATTACGAGCTACTTCCCGATATGGCTATCGTTGACGCTGACCTTCATATGTCGGCACCCCGTGGACTTACTGCCGCATCAGGTATAGACGCCGTTACACACGCCCTTGAGGCTTACGCTTCTATGCTTGCAACAGACTATACCGACTCCCTTGCACTCAGAAGCCTTAAAATGGTATTTGAATATCTTCCCCGTGCATACGACAACGGACAGACCGACGTTCTCGCCCGTGAAAAGATGGCAAATGCCGCAACAATGGCAGGTATGTCCTTTGCAAACGCATTCCTCGGCGTATGCCACTCTATGGCCCATAAGCTTGGTGCTTTCTACCACCTTCCTCACGGCGTGGCAAACGCACTTATGATCGAAGAGGTAATCCGCTTCAACGCTGAAAATACACCTGCTAAGATGGGTACCTTCTCTCAGTACGACCATCCCCATACCCTTGAACGCTACGCTGAGGTAGCAGACTCACTCGGACTTGGTGGAAAGACCGATGAAGATAAGCTTGAAAGACTTATCAAGGCTATTAACGACCTTAAGGACAGAGTAGGAATAAAGAAGACCATAAAGGACTATGGCATCGATGAAAAGGAATTCCTTGACCGCCTTGACGATATGGTAGAGCAGGCGTTTGACGACCAGTGCACAGGCGCTAATCCCCGTTATCCCTTAATGAGTGAAATTAAGGCAATGTACCTTAATGCTTACTACGGCACTCACAATAAAATATAAGGAGGAAAAGCCATGAAACTTGATAATATAATTGCAAAACGCTCCGAAAAGATTATTTACCGTGACGGAGACAAAACTATAAAGCTTTTCAACGAAAGCTATTCAAAGGCAGACATTCTCAACGAGGCTCTTAATCAAGCAAGAGTTGAAGAGACGGGTCTCAACGTACCTAAGGTTCTTGAGGTTACTAAAATCGACGGAAAATGGGCGATAGTTACCGAGTTTATTGAAGGTAAGACTCTTGCACAGCTCACCATGGAAAGCCCTGAAAAATTTGAAGAGTATCTCGACCTTTTCGTTGACCTTCAGATGGAGATACACTCCAAACGAGCACCTCTTCTCAATAAGCTTAAAGATAAGATGATGCGCAAGATTTCCGAAACAACCCTTGACGCCACCACTCGCTATGAGCTTCATACACGCCTTGAAGGACTTCCCAAGCATACCAAGGTGTGCCATGGCGACTTCAACGCTTCAAATGTAATAATCAGAGAAGACGGAACACCCTTTGTTATCGACTGGGCACACGCAACACAGGGTAACGCTTCGGCAGACGTTGCAAGAACCTATCTTCTTTTCTGC
Organism: Eubacteriales bacterium; assembly: GCA_045595105.1. Taxonomy (GTDB): domain Bacteria; phylum Bacillota; class Clostridia; order Oscillospirales; family SIG627; genus RGIG6353. The sequence continues at coordinate 10,682 of JAZNZV010000173.1, read as the reverse complement.
CTTAAAGGGGAAAAGGAGCTTGCGGAAAAATATCTGAGCCTCTTCTGTAAGAAGAGCGATACTGCAAGACAGTACGTTCAGAAATGGATGCCTATCGTTGCCGCATCTCAGTCTGTTAAGGGCAAGGAACACGAAAGAGAATTCCTTCTTTCTTGGGCTAACGTAGTAGACTTTGAATAAAAAGTAAAAAAACGGCGAGTAATCGCCGTTTTTTTACTTTACAAAAGAGGAGTAAATATGCTATAATATATCAAAATTTGTGTTTTGGAGGATATTATGTCAGAACTTTTGGAAATAATTATGATAGTAAGCTTTGGCGCATCATGGCCCCTTAACGTTATCAAGTCGTATAAAGCGAGAACCACAAAAGGAAAAAGCCTTGCATTTCTCTTACTTATTTTCTTCGGCTACATAGCAGGTATCTCCTCAAAGCTTATAAATCCCGTTTATATGTCACAGTTTGCCGAAAAGTGGTACGTGCTCTTCTTCTACGTTCTCAACTTTATAATGGTCGGTGCTGACATACTCATGTATATAAGAAATAAGAAACTCGATAAAAATAGTCAAGCAAATTAATTTGCTTGACTATTTTTTAGTATATCGATTGCTTCAAGGTATCCGTTAAAGCCCTTACCCTTTACAGTGGCGATGCACGCCTGCCTTACAAAGGATATTTTTCTGAATTCATCACGGGTGTCTGGGTCGGATATATGCACCTCAACGGTAGGAATACCTACTGCCTTGACAGCGTCGAGGATTGCAACGCTTGTATGAGTATATGCGGCGGGATTTATAACGATCCCGTCGTATTTTTTATATGCACCTTGAATTGTGTCAACTATGTCACCCTCGTGATTTGACTGAAAAAAGTCAACGTCAAAATTCTCTTTTTCAGCCTTTTCCTTTATCATTTCTACAAGGTCGGAATAGGTCGCTTTTCCATAAATATCGGGCTCACGGATGCCAAGCATATTGATGTTAGGTCCGTTAATTACAAGAATTTTCACAAAAATCCCTCCATATGAGTTCAGCCGTGTCACGGGCATGGGGCTGAACGTTTATTACTTTATCTCTGAAACGGATATATAAGGGAAGTCTCTCAATATACATCTTTTCAAGGTCAGCATTCTTTGAAAGAGGTCTGCCCTCTCTTGGGAGAGAAGACACGTCTCTTTCAAGATGATATATTCTTGAAGTACGCTTTACGGGTAAGAAGTTGGCATCGGTCTTTACCGCACCTCCACCCGTTACGATTATCTTTCCGAATTCTGAAACCGCTTTTGTTACCGCTTCGTTTTCAAGCCTTCTGAAAAGTGCTTCTCCACCCTTTTCAAAAATTTCGGGTATAGTCATTCCCGCACCTTTAACTATTTCCTCGTCGGTATCAATAAGCTCTTTCCCCGACATCTCTGAGATTAATTTTCCTGCGGTGGATTTTCCCGAGCCGGGCATTCCAACAAGCACTATATTACGAGTGATATTTGATATTATCTTCATTATTCTCGGGATTTCTTCTTTATCAAGCTTTTCACCCTTGAAAAACTCTTCGGCGTAAAGTGCTTGCGCTACGAGCATTGAAAGTCCGTTGGCTGACGGAATACCAAGCTCATTCGCTTGAACGAGAAGATTTGTGCGGAAGGGGTTATATATAAGGTCGAGCACTCCCGAGCACTTTTTGAAGGGGGAGAGGTCAATGGGCTTTTCGTCGGGATGAGGATACATTCCAACAGGCGTTGCGTTAACGATAACGTCAGCATCGTAGTGACGGTAAAGGTTTTCATAGTTATCCGCACCGCTTCTCGATACGGTTACAACCTCTTTTGCCTCGGCTTTTTTTAAAGCATATCTTACAGCAAGCTGAGCTCCACCCGAGCCGAGAATAACGACCTTTTTGTTTTTCAATTCAATTCCCGCATTCTTAGCCATCCAAAGAAAACCGTCAACGTCGGTATTGTGACCCGAAAGACATCCGTCCTTGTCGGTTATAACTGTGTTGACACAGCCCACACCCTTCGCTTCATCGGTGAGCTTATCGCAAAAAAGCATAACGTCTTTTTTGTAAGGGATAGTCACATTCAATCCCCCAAAAACGTGTCCCTTTAAGAAGCCCTCTAATTCTTCGGGCTCAAGCTCCCTGTGACAGTAGTCACGGCATCCCATCTCACTATGTATCATTTTAGAATAGCTGTGAGACAGATGTCTGCCTATAAGTCCAAAGAAAGCACTCATATGACAGGATAATTTCCGAGGAATGTGAAACTGTCGCACTCACGCTCCAGCTCCTCGAGCATCGGGATAACACCGCTATCTCTCACCGACGCATCAAGCTCAATGTAGAATATAAATTCAAAATTTCTGCCTGTCACGGGACAGCTTTCCAGCTTCAGCATATTCACTCCGTGAGAGGAGAACATCTGAAGGATATCACCGAGAGCACCGGGCTTGTTCGGACAAGCGAGAATAAGGCTTATTCTGTTTGAGCCTGCATAAATGGAAAGCTTTTTTGTAATAAGTATGAATTTGGTGTAGTTGTTGTCGCTGTCCTGAATGTCATCCTTTAATAATTCAAGGCCGTAAAGTCCACGGCAGTCGTGGCTGGCAATTGCGGCAACACTTCCGTCGGACTCGGATACCTCCTTAGCCGCCATTGCAGTATTGGCACAAGCCTCTACCTTAATGGAAGGGGGAAGAGAAGCGAGAAACTTCGAGCACTGTCCGATAGCCTGCTCGTGAGAGCGAATGACCTTAACGTCGGAAAGCTTTGTTCCGGGCTTTACTAAAAGCTCATGGCGAATATTAAGAGAGGTGGAACGAACTATGTGGAAGTCCTTTTTCTGAAGGAGCTCGTATACCTTTCTCACAGAGCCGTGAGTATTGTTTTCGATAGGAAGCACACCGAACTCGCAAAAGCCCGCTTCAACCGCATCAAATACCGCCTCAAAGGTCTTGACGTACATAATATCTCCTCTTGGCAGAAGCTTATCTGCGGCGATCTGAGAGTTAGCCCCCTCAACACCTTGGCAGGCAACACTTCCCGTCTTGGGAAATACCTTTTCTGCAGGAAGAAGAGCATCTTCAATTTCCTTTTTCACCTTGGTGTTACCGCTCATTATCTCACGCTGCGAAGCTTTTGATAACTCCATGAGCTTTGAGAAAAGCTGATAGGCATACTCTTCACGGTCGCCTGCCTTCTCTTTTACCTCTTTGAGTATCTGTCTTTCTCTTTCCTTGTTTACAATTGGGAGAGAATGCTCCATTTTATATTCTACAACGCCTCGAGATAAGTCCATTCTTTCAAGGAAAAGGGCGAGTATCTTGTCATCTACTTCATCTATTCTCTGTCTTATTTCTTTTAAATCCATTATTCTTTTCCCTCCATAAGAGCATCAAGTATAACGAGAGCCACTACCGCTTCAACCACAGGCACAGCTCTTGCGGCAATACATGGGTCGTGTCTTCCTTTGACCGTAAGCTTTGCGTTTTCCATACCCGAAAGACTCACAGTGTTTTGCTCCTTCGATATAGAAGGTGTGGGCTTGATAGCCAGTCTCATTCTGAGTGGCTCACCGTTGGTTATACCGCCGAGAATTCCACCCGCATTGTTGGTAACAGTTCTTATCTTTCCGTCACGCATTTCATAAGGGTCGTTATTTTCAGAGCCCTTCATCCTTGCTGCGGCAAACCCTAAGCCGAACTCCACACCCTTAACGGCAGGAATTCCGAAAAGCGCCGATGCAAGTTTGTTTTCCATTCCATCGAACATTGGCTCTCCAAGACCTGCAGGAACACCCGTTGCCATACATTCTATAATACCGCCAACCGAGTCAAGCTCGTTGGACGCATTAACTATCGCTTCTTTCATTTTATCTCCCGCATTGCCGTCGATTACGGGAAAATCCTTTTGAGCTATCTCTTCAAAAAGAGCGTTGTCGGGATAAAGAGGGAAGGGGGAGTCGGGGATACCCGCAACCTCATCAAGGTGAGCCCCTACGTATATACCACGGCGTTCAAGTATCTGCTTTGCAATACCTCCCGCAATGCACAAGGGAGCTGTCAGTCTTCCCGAAAAATGTCCTCCGCCTCTCATGTCTGCATTTCCCTGCCACTTTACAAAAGCGGTGTAATCCGCATGACCGGGACGGGGCTTATCGAGAATTTCACTGTAATCTCCCGAGCGCTTATCGGTGTTTTCAATTATTGCCGAAAAAGGCATTCCACAGGTGTGAGAGTCAACAACGCCCGAAAGAATTTTAGGTACGTCCGCTTCACTTCTCTTGGTAGAGTAAGGATTTTTTCCTCCTCTTCTTCGTTCCATAAAGCTTTGGAGCTTATCAAGGTCAATCTTCTCACCCGAGGGAAGTCCGTTTATGACAACTCCTATTGCCTCTCCGTGAGATTGACCGAATACCGAAACCTTTACCTTATTTCCGAATTCAGATGACATTGTATTTTCCTCCCAAATCTTCAAAATCTTTAAAAAATGCGGGATAGGATTTATTTACCGCTTCAGCACCGTTGATTATCACTTCTTTATCCCCAAGACTTCCTGCGATTGCCGCCGCCATAACTATTCTGTGGTCGTTGAATGAGTCAAGCTCACCGCCCTTGAGTCCTACGCCCTCTACCCTTATTCCCTCGTCAAGCTCTACGGCTTTACCGCCAAGGGAATTTATAAGAACCGTTACCGAGTGCAGTCTGTCGCTTTCTTTAATTCTCAGCCTTGCACCACCGGTAAATTCAGTTGTGCCCTTTGAAAAAGAAGCAAGAACAGCAAGAGAGGGAAGCATATCGGGGATTTCCGATATATCTACTGTATTTGCAATAAGCTTTGACTCTTTTACCGAAATCTTGTCAGATTTTTCAACTTGTGCTCCAAAGCTCTCAAGTACCTCTAATATCCTTTTGTCTCCTTGGAAGGAGGAGGTATCGAGCCCTGTCATTGAGATACCGTTCTTTATCGCACCTGCCACAAGGAAGAAGGCTGCATTGGACCAATCACCGTCAACACAAAGTCTGTCGGGTGAAATATACCTTTGGCTTCCCTTCACAAAATAACCCTTTTCGGTAGTCTCTATTTCAATACCGAATTTTTTCAAAGCCGACAGCGTTATATCAACGTAAGCCGACGACTCAAGCTTTGTAGTCAGCACTATTTCACTGTCACCCTCAAGAAGTGGGAGCGCAAAAAGGAGTCCCGTTATGTATTGAGAGCTTACGTTTCCGGGCAGCGTAAATCTTCCGCTTTGAAGCTTTCCCGTCTTTGTAAAGGGAAGCTTGTCAGCCGAAAACAAAGCGCCGTTTTCACGAAGCGTGTTCATCAGGTCGGTTATGGGTCTGTCGGGAAGCCGTCCTCTTCCTTCAAAGGTCACTTTGTCACAAACTGCAGATGCCACAGGCACGATAAAGCGTAGCGTTGACCCGCTCTCATTTGCATTAAGTATGCATTCTTTTTTGAACTCTGAGGGGATAACAGTGACAAATTCGCCGTCAATTCTCACTTTTGCTCCCATTTTTTTCAGGCAGTCAAGAGTGGTATCGATATCCACCGAGCTTGACGGCAGATGAATTACCGTCTCTTTATCCGAGAGTGCGGCACATATAAACAGTCTGTGAGCATCCGATTTGGACGGAATTGCTTTAATGCTTCCCGAAAGGGAAGAGGGAAAAACCTTTATTCTCATAAGGACGCCATTCCTTTTACAAAAATCTCTTCTGTCTTATCAAGAGAAATGTTTTCTATAATACAGTCTTCTATTCCTCTTATTTTTATAACGCTGATAGAATTCTTTTGCCTTTTTTTATCGAAGAAAGCCTCTCTTGCCATATCACTTGACGAAAACTTTGTATTTACGGGAAGAGAGTATTTTTCAAGAAGCTTTAAAATCCTCTCGCAAGCGTCTTTGCTCAAGAGCCCTTCTCTGTAAGATGCCCTTGCCATGATTCCCAGCCCCGACGCTACTGCATGACCGTGAGGTATAGAATATGCGGACAGCTTTTCAATACTGTGAGCGGGAGTGTGCCCGAGATTGAGAAGCTTTCTTACTCCCATCTCAAATTCGTCCTCGCTTACTATCTTGCCCTTATATTTCACACATCTTGAAATTATATATTCGTCACTTACTTCTTTTTCTAAGCCTTCAAAAAGCTCCTTGTCGCCGAGAATTGCCGTCTTGATAGCCTCTGCCATACCGTCGGCATAAGTCTTTTTATTAAGAGTTTTAAGAGTGCCTGTGTCTGCAATAACAACCTTCGGCTGAATGAATACTCCCGCAAGGTTTTTACCGGCACTCAGGTCAACCGCTGTCTTTCCTCCCACCGAAGAATCGACACACGCCAGAAGTGTCGTTGGTATTTGCACGTAGGAAATGCCACGCATATATACACCCGCCGCAAATCCCGTCATGTCTCCTGTTACACCGCCACCGAGAGCGATGGCAGTATCCTTTCTTGTCATTCCGTTTTCAGCGAAGAATTCAAGAATAGAAGAAAGTGTTGTGAGATTTTTAGACTGCTCTCCGGCAGGGAAAACATAGGATATGACTTCATATCCGTGCTCCTTTAAAGAAGCGGTGAGAGTGTCAAGGTAAAGTGGAGCAACGTTGCTGTCGCTGACAATACCAAGCTTTCCCGAAATGCCTGTATCCTTCAATATTTTTCCTGATTCGTTTAACAGCCCTTGACCTATTATTACGTCATAGCCGTTTTTTACGTCAATATGAACTCTTTGCATCAGTTTCCTCCGGCCTTTATCTTACACTCACGGCCATCCTTGAGAAGTGAGTGAAGTGTGTCTTTGTCGCTTTTTTCAAGAGCGTCCTTGTATTTTGTAAGATTGTCAATGAGAATATCCAACTCTTTTGTCAGATGGTCTGTGTTATGAAGGAAAAGCTCTGTCCACATATCCTCGTCGAGATACGCAACTCTTGTCATATCTCTGAAGGAGCCTGCTGAAAAGCCTCTCTGACGTTGAGCCTCGGGCGACTTTATATATGCGCTTGAAACTATGTGAGCGAGCTGTGAAGTATAGGCTATTATTCTGTCGTGCTCGTCGGGATTTGAGTAAACTATTCTCGAAAATCCCACGTCGTCAAAGAGCTTACCCAGCATCTCAAGAGTTTCGGGAAGAGTTTCGCTGTCGGGGGTGAGTATCATTGATGCACCAACGTAAAGGTCGGGAGTGGAGTTTTTAAAACCGCCACGCTCCTTGCCTGCCATAGGATGTCCGCCGATATATTTAAACCCGTTTTCATCGGCAACCCTTCGCATTTCGGGACACACAGGTCTCTTCACACCGCAGAAGTCAACTACCGTTGTATCTTTTCCTAATTTTGAAGCGTTGTCCTTTAGCCATTTTATTGCAATTCCAGGTCTCAGAGCTAAAAATATAAGGTCGCAAGATGCGATATTTTCGTCTGTCATCTCTTCGTCGATAGCCCCCGAAAGCTTAGCCATAAGTATGGTTTCAGCGTTTATGTCGGCTCCGAAAACACAGTGCCCCGTTTTCGTTTTTATTCCTTTTGCCATTGAACCGCCCATGAGACCGAGTCCAACTATTCCGATATTCATATCAGTCCTCCATGGTCTTCATAAAGGAGTGAAGAGCTAAAAGCTTTTTGTTCATTTTTTCAAATGCTTCGGGATTGAGTGATTGAGGACCGTCGCACCAAGCCTTTGAAGGGTCGTTGTGTACCTCTATCATAACGCCGTCAGCACCGCCCGCTACTGCCGCCATGGCAAGATTTGGAACGAGAGCCGATTTTCCCGTTGCATGGCTGGGGTCGATTATAACAGGGAAGTGAGACAGCTTTTTGAGTACGGGGATTGCTGCGATATCAAGAGTGTTTCTCGTGTAGCTTTCAAAGGTTCTGATACCTCTTTCACAGAGAATAACGTTTTCGTTGCCCGATGCCATAACGTACTCTGCACTCATGAGCCACTCCTCGTAGGTGGCAGACATACCTCTCTTTATCATTACGGGCTTTTCCTGACGGCCAAGCTCACGAAGAAGATTGAAGTTTTGCATATTTCGTGTGCCTACTTGAATTATATCCACGTCATCAAAGAGAGGAAGCTGAGATATTTCCATGATTTCTGTGATGATAGGAAGTCCCGTTTCTTTTCTTGCAAGCTTTAAGAGGTCAAGCCCCTCTTTGCCAAGCCCTTGGAAAGCGTAGGGGGATGTACGGGGCTTGAAAGCACCGCCACGAAGTATTGTAGCACCTGCCGCCTTAACGCTTCTTGCAACCGATATCATCTGCTCTTCATTCTCAACCGAGCAAGGGCCTGCCATAACTGTCAGAGTACCACCGCCGATTTGAGTGTTGCCTACCTTTATTACAGTGTCTTCCTCATGGAATTTTCTGTTGGCGTTTTTATAGGGTTCTTGCACTCTCTTTACGTCCTCAACAATGTCGATAGCCGAAATAAGGTCCTTGTCAAGCTTTGAGGTGTCGCCTACAAGGCCGAGGATTATATGAGAAGCACCCACACTTTCGTGAATAGTGACGTTTTTGCTTTCAAGCCAAGCTTTGAGGTGAGAAAGCTGTGAGGGATTGGGATTAGGTTTGAGAATAACTATCATGATTACACCTTCTTGATTAAAATAAAATAACCCACAGCCAATCGGCTGCGGGTGAAAAAATACTGATACGAAATTTCCCCGAAAATGAGCACAACCGAAAAGCCTTACCTTATAGAAGAGGTAAAGTAATAATAAAATCGATATTCGGTAGCTCTTAAAAACCTTTTCATTTTTTACTCCGAGAAAATAATTTATTTAATTGTATCATAAGGAAATGCAAAAATCAAGTGTTTTTATAAAAAAGTCCTATGCAAGTTGCTTTTTAATTCCTGTTATGCTATAATATTGAAGAAAACGATAAAAACGTTAGGAGCAAAATATGAGTCGATTTTCTTTAGGCATAGATTTTGGCACTCTTTCGGGCAGATGCGTTTTAGTGAATATTGAAACGGGGGAAGAAGTAGCAGCTGCCACAAAAGAGTATGAGCACGCTGTTATGACTAATACTCTTCCATCGGGTAAAAAACTGCCCCCCGATTTTGCTCTCCAGCATCCTGCCGACTACCTTGACGTGCTTTTTTCTGTTATAAATGAATGTATAAAAAAGGCAAATATTGACCCGAAAGACATAGTGGGTGTAGGGATAGACTTTACTTCATCAACAGTTATGCCCGTTGACCGAGACGGCACACCCCTTTGCTTACTCGATGAATTTAAGGACAGAGAACACGCCTACGTGAAGCTGTGGAAACACCACTCCGCCCAAAGAGAAGCCGATGAAATTACAGCCCTTTTAAAAGAAACAGACCCTGAAAGGCTTGAAGGTTATGGCGGTACAGTTTCTGCCGAGTGGCAGTTACCTAAAATCCTTGAAACCCTGAGACAAGATGAGGCGTTATACAACAGAACCTACCGTTTCATAGAAGCAGGCGACTTCATCGTGTGGACACTGACGGGTAAGGAAAGCCATTCCATATGTAATGCAGGCTTTAAAGCCCTTTGGAACGGCTCTTATCCTTCAAAGGAGTTTTATAAAGCTCTGGATAAAAGACTTGAAAACGTTGTGGGTGATAAGCTTTCAAGCGATATAAAGAAGATGAGCGAGGTGGCGGGATATATAACTGAAGACGTTGCCGAAAAAACGGGACTTAAAGCAGGAACACCCGTTGCTCCCGCCTTTATTGATGCCCACGCCGCTCTGCCTGCACTCGGTGTTACGGGTGAGGGAGAACTGCTTATGATAATCGGAACCTCATCATGTCACATACTCCTTGGTGGAAAGGGAGCGTATATTCCCGGTACTGCAGGCTACGTGAAGGACGGAATCGTTGACGGACTTTATGCCTTTGAGGCAGGTCAGTCCTCGGTTGGAGATGCCTTTGATTGGTTCGTGAAAAACTGCGTTCCTCATAGCTATTACGTTGATGCCGAAAAAGAGGGTATCAGCATTCACAAGTGCCTTGAAGAGAAAGCAAAGCTTTTAAAGGTTGGTGAGAGCTCTCTCATAGCTCTGGACTGGTTTAACGGTAACAGAACGCCTTACGTTGACTCCTCTCTTAGCGGATGCATTGTGGGGCTCACCCTTAGTACAAAGCCCGAGGAGATTTATCGGGCGCTTATAGAAGCAACTGCTTTCGGTACAAAACGCATTATAGAGATGTATGAAAAGGGCGGAATAAGTATAAATAAGATTTACGCAACAGGTGGCATTGCCGAAAAGAACGAAATGCTCATGCAGATTTATTCCGACGTAACGGGCAAGGAGATATTCCTGTCAGATACCACTAACGGCTGTGCTTACGGAAGCGCAGTGCTTGGTGCAGTAAATGAACACGGTTATAAAACGCTGAAGGAGGCTTCAGCAAAGATGAAAAAGGTAAAGAATTTTTCATATAAGCCGAATAAAGAAAACACCATTAAATATTACGGCTTATATGAAGAATATAAGGCTCTTAGCGAATATTTTGCCAAAGAGAATAACCTAATGAAAAAGCTTAAAATGGGAAGGTGAAAAGTCATGTTTGAAAGAAAGAAGTTTGAAAATATCTGGGAGGGGAGAATGGAGCCCTTCAAGATTATAGGCAACGTGTATTTTGCAGGCATTTTTCAGGCATCCACTCATATTATAAAAACCTCAGAAGGTCTTATACTCATTGACCCC
>JAZNZV010000172.1:0-15658 GCA_045595105.1 Eubacteriales bacterium | reverse complement strand
AAGTACCTCAAGGGTGAGGAGACCTCCACTAACCCCATGGCGACTATCTACGCTTGGTCGGGAGCGCTCCGCAAGAGAGGTGAGCTTGATAACCTCCCCGAGCTCATGGCATTTGCCGATAAGCTTGAGGCGGCTTGTATCAAGACTCTTGACGACGGCATTATGACAAAGGACCTTGTGGGACTTGTTGAAGAGGGCTTTACTGCAACTGCAGTTAACTCTGCCGACTTCATCAAGGCTATCCGTGAGAGACTTGAAAAGGCTTTAGCGTAATAATTTTCAAAAAACAGATAGATACCGCAGTATCTATCTGTTTTTTTAATCTTCAAATTTCCATCTAACTTGCATTACCGTTGCATTTGCCTCGTCGGGGCGATGGGCATAGAAAACCGTTAGCACACTTCCGTCATCAAGCTCAACACTTGAAGGATAGCCAAGGTCAAGGCTAACGTTGTTAACGTAAACGTCATATCCCGCATCCCAAGTTTTACCTTCATCAAGGCTAAACATTGCCTTTACACCAAATGGTGCAGTTCTGTAACCGTAGGTAGAAATAAGGGCACCCGAAGAATGCTTCATAATATGTGCAGGAGCACCGCCTCTGTCATCGAGAAGCTTTTCGGGAACAGACCAGGTCTTGCCATAGTCCTCAGACACAGACTGATATATTGTAAACATACTTTGGTCTACTCGTATGTGACATATGATTTTACCCTTTCCAAGATATATGGCATGAGGCTCACACGGAAACGTATTTTCTGGATAAATCTGAGGTATTTCCCCCACCTTAGTCATTTCTCCGTTGTCGGTGTTAACACTCCAAGCCTGTATATGATTTTGCACGTTGTCCTTTGAACCATATACTGTTCCCACCCACAAAACGGTACCGTCATCAAGCTCGCAAGGTCCGTGTGGGGAGGTTATAGGGCTTTTATAAAGCTTTGAAAAAGTAACGCCGTTATCGTAGCTTATCTTAAAGGTAGAACCTATATCCCTTTCTTCTTCCTCGGGAGTAATAAGGTCGAGATACGCCTTTCTGTATTCTGCAGTTGAGGGGGTATATTGACAGTAATTTCTTTGAAATTCCACGGTGTTATTAAAGGATGCTACAATTACACCGCTTTCTCCAAAGTTCATAATTCCTCCGTCCCTGTCATCAAGCACCGTATCGATAACGGGTGCAGGCTTTGTGTACGTTTTGCCGTCATCGGCAGAATAAGAAATAACTGTTTTACCAAAAGGACATACGTGACCAAGACGGTAACCCGATGCAGCGACGGCTATCCTGCCGTCTTTAAGCCTTGTAACCGTAGGCCAACCGAAATAATTGTGCTTGCTTTCAGGGTTACACATTACAGTTTCAACAGGGGATAAGTTAATGATTTTCATATGAGTCCTCCGATATATTTTGTTCCTTATATATTTTTCTTGCACTGAAAACCGACCTTACTATACAGCAAAGTGAAAACAGTGAATATATTAAAAATGGCAGTTGTTCTATACTTCCCTTAGTTATTAAAGAAGCATAAAGAATAATAGTAAAAATTCCCGACGGAATCATTAAGACGGTATATTCACAAAATCTGAGTGCTTGAAGTACCGTTACGTATATACCTATCAACGAGGACATAGAGTCGATAACCGAGCTTACCGAGCCAAGCCTTTTTATTACGGAATAATACACTATCCAAACAAAAACAAGAGATATGGCATTAAGTATTCTCACCCGACTGCTCATAGCCTTCAAAACGGTTGTACTTTTCCACGACGTCTTGCTCCATCTTATAAACGAAATGATTTGCAAAGGAAAGCTAAAAAGCAGAGCTGAGATTGCAGAGCCAACAATGCCGTAATGCAAAAAAATGAAGCCGTAAGAAATAGAATTGAGTCCGCCAATGAAATAAGCGTATCTGTTTAGGCGAGACATTAAAAGCATTATGACAACAGAAACGTACAGAGGACAAACTCTCAGAAAGGATTGCTTAACAAGCACAGCAGAAACAGTTATGAGCAGTGCTGTAATGACGGCAACGATCGTCCATAAGGATATTTTTGTTTTATCAACTTTAGATATCATTGTGTTACCCATAAAATGCTTTATTTTTAAAAATTTTATCACAGCATTAGTTGGAAATAAAGCCATTTTTGAGACAGGTTTATTTTTTTATGTCCTTAAATGACAATGATTGTTGACTTTTGTCTTAAATAATGATATTATCGGTACATGGAATTAAATGTTTTTAAAGAAAATGAAAAATCGCTGACGGTAGAAAACGCAAATATTAAGTTGTTTTTTCAAACCCAATACAGTTCGGTGCAGGAAGAAGGACTGCCATTGCACAAACAACTTCATACCCACTCTTACGCAGAGATATTTGCCTGTATAAGCGGACAGCTAATAATTAAAACAAAGGATAATGAATACGTTCTGACAAAGGGGAGTATTGCTATTGTCCCCATCGAGGTAGAGCATTTTAAATCGCCAGAGATATGTTGTTCTACCGAGTGGGCAAAGATAGGACTTATTTGTCGCAGAGTTCAATGTGAATGTCTTCACGACCTTTATCATAGCTTAATTGACGTACTTGGCTGTAACTGTGTAACAGTTCATAAAAGCCAATCTAAGCTATGCGGATATATAAAGGAATGCTGTGATAAAAAAAGTGAAGAAGAGCTATCCTCCATCCTTAATTTTTTATCCGAATTCATAAAACTTCCCAAGCATCAACAAATAGGAAAAAATATCAGCGATAAGAATAATCGCAATGCAAAGAATATAGATAGACTTCTTAAACTTGACAGTATCATTAATACAAACTTTGATAAAAGCTTTTCAAGCCGTGAGATAGCTAGGCTTCTTCACGTAAGTCAGCGACAGCTTTCACGAATAGTAGCAGAAAACTACTCCCTATCACTCAGACAGATGATACTCAAAAAACAGCTTGATATCGTCGCAGAATTACTCGTTACCACAAGGGAAAGCGTTGGAGACATAGCCGCCTCTGTAGGCTTCAGAAATAATAATACCTTTCACCGTGAATTCAAAAAGAAATTCGGCGTAACGCCTATTGCATACAGGAAGAAATACAATTAGCCTTTTGATTTTGTGTTGATACAAGTAAACATTTATGGTATACTAATAAAAAGGAGTATCAATATGCAATATTTCATCACCTTTCTTGAAGGTATAATCACCTTCATTTCCCCTTGTCTTTTGCCAATGCTTCCTATATACGTTTCGTATTTTTCGGCAGGGGGAGACAGAAAAACAAAAAAGACTCTTGTGAATGCTCTCGGCTTTGTTCTGGGCTTTACTCTGCTTTTCGTTAGCCTCGGGGCTTTGGCAGGAAGTGTAGGAGCTTTTCTTTCAAGGTATCAGACGGCTGTCAACATAGTTTCGGGTATTATCGTAATACTCTTCGGACTGAGCTTTATGGGTGTTTTCAGCCTCAGCTTTTCGTCAAAGGGCTTAAAGGCTAAAACCGACAATTTATCCTTCTTCTCTTCACTTCTTTTCGGACTCGTGTTCTCTGTCAGCTGGACTCCCTGCGTTTCCGCATTTCTCGGGTCGGCACTCATGCTCGCATCTCAAAGGGGTCACGTTTCAGAGGGCGTGCTTCTTCTTCTCATATACTCCCTTGGCCTTGGCATTCCCTTTGTATTCAGCGCACTTCTTATAGATAAGCTTAAAGGGGCTTTCGGCTTTATAAAAAGGCATTATAAGGTAATAAACACAGTGTGCGGTCTCTTCCTTATTGTTATAGGCATACTTATGGCAACAGGACTTATGGGTCGCTTTCTCTCACTTCTAAGTTAGGAGGATAATATGAATAAAAAAGGTTTGATAATAGGGGTTGTACTCTTCGCTCTTCTCATTGCGGGAGCAAGTGTCCTTTACTCGAAGCTTAGCCGTGACAACACTCCCGACAACCTCATCACCTACGAGGAAAAAGAGGGTGAGCTTGAAGGTGAAGAGGACCTTTCCGAATTTCTCGCACCCGACTTCACGGTCTACGATAGAGATGGCAACAAGGTAAAGCTCTCTGACCTCAGAGGCAAGCCTGTGGTTCTCAACTTCTGGGCAAGCTGGTGTCCTCCCTGCAAGGGTGAGATGCCCGACTTCAACGAAAAGTATCTTGAATACAAGGATGACGTGCACTTTATGATGGTAAACCTCACCGACGGCTATCAGGAAACAAAGGAAAGTGCAGAGGAATTCCATAATTCCACCGACTACACCATCCCCGTGTAGTTCGACAGCGATATGGAAGGTGCTTACACCTACGGAATTTATTCGGTGCCTCAGACCTTCTTTATTAATGCCGACGGCATTCTCATAACGGGAGCCCAAGGAGCTATCAGCGGTGAAGTTTTACAAAAGGGTATAGATTTTATATACGAAAAAGAGGAGTGAAATCACTCCTCTTTTTATTTTTCAATTGCCTTTTCCAGCTCTTTTCTGTCAGGGGTAACGTATGCCGTCCAATATGTTGAGTAGGTTACGAAGCCCGGCTTCGCCTGAGGGGGCTTCTTTATATGGCGAATGAGAGTATAGTCTACTGCCACGTTTTCACCCTCAACCGACGAGTGCATTGCTGCGAGTCCCGCCGCAAAGGTAAAGTCCTCGGCAGGTGGCTCTTCACCCTCCACACGCATGAGTACGTGAGAGCCCGGTGCGTTCTTTACGTGGAACCACCAGTCGTTCTTCTCACCAAGCTTCATTGTTATATAATCGTTTTGTAAATTATTCTTACCTATATATATTTCAAGTCCCGATGGAGAGAGCGCACGAAGGGGCTTGACCTTTTTCTTTTTGTCGGCGTTTTTGAGTTTGCTTCTGTCACGCTTGCCGTAGCCCCACATGGAAAGCTCCTCTCTGAGCTCGTCAAGGTCACTTTCACTCTCGGCACGGGAAAGGCTATCAAGAACGGCGTCAATGTAGCCAAGCTCCTGTCTCGCCTCTTCTATTTGTCTTGTAATCTCCACCTTTGCGTTCTTCTTACGGTTATATTTTTTATAATAACGCTGAGCGTTCTGTGAGGGTGAGAGTCTGTCGTCAAGCTCTACCGTCACCTCGGGGTATCCTTCCTCAGAATAATCGATAGCGGTGACGCTCTTGTCCCCTCTCTTTATTCTATACATCTCCTGTGAAATAAGGTCTCCACACTTGCGACAGTATTCCATGCTGTCGGTGTCTGCAAGCTCGCCCTCCTGCACCTCAATCTTCTTTAAAAGTCGGTTCTGACTCTTCAATAGCAGATGGAAGATATCCTGTGAGCGTTGTTTTATTCTATCAGCCTTATCACGTGATGAAAAGAAGGTATCTATAAGGTCGGATACGCTGTCAAGGGTTTTCGTTACCGCCTTATTTTCATACTGCCTTATAGGAAGAAAGGCGTATTCAAAGGGGGTATCGGGGCTCTCTGTACGGCAGATAAGGGTAGGTGTAACCTCTCCGCTCATAAGATTTTTATAAATCTCGGAAAAATGGAACCACAGCTTATCCGTGTCAAGCTCACCTATCCTTGCGCTTGCATCGGCTGACACACGGTAGACAGCCTCTCTTGACACAAGGGGCGCTACTCCCGTAAAGGAGGACGTGATAAGCTTCTCGGCAACGCTGTCGGGGTTGGCAGAAGTCACTACCGACATAAAGGTGTCCTTTGTGAGGGTGGTGGGGTCTATCTTCCCTTGACTTGGCGGTAGCTCGTAGGTCATGCCCGGAAGCACGGGGCGCTTCAGCGTGTCCGACAAGTCGGTAGTTCTTATTGCACCGAGAATTTTCTTGTTTCCGTCGCAAAATATAATATTGCTGTGCTTACCGAGAATTTCAAGTATCAGATACTTCTTTGAGGCATAGCCCATTTCGTCCTTGAAATCGAACTCAAGCTCCGCTACTCTTTCAAAGGAGCACTGTCTTATACCGACAAGTCTTGAGCCCGACAGATGCTTTCTGAGTAGCATACAAAACGAGGGTGGCGTGTTGGGATTTTCCTTGGTGCTGTCTGTCAGGTGAAGGCGTGGATTATTGGAGCTTGCCGACACAACGAGGCGGTGGTTATCACGACCTGCGTGTACCAAAAAATGTATTTCGTCCCTTTCGGGCATTGTAATCTTGTCGATGCGTGAGCCTTGAAAGCCGTTATTTTCTCCGAGAATATTATTAAGCTCACGTGTCACCGCAAGAACCATTCCTGCATCAAATGCCATGTTAGTTTTCCTTTATAATAAATTTAGCGGGGCACTTTCCATAAAATCTATGAACGGCGGGTGCGTTCATTCCTTCGAGAATTTCGGCGAAGGCATCCACCGCAAGTATCTCCGTAGGGTAATGTCCTGCATCTATCATAGTAATGCCATAGGGCATCTCGTCGGTTATAATTCCGTAGGAAATATCTCCCGTAACCATAGCGTCGGCTCCCAGCGTGTGAGCGGTATGGATAAAGTCCTTTCCTCCACCGCCGAGAATGGCAACCTTCTTAATACTGCGCTTGCCTGCATAGAGCACAACGTCGGTATCAAGGAGCCTTGAAACCACTTTTGCATACTCCTCGGGGGTGCACTCCTCTACGTCGCCTATTCTTCCCATAGCTGTCTCCCCTTCAAGTCCGAAGGGGGTGGGGTTTTTAAGCTCAAGCTTCCTTGCAAGGCGGTCGTTCATTCCACCCTCGGCACTGTCAAAGCGTGTATGGTAGGAAACGACTGATATATCGTTCTTGATAAGTCTTTCTATCTTCTTTGAAAGAGCAGAGCCGTCAAGAGCCGATATGGGCTTAAATATCATGGGGTGGTGGCTGACGATAAGGTTTGCGCCAACTCTTATTGCCTCATCCACAGCCTCGTCGGTTGCGTCAAGGGTAGTGACAATACCTGTTATTTCGGCGTTTTTGTCAAGGGTGAGCATACATCCGTCGTTGTCCCAGCTCTCGCTGAGGGCTTTGGGAAAGAGGGAGTCAAGCTTTTCTATCACTTCGTATATCTTCATGTTTTTATCCTTCTTAACGTAAGGTTTTCCTAAGATTTTCTATTTTTTCTTTAAGGGCAACGTCCTCGCTGTCACGCTTGCCCTTTATCTTTTTATCAAGGTCATAAATCACGCCATCAAGAATTTTCAAAAGTAATTCCCTGTCGGCGTTTTCAACGTCTCCCACCACCGCCTCGAAGTCGGTGATAGCTCTTTTCTTGCCGTCGAAGTATACCGACATGAGGGTATACACCTTGCCATCCTCAAAAACGAGGACCTCTTTTTCTATATTGTATCCGTTTTCGGCAAGGAGACGTCGGAGCGTGGGAACCTTCGTCATGGGCTGGAGCACCAGATGAACGTCATGGTTCTTCATGAAAGGGGCTCTCGAAATTATATCAAAAATAAGCTCGCCCCCCATACCCGCTATAATAAATTCGTCGGCGAGATTTTCAAAAGCTGTGGCTCCGTCGGTAAGTACGGTTTTAATCTTTTCGTCAAGTCCTGCTTTTTTTATATTCTCCTCGGCTCTGTTAAGGGGACCCTTTCCGATATCCGAGGCGTAGGCAAGGTCACACTTCCCCGCTTTTACCAAAGCGATAGGAAGATAGGCGTGGTCGGTGCCGATGTCGGCAACCGTTCTGCCCTCTCTTACAAGCAGGAAGGCGGCATGAAGCCGCCTTGAAAGCTCTTTTTCTCTCATTACTTGGAGGCAAGATAATCGTTTATCTTTTCAACAAGCTCGTCTGCATCTGTTCCATGAACCTCGCAAGCGTCCTCGATGGACTCACCTCTTGCGGAGGGACAGCCAAGGCAGTGCATACCTATTTCAAGAAAGAATTTTCCTGTTTCTCTGTCGAAGTCAAGTACGTCTCCGATAATAGTTTTTCTTGTAACCTTTTCCATAATAATTCTCCTTTATATTAAATAATTTTTTTAACGTTTTTAGGGTTCTGTGAGAAAACGTATTTTCTGAAAAGCTTTATTCCCACAGCGATAATTGAGGGTATAAGCCCCGTAAATAGGGCGAACGCAAAGGTCATGGCCCCCATTCCTTCCACGCCGATTAGCCTTGAAAGGGGTGGAACGTACATAAAGAGCGACGTTACCGCAAGGGCAAAAAACGAAGCAATGATGAGCTCCTTATTCTTAAATACCCCCACGTCGAAGGTATCCTCCGCCGACATAACGAAGGAGAGGAAAACCGTGCTCGCCACAAGAGTTAAAAAGGATGCTCCCGTCGCTTTATCTGCAATAGCCGATGAAAAGCGAGAGGAAAGTACCACCGTTGCGGCTGTGACGAGGGCTGAAATGCCGGGGATAATTACGAGGTTATGAATATTCAGTCCCTCTATCTCCTTGCCGAAGGTGTCCTTGAGCTCGTTTCCTCTCAGGTTTTCCACCGACAGCGACGCCGAAAGCGGAAGTGACACAAGCACCGAGTAGAACACTACCGCCGAGGGCGAAAATAAAGGTGCGCCCTTAAAGAGCAGTGGCATAAGAGAGACGAATAATAAAATAAACTGAAAGCTTATAAGGTATTGGAGCATATGCCGTGTGTTTCGGTAGATAGACCGTGCGTGCTTGATGCACTCGGGTATTACCTCGAAGCCCGAGCTTACTATAACGTCGGAGTTTTGCTTCACAGCGTTATCGGCATTGTCGGCAGACGAGAAGGAAACGTCGGCTTCGAGAAGAAGTCTCAGGTCCTCAACGTGGGATACCGCTGCCGCAATTATGTCGCCCTCTTCCTTACGCCAGGATACGATATTCGCTTTATCCTCGCTTTCAAGAGAAAGGTAGACCTTATATTTCTTTATATCTGTTCTGAAGAGTCCGTCGTCACGGGATGAAAACTCCTTTGCTGTGATTTCACGGTCTCCATCCTTCATAATAGCGAGGCTCCTGGCAAAGCCGAGGGTGGTGAACTTCGCCTCGGAGGACATGAGCACCACGTCGATACCCGACTTGGAGCAGACGTTTACTGCCCTTGCGGACTCGGCGTTAATAGAGGTGTGAAGTCCGATGTATCCCTTAAAGGTAAAGCCTCTGTCAGAGGTTATCTGACCTGTGCCCTCCTTATACTCTATTCTCTTTACCGCTACCGCTACAACGCCCTCGTTGCCGTCGGCAATGGAGTGAGCCAGCTCTCTGAGTGCTCTCTTCTCAGCCTCGGACAAAAGCTGTTTTTCTCCGTCCTTGGAGGCGTAAGAGCAGGTTTTAAGTACTGCCCAAGGAGAGCCCAGTGACACGGTATAAAACTCGTTGTCCTTGAAATATATCATTCTGGACATCTGCATTGCGGAGTCGTAGGGCATCTTTTCAAGGGGTAGATATTTTTCATATATCTTCGCTTGGGTGAGTCCTATTTCCTCACCTGCTGACAAGAGTGACTTCTCTACGCTGACACCGTTGTAGGACATTCCCCTCTCGCCACTTACCGATGCGGCAAGGGCAAGAGAAAAAATTTCTCTGACTTCCTTGTCGTTTCCCCCTCGGAATTTCTTTTTCGTATCGTTTACGTAGACGGTGTTGGGCTTGGGAGAGGAGGTTCTGAAATACTGACTGTTATCCACTACCACGCAGTTTATGTCGCACATTCTGTCGATTGCGGTCATATCTCTTATGACACAGCCCTTTTTCATGAGTCTCTTGGAGCCCACCGACAAGGTAAGGTCGAAAAGGGTAAGTATCAGGTCGGGAAACGCTGAAAGGGCAAGAGCGGTGCTGAGATAAAAGACGTCGAAGGCGTCCTTCCCTCTCACAACACCTGTTATGAACGTTAAAAGGGATATGACTATCCACATAAGGGAAATATTCTTGGATACGAAGGAGGCTATCTCGTATATCCTTGTGCGTCTGGCATGCTTGGAGCGTGTTGTGAGCTTGTTCTTCTTGTCAAAGACCTCACGTCCTGTGTTGCAAACTATCGCTCTTGCACTACCCGACATGACCACGCTTCCTGCAAAGAGGATACACTCGTAGTAGGGCACTCCCTTTCCTCTTATGACGTCCTCTTGCGTAAGCTTTAAAACGGGAGAGGAATTGCCCGTGAGCTGTACCTCGCTGACACGGAGGGTTGACTGCTTTATGATAAGGGCATCGCAGGGCACAACGTCACCAAAGCCCACCACGATAACGTCACCCTTCACAAGCTCGGATATATCTATCTCCGAAAGCTTACCGTCTCTTATTACCTTAGCACGGGTCTGCTTATCGCTTATAGCCTTGGTTATTTTCGAGGTGAACCTCAGTGAAAAGAATTTAAAGGCAGTATAGACGAAAAACAGTAGTGCGAGACTGAGCCAAGCACCCATATCCCCTTTGAACTTTAAGGCTATAAGAGATAAAACCACGAAGAGTATGGGCATGACGTCCCCGAAAATCCCTTTCAGGACAAAGAGTATACCCTTCTTTTGAGAGCCTTCCGAAAACTCTCGGCGGTTTCTCTCAACGTCCTCAGCAGACAGTCCTCTTTCGGGGTCGGTTCCAAGGACCTCAAAGAGCTTGTTTGCGTTTATTTCAAGTAAATTCATTACTTACACTCCACCGCAAGCTCACCGTTTTTAACAAGAAGAGTTACGCTGTCAATACCGCTCTCATAGGATGTTATCATGCTTTCGGCAATAACGTCCTCCACCTTCGTTTGAATAAATCTTCTCACGTTTCGGGCGCCATACTTCTCGCTGAAGGAATTTTCAGCAATGAAGGTGACAGCCTCTTCACCGAAATGAAGCTCTATGGCTTTCTTTTCAAGAACTGCTTTAAGGTCGTAAAGCTGAATTTCTGCTATCTTCTTTATTTCGGGAATGCCAAGGGCATTGAAGGTAATTATTTCGTCAACTCGGTTTAAGAACTCGGGTCTGAGGAATTCGGACAGAGCCTTTTCGGTCTTGTCGGCGTTCTGCTTATTCTTATTCTCGGCAAAGCCCGATATCATACTTGAACCGCCCGATCCTGCGTTGGTGGTCATAATGAGAATGGTGTTCTCAAAGTTGACCTGCTTTCCGTGGGCATCGGTTATCATTCCGTCGTCAAGTATTTGCAGGAGTATATTCATAACGTCGGGATGCGCCTTTTCTATCTCGTCGAAGAGCACCACCGAATAGGGCTTTCTTCTTATCTTTTCGGTGAGCTGACCCGCTTCGTCGTAGCCTACGCAGCCTGGAGGGGCACCGATAATTCTGGCAACCGAATGCTTCTCCATAAACTCCGACATATCAAGACGGATAAGTGCTTCGGGAGAGTCAAAGAGCTCGTTGGCAAGTACCTTGACAAGCTCGGTCTTACCTACACCCGTAGGGCCTGCAAAAATAAATGAAACGGGGCGTCTCTTGTAGGCGATACCCACTCTCGAACGCTTTATAGCACGGCAGACCGCATCAATAGCCTTATCCTGACCTATAATTCTCTCACCGAGATTTAAGGGGAGCCGTTCAAGCTTCTTGTAGTCGTTCTCGGCAATGCTTGTGGCGGGAACTCCCGTCCACACCTCGATGACCTTTGCAAGGTCCTTTTCTCTGAGCTTTATTTCGGCACGCTTCAGGGTGAGCTCGTCGAACTCGTTTTGCGCCTTTATTTCGGATACCTTGATATCGGCAATCTGTGAGTACACTTCGTCGGTGGGGTCGGTGATAGACTCAAGACCCTCACGCTGTGCTTTCAGCTTTTTCATCTCGGACTGAAGCTCGTTTATTCTGTTGATGACGGGGCTTTCAAGTGCTACTCTTGCACATGCTTCGTCGAGAAGGTCGATAGCCTTGTCGGGTAAAAAGCGGTCGGTTATATATCTTTCGGAGAGGACTACCGTCTTTTCAACAATATCCTCGGGTACAACTATTCCATGGAAGCTCTCGTAGTACTTCTTGATGCCGAGAATTACGTCAACGGTATCCTTGATAGAAGGCTCGTTTACCATTACGGGCTGGAAACGGCGCTCTAAAGCCGAGTCCTTTTCTATATACTTGCGGTACTCCGAGAGAGTAGTAGCACCGATGAGCTGAATTTCACCACGTGAGAGTGCGGGCTTCAAAATATTTGCCGCATTCATGCCACCCTCGGTATCTCCCGTGCCAACTATGGTGTGTACCTCGTCGATAACGAGAATTATATTGCCAAGAGCCTTTACCTCTTCGATAAGTCCTCTTATTCTGTTTTCAAACTGTCCTCTGAACTGAGTGCCCGCAACAACGGCGGTCATATCAACGATGAATATTTCCTTGTCACGAAGCTTGAAGGGAACTCTTCCCTCAGAAATTCTCTGTGCAAGCGCTTCGGCAAGAGCCGTTTTACCAACACCGGGCTCGCCGATGAGACAAGGGTTATTCTTCTGACGGCGACAAAGAATTTGTATCATTCGCTCAAGCTCCTTGTCACGTCCTATGATGTTGTCAAGCTTGCCCTCTCTGGCTTTCCTCGTCAAGTCTATACAAAATTGAGAAAGGAACTTTCTCTCCTTTTCTTCCTTCTTGTTTTTCTTGCCATTAGGCTTTACACCCTCACGCATTTTATCGGGAGCGTGGGGGTCGTTCATAAAGAGCCTTCTTAAATCAAAGGCAGGGGCACCCGTATTGTCAGCCCCGTCCTCGGTGGGTACAAGACCCGACAGGTCGGAAGGGTCGATGGACTGCATTACGTCTGCCATTTCTCCTGCTATTGCCTCTATCTCGTCGTCACCTATTCCCATCTTGGATATAACGTCGGTGACGGGCTTTATATTAAGCTCCTTGGCACACTTGAGACAAAGACCCTCCTGTCTTTGCTCCTTGCCTTCTATTTTCGTTATAAATACCACTGCGGGACGCACCCCGCATCTTGAACACATCTGCCACATAAGAAATTTTTCTAAACCTCCACTGAGTCCTTTTTAGTAGACTTTTTTATTAAAACGGTCTTTTTATAGTTAATGAAATACATTGTGAGAGCAAAAAGCATAAAGCCGATAAGGACAACTCCTATACCAGCCTTTGCTGTGTCGTGCATATCCTTGACTGTGACAAGTAATACCACGGCTATGTAAAAGGCAACGGTGCCCGCCTTTCCGTACCAGCTCGACTGAACGTAAACTCTTTTCGTCTTTAAAAGCCCGAAGCCTCCCGCAAGGAGTAAAAGCTCCTTGAAGATGAGCACACCTGCTATCCACCAGGAAAGAAGCCTCGAGAGAGCAAGGCAAACGAGGGCTGCTATCTGCATACACTTGTCGGCAAAGGGATCGAGAATTTTGCCAACGTCGGTTATCCAGTTGTTTTTTCTTGCGAGTATTCCGTCAATAACGTCGGTAAGTCCTGCGAGAAGGAACACTGCAATCGCCGTTATCTGCTTTTCCGCCACCATGAACAGGTATATGAACACAGGCACAAGGCATATTCTGAAAACCGACAGAATATTGGGGATATTTGATTTTTTAAATACTGTCATAAGCACTGCACCTCTATTTCAAGAAAATGTCCTCCAAAAGTCCCATAGGACTGTTTGAAGAAAGGTATCCGTAGATAATAGTACCTTCTTTGAAGTCCCCTGTTCCAAGGCTTTCTCCACCTATCTTGATATAAGGGAGCACCTGGTCGAGAACAGATACGAAAATAAACACGAATATAACGCCGAGTACAACACCGAGTACAAGTCCGAGAAGCTTATTTGTGGCATTGAGTACGGGAAGCTTTACTATCTTGCCGATGATAAAGCCTAAAACGTTTATAAGAAGAACGGTTACTACAAAGAGTAATATAAAGGCGACAACTCTCGACACCGTCATACCAAGGGGCTCGGAGATATATTTCGCCATGAGCTCTCCTGCGTTTTCTCCGAATTCGTGGTATTTTTCTATCATTGCGTCGGTGTCGATACCAAGGTTTTCAACGTATTTGAAAAACTCGGAATGCTCGGCATCGATAAGGGGTCCGACATCAAGATTTTTCGTGGTATCCACTCCAAGCCAACGGGCGAAGCGGTCGATAGTTATCTTTTCAAAGATGCCCGAAAAGAACCTTTCGTAAAGGAACTGTCCCACACGAAGAGAGAACATGCCTGCAACCACAAGGGCTACGATATTCTTTAAAAAGGCTATAACGGTCTTGACAAAGCCGTTCCTGTATCCTGCTACACTGCATAAGAGGAAAATGCCCACTATAAGAGCATCGATTAAAATATTCATACTGTGCTCCTTATTTTATTCTACTCCTGCCGCAACGGCAAGTCCGTCATATACAAGATAGACGTTTTCGTCATCGAAAAGCTCTACCGAGCGGTAGCTTCTCTCAGACGGATAGGTCTTGGTTTTTTTGTTTTCTATATCCACAACCGTTATGTCCTCAACACCCAGAATAAATGCAAAGCTTTCGGACAGGGCTGTGTCGGTTATTTCGGTGGTGACGGTCTTTTCCATATAAGTATTTCCGTCGGCGTCAAATATTATCAAGGTGTGATTTTTACCAACTAAATTTTCATTTATCAAAAGAAGAGTATACTCTCCGCTTGTTTCAAATTTTCTCACAGCGCCCGAATTGAAGTAGGTCTCGCTGAGCACCTTACCCGACGTGTCGGTGAAGCGTATGGCTTTGTCGGTGAGGAGCACTGCTCTGCCCTTTGAATTAAAGGCTACGTCAACCACCATTTCACCCTCAAAGTCAAGGGTTGCAAGTGGGGATGCGTTATCGGTTGAAAGGAGCACAAGACTTGACACCATGTCTCCCGAGGTATTGCCTCTCAGCGTTGCCACTGCAAGGTAAGTGCCCTCATCATGACAGATGTCGGCGGCGATAGCATACTTATCGGCAGAACGCCAATTAAACATATTCTCAAAGCTGCCGTTGTAGACCTTTACTGCCGAAGTATACCCCTTTGAAGCGGTAACGATACAGAAGTTACCCTTTTCGTCAAGTGCTACGTCATAGACAGGATAGTCGGACTCGGTGTCCCACAGCTTGGAAAAGGAATTGTAAATCCCCACGTAATTTGCGCCAAGGTCGTATACTGCAAAATACTTTTCACCTGTGGAAATTGCAGGGCGCATTAAAACGGCGTCGCTTGAAAGTATCTCCTTTGAAGAAAGGTCGTATATCTTTACCGCCGTCTTTGAGGCAACTATCAAGTCCTCCTTGAAGGAAGACGTAACGGTAGAAGAGTCTGCGTCAAAGTTTATCTGAGCGTTTTCTCCGCTTCCGAAGGTTACGGGCTTGACGTTAACGTATTTCATAAGGTATCTGAAATTCTCAACGGTCAGGTCCTCTCGGTATGAAAAGACGGCAAAGATGACAAAAATTATAAATATTATGGCGATTATATATCTTATCCTCTTGATGCGTGAGGAGGCTTTGGAATATTCGTTGGTATCCTTGTCCTTGCCTGTCATTTTTTCTCCTTTCAGTAGTAGACCCGATGCAGATAAAGTCCCTCGGGGGGTGCGGTAAAGCCTGCGTTTTTGCGGTCTCTCTTTTCTATTATCTCGCTTATGGACATTTCGTTTCTACCAAGGTTTTTGTCAATTAAGGTTCCCACCATGATGCGAACCATGTTGTAAAGAAAGCCGTTGCCATGCACCGAGAAGGTTATAACTCCACCTTCCTCGGTGACCTCGGTGTTATATATAGTTCTGACGGCATCGGTTATCTTAGAGCCCGACGCCATAAAGGCGGTGAAGTCGTGGGTTCCGAGAAACGCCCTTGCGTCCTCTCTCATTTTTTCGGGGTCAAGGGG
>JAZNZV010000171.1:0-2175 GCA_045595105.1 Eubacteriales bacterium | reverse complement strand
TCATACAAGAAAAAGAGGGAAAGCTCCTTCACGAAATAATCGAAGAAAAAGGAGCAGAGGGCTTTATAGAAATTGAAAACAGAATTATAAGCGAGCTTGACGCTGAGGGCTGTGTCATCGCTACGGGCGGTTCGGCGGTGTTCGGTGAGGACGCCATGTCACACTTGAAGGACCTTGGAAAGATAGTCTATCTGAGAATTTCCTACGACGACCTTGTAAAGAGGCTGGGCGACTACACCCACCGAGGCGTTGTTATGAAAAAGGGCGAGACCCTGAGCGATTTATACAACGTGAGAATTCCGCTTTATGAAAAGTGGGCACACGTAACGGTAGACAGCTGTGACACCATGTATAACACAGTAAAAAAACTGACAGAGGTATTAAAATGAGTGCTTTTATCTGTCCTATCTGTAAAGAGCCACTCCTGAAAGAGGAACGACTTTACAGATGCGAAAACTCTCATTCCTTCGACAGGGCAAAATCGGGCTACGTGAACCTTCTTACCCCCGATAAAATGAATTCAAAAAATCCCGGCGACGGCAAGGAGATGGTAGCCTCCCGTAAAGCCTTTCTTGACAAGGGCTACTACGCCCCATTGAGGGATAAGCTTTCTGAGATAGCGAAAAGCCTTGCTCCCGCCTCCCCCATTTACCTTGATGCAGGCTGTGGTACGGGCTACTATACAAAAGCGGTATCCGATGCCCTCCACACTCCCGAAACGGTAGGCGTGGACATATCCAAGCACGCCGTGAACCTTTCTGCAAAAAGCATAAAAGAAGGAGAGTTTGCCGTTGCAAGCGTCTATGACCTGCCCCTACCCGACAACAGCGTAGACCTTGTGACCAACGTTTTCTCCCCCATGGCAGACAAAGAGTACTTCAGAGTTATGAAAAAGGGGGGTCACCTTATTTACGTGGTGCCTGCCACCTCCCACCTTATGGGTCTTAAAACGCTGATTTACGATAACCCTTATCCAAACCTTGAAGAGGACGTGACATACGAGGGCTTTTCGCAGGTAGATAAGGTAAAGCTTGAGTTCGACATGACCCTTCAAGGCTCTGACGATATTCTCTCCCTTTTTACAATGACACCCTACTTCTGGCGAAGCCCCAAGGGCGCCGAAGAAAAAATAAAAAATACGTCCACGCTTTTGGACAGAGCGGAGTTTTACGTTCTGGTATTTAGGAAATGAAGATAAGAAGAATATTGTTTTTGATCCTTTCCCTCTCACTTCTCCTTTTGTCGGTGATGGCGGTGGAAAAGACGGGAAAGCTACATTATTACGTTGAAAAATACAACGGCGTATACTATGCCGACGACGGGAATATTATTTCCCTTTACGATTATCACGGCAAGGACGCCTTTATGAAAAATCTCGATACGGTGACCTCCTTTATAGAGGACTGCCCCTTAGAGGTCATAGTGGCAATTCCACCCCGAAAGATGGACGCCCTCACCTCCTCTTTGCCCGAGGACTTTCCTCACACCGATATGACCTCTCTTTTCAAGCTTGCCGAAAACGAGGTAAAAAAGAGTGGGGGAATATATGTCGACCTGCACACCCTCCTTGCGGGGAAAAGTGAGTATGCAGGACAGCTCTATTTCAAGACCGACCACCATTGGACCTCCCGGGGCGCTTACCTTGCCTACCGTGAGATAGTGTCGGCTTTAGGAAAGACACCCTTAGAGGAAGATGATTTTGAAATAGTCCTTTTCACCGACAGCTACCAAGGCAGTGACTACAACAAGCACCCTGCCGACGAATATGATGAAATCTATCTTTACTACTCGGAAGGCTACCCCGACTTTGAGGTGACAGAGGTGAGATTTCCCTACGATAAGAGCGAGAACAACGTAACGCTATCAGGAATGTACCTTGAAGAAAGGCTTGACTCCTTTGACCAATACACGGTGTATTTCGGGGGAAACGTTCCATATATCACAATAAGCCGTGGACAGCGTGACACCCTTCTCGTCATTCGTGACTCCTTCGCCTCAGCCCTTGCTCCACTCATTGCAGAGCATTTTAACGTAGTTATGGTAGACCCCAGATTCTACCCCTCGGCAATGAAAACCGTTATAGAAAGAGAAGAGGTAGACCTGGTGCTCATCCTTGAAAACATGGGCTCATATACAGAGAATACAATTAAATTTAAATATTAGGAGACAGTTATG
>JAZNZV010000170.1:0-7022 GCA_045595105.1 Eubacteriales bacterium | reverse complement strand
TTTTTCTCCAACTCATACGCTTGCCTTACAGCAATTGCAAGCTGGTCAGAGCATGAGGTATCCTTAAAACCGCATTTAATTCCCTTTACTCTTTTTTCGATTTCTTCGACGGTAAGTCCTTCCACCAAAGACGAAAGAGCCTTAAGATTACCGTTACAGCCACCTAAGAAGGAAACGTTTTTTACAACGTTGCCGTCAAGCTCAAAGGTAATTTGACTGGAACAGGTTTTTTTGGTCTTATATGTATGGGTCATAGTGATTCTCCTAAATTTTATTATGTAAATATGGTATCACAACAAGCCGTCAAAGTCAATTAGTTTTCAACTATTTTAACGATCTTACCAAGACAAAAAGAGTAGATATAAACGTTTTTTACTTTTACGTTTTCGATGAGCTCAACTGCATTTTTATATAGTAAAAGCTGCCGACTGTGTCTTTCTTTCAGAATACGCTCTCCATCCTTGGTATTAACGTTATCGGTTTTGAAGTCGATAATAGTATAACTACCGTCTTCGTTTTCAAAATAGCAGTCAATGACACCTTGTATCAGAGTTTGTGAATTGCTGTTATCAAGCTCCGCTTTTGTTTCACTGTCTGCAAAAAATTCGCTTGACGGAAGCATTAACGTGTAGCGCTTTTCTCTTTCCACTTTTCTTGATGAAGCGATTTTCTTGTAGATATCTGACTTGAAGAAGGATAATAGGGAAGAGTGATTGAGTACGTTAATTTGTTCTTCGGTCAAAAATCCATACTTCAAAAGTCTGCTTGCTTCAGCTACGGTAGAATTTTTTACACAGCTGTCAAAGTCGCAAAATTGCATAAACGTATGCATAGCAGTTCCCGTAAATGCCGATATGTTTGCTGAATCAAGTGACATGAACTCGGGAGTTTTTCTGATGCTTTGTACTCCGTTAACGTCGCTTTCGTCAAGGAGTCCCTCTCTTATAGCCGATACGGAAATTTTATAAGGAGCCGAAACTTTTTTGTCAACGCTTTTCATTGCGAAAGTAATTTCTTCGCCACTCATAGAATTATCACATATCGTGACAGCTTCTACTGTGGGGACGTTGACCTTTCCGTCAGAAACGTAATTTTTGTAAACGGACAGCTTAAAGCTACCACAATCAAATTCTTCGTTATTTTCTGTGTTAGAAGAAATTGCATTTTTGAAAGCGGGATTTGACATAAGACCTATGCCTATCATCTTAAGAATATTAGTTGCGTTCTTAATAGAGTAAGCAAAGGCTTCGTGGCTGACGGTTGCTGAATCAAGATAGGAGTGAAGCTTATCAATAAATACGCTTCCTGTGATTATAAGCTTGTTTTTGGCTCGTGTAAGAGCAACGTACAAAAGTCTCAATTCCTCATCGGCAACACCGACACGTGTTTGTGCTGTTGCTGCTTTTTTTGCATAGGTAATAACCTTGCCTCCCATTTCACCTGTGGGTACAGAAAAGGCAGGACCAAAGGTATCGCTCAGTATTATTTTTTTCTTTTCGTCTTCTCTGCTTATCAAAGAGGCTGTGTCGCATAAAAAGCATACGGGAAATTCCAGTCCTTTAGATGTATGTATAGTCATGAGATGAACGGAATTGCTTGTGCTTTCTGCTTCTTCTATACGTCTCTTCTGCTTTTCTATGCTTTCAACGTAGTATAAGAATTTTGTCAGACCTCGTAGCTCTTTTTCTTCATATCCTCTTGCTATTGAGTAGAAGGTGAGAAGATTTTCTTTTCTTGATTCTCCGTCGTTTAAATTTTTTACAATGTTCAGAAGGTGTGTATCCTCGTAAATTTGCCAGATAAAAGCATCAGACGCAAGACCACGAGACATATCCTTCCATTTTTCAAGCTTAGCTATTAGTCTGTTGCATTTTCTTTTAAGCTCCTCATCACCGCCATATTCTGCATATTTTTTTACAGCAAAATAAATTTCGGTTTCATAAGAGCTTGCTCTGAGACGCATAAGGTCTTTGGGGAAAAAAGCAAAAACAGGGGACGTCATCAGTGACAAAAGAGAAACGTCGTCTGTGGGGTTGTCGGTGGCTCTTAATATTGAAAGAATTGTCGCAATTTCATAGCTTTCAAAAAAGTTTTTATTTGGAGCGTAGTCGGAAGGTATTCCTCTTATTTTCAGCACCTTTTGTACTTCGGCAAGGGAAGTGTGATTTTTCGCCAGAATACATATGTCAGAAAAATTGAAGTTCTCATTTTCTGTAATTTCCAATATTTTGTCCGCAATATATTCGAATTCGGTGTCATCTTCAAAAAGCACAACCTCGGCAGGAAGATTTAAGTCGCTGTCCTTTGAAAAAACGAGGTGGTCATCTTCTCTGTAAACGTCAGTGCTGTTATAATTCATTATTACTCGAAAAAGCTCGTTTACAAAGTTTATTACCGATGAATCTGAGCGGAAATTATTCTGCAACGATACAAGACAAGGGCTTTCAGTGGTCGCTCTTTTGTCGATTGGAGTGAAAGTGTTTCTATACTCCATGAATATTTCAGGAGTTGCTCCTCTGAATTTATAAATACTTTGTTTTACGTCTCCTACCATGAAACGGTTGTGAGAATTTGATACAGCACGAAAAATAGTGTCTTGTAGCTCATTTACGTCTTGGTATTCGTCTATAAATATTTCACTGAATTTTTCCGACAGTGTGTATGCATAATCGGTCTTTTCAAACTCTCTTGTAGCATGGTTATAGCTTCCTTCTTTTACAAGAGCTTTGTATGCAAGATGAGCGATATCTTCAAATGAAAGAATTTTCTTTTCTAATTTTGTCTGCCAGACCCTTTCGTCAATTTTCTTTATAAGGGCAAATAGCTCGCAGGAAATGGAGAAAACGTCGGCAGTATGATGGAAAAGACGCTCTTCATTGTATATTGGATATTTTTTCTTGATATTTGCAACAATATCCTTCGCTGTGTCTCGGTAGTTTTTGAATTTTTTTGCAACAGATTCTTCTGTACTATTTTTGCATGAATATGCTTTCAATCTGTCGAAGGATACGCAGGATAACTCCTTCAAAAATTGTGGCGGGTCATCGATTGTAGTTGTTTTAGTTAATACTGCTACTTCCGTTTCAATTGCGGGTAAATATTTTTCAGCCATTTCGGGATAACCGTTGAGACACTCTATGGCATTGTCCAAAAGCGTTAAAGAGACTTTAATTGATTCATTACATTCCTGTAATACTATTTTTCCGATTTCACTGTCAAAGAAAGACTCTTTGCTTTGAGAAACATAAAAAGAACGCAACATGCTGTCGTATTTTTTTAGTATATGCTCACAGCGCTTGAATGGCTCGGGAAATTTCATTAAAGCGGAATACAAGTCAGTAATAGCTGTGTTGAGTGAATCGTAGCCTTTTGAAGAAGAAAAAGTTTCTATAAGAGATAAAAAGCCTTTTCTTACGTTGTGGGGGAGATACGACGTATCCATGAACTCCTCATAGCTTTCGCCACTAAACAATTCTTCGGTCACTTCGTTTATTGACTCTTGAATTATTGCGTTCAGTTCTCCTTCATCGCCTAAGGTCATGTCAGCGGGTAAGCCCATTTCCTTTGTGCACTCGCTGACAACAAATTTACAAAAAGAGTCAATGGTCATGATTTTTGCTTGCGGTAAACGTAACAGCTGTTTTTTCAGCCTTTTCTGTGACTTATTGTTGAGGTAAGCATCGCTTATAGCATTTGAAAGCTTTTCTCGGAGCTCGTTGGTGGCGGATACAGTGAAGGTTACTATAAGAAAGTCGGTGATATCGGCGTTTTCCTTGGGGTTGGTAAGCTTTCTGATTATTCGCTCAGTAAGAACAGCCGTTTTTCCACTACCAGCTGCCGCACTGACAAGAATGTCGCTACCATTCACTTCTATTGCTTTCGTTTGGTTTTCGGTCCAGCTATACTTACCCATTTTTCTCCTCCGTGACGTTTCTTTATAAAAGTATACAACACATTGTGATTTTTTTCAATTATTTTCAAAAAAAGTTAGAATTTTTAAAAATACTATTGATTGATTTGAAAAAAAGTAGTACAATACATAATTGAATGATTAAAACTTTTTGGAGGTATGACATGGCTGACATTCGCCCTTTTAAAGCATTGCGCTTTACAGAAAAGGCAGGCAACATTTGCGACAACGTTTGTCCACCTTACGACATCATTTCAGAAGAGGAACGAACAGCGCTTTTGAAAACAAGTGAAAACAATGTTATCAGGCTTGAGCTTCCCAGAGGTGACGACCCGTATGCCGTTGCCGGAAAAACTCTCGAAAAATGGCTTGAAGAAGGCATTCTTGCCACCGACTCCGAAGACGGTATTTACGTATATCAGGAAGACTTTGAGTGTGAGGGTAATAATTACAGTATAAGAGGAATAATTTGTCGTGTAAAGCTTGAAGAATTTTCAAAGGGAGTGGTTCTTCCCCACGAAGAAACCCTGTCTAAAGCTAAGGCTGACAGATTTAATCTTATGAGTGCCACCTACTGCAATTTCAGTCAGGTTTACTCTATGTACATCGACGATGAAAAGAAGATTGAAAAAGAAATATCTGCAATTACTGAAAAGGAGCCTGTGCAGAGCTTTATTGCTAAGGATTCAGTAGTACAAAAGCTTTGGATTGAAACGGATAAAGAACGTATTGCGAAAATTGTTGATGCGTTCCGTGGTAAGCAGCTCTATATTGCTGACGGACACCACCGTTATGAAACTGCTCTCAATTTCAGAAATAAGTTAATTGAAGAGGGAAGCTATAAGGAAGATGACGATGCGGGATACATAATGATGTTCCTTGCTGACCTTTCTGACCCCGGTCTTGTTATTCTTCCAACGCATAGACTTGTGAAAGACCTTGACTCCTTTGATGAAAATAAAGTAATTGCTGAAATTTCCAAGCTTTTTAACGTTAAGAAAATGAACGGCGTTGCTTCTATGAAGGAAGATATAAAAACAGGTGATATTTCCTTTGGCTTTTATACAGGAAAAGATGAATGGTATCTTCTCACCCTTAAAGATAAAGACGCAGTTTCAAAGGTGGTAACAGACCGCTCTGAGGCATATAAATCACTTGACGTAACAGCACTTCATTCATTGATTTTGGAGCCTGTTTTCGGAATAGATAAAGAAAACATGGCGCTTCAGAAGAATCTTACATACACAAGAAGCATTGATGAAGCAATAGAATCTGTTAAGAGCGGTAAGTCACAGTGTACTTTTGTGCTTAATGCGACAAAGATAGAACAGCTCAGAGACGTTGCGTTGGCAGGAGATAAAATGCCACAAAAATCAACGTATTTTTACCCCAAGCTTATTACAGGACTTGTAATGAATAAATTTAGATAAACGAGGACGGCAAATATGTGTAACGAAAAATCATGCTGCGAGAAGAAGACACTCGCCACCACATATAATCCCAAGGATTTTGAAGACAGACTTTACAAAAATTGGGAAGAAAAAGGCTATTTCAAGCCTTCAGACGATCACACGAAAACACCTTTCACAATTGTTATTCCCCCACCTAACGTAACGGGTCAGCTCCATATGGGACATGCTCTCGATGATACTCTTCAGGATATTCTTATCCGCTTTAAGCGTATGCAGGGCTACAATGCTCTTTGGGTTCCCGGAACAGACCATGCGGGAATTGCAACACAGATTAAGGTTGAAGAGCATCTCAGACTCAACGAAAATAAAACTCGCCACGACCTTGGCAGAGAAGAATTTCTTAAGAGAGTTTGGGCATGGAAGGAGCAATACGGCGGAACTATTATTAATCAGCTTAAAAAGCTTGGCTCTTCCTGCGATTGGGACAGAGAAGCTTTTACAATGAGCCCTGAGCTTTCCAAGGCTGTTAAAAAGACGTTTGTTTCCCTTTACAATAAAGGACTTATCTATCACGGTTATAGAATTATTAACTGGTGTCCCAAGTGTGCTACTGCACTTTCAGATGCAGAAGTAGACTATAAGGACCTTCCCGGTAACTTCTGGCACATTAAGTATCCTATCGAGGACAGTGATGATTGCCTTATCGTTGCTACCACAAGACCCGAGACCTATTTTGGTGACAGTGCAGTTGCGGTTCATCCCGACGACGAAAGATATAAGCATCTTGTTGGCAAGAACGTAATTCTTCCCTTGATTGGCAGAAAGATACCTATTGTTGCCGATGAATACGTAGATATGGAATTCGGTACGGGTTGCGTTAAAATCACTCCTTGCCACGACCCCAACGACTTTGAGGTTGGTAAACGTCACAACCTTGAAAATATTATTGTATTTGACGATAACGCTCATCTTAATGAGCATTGCGGTAAATACGAGGGCATGGACAGATACGATGCAAGAAAGCAGCTTGTAGAAGATCTTGAAAAAGAAGGCTTCCTTGTAAAAACAGAAGAGCACTCTCATAACGTTGCTCACTGTTACCGTTGCGGTACAACTGTTGAACCTATCGCATCGAAGCAGTGGTTTGTTAAAATGCCTCCTCTCGCAGAGCCTGCAATCAAAGCAGTTAAGGATGGAGAGATTAAGTTTATACCCGAAAGATTTTCTAAAAACTATCTCAACTGGATGGAAAATATTCAGGACTGGTGTATCTCTCGTCAGCTTTGGTGGGGACATAGAATTCCTGCATATTACTGTGATGACTGCGGAGAAATTTCTGTTTCTGAAAATGACGTTACAGTTTGTCCTAAGTGTGGCAGTAAGAATATGCGTCAGGACGAGGATGTACTTGATACTTGGTTCTCGTCTGCGCTTTGGCCTTTCTCGACCTTGGGATGGCCCGAAGAAACAGAAGACCTTAAATATTTCTATCCTACGAACGTTCTTGTAACGGGTTATGATATCATTACTTTCTGGGTAAGTAAAATGATTTTCTCCGCTATTGAGCAGGTTGGTAAAATCCCGTTTGAACACGTTCTTATTCACGGACTTGTAAGAGACTCGCAGGGCAGAAAGATGTCCAAGTCTCTTGGCAACGGCATCGATCCTCTCGAAATTATCGATAAATACGGTGCTGACGC
>JAZNZV010000169.1:0-9348 GCA_045595105.1 Eubacteriales bacterium | reverse complement strand
TTCATTATTCATTCTTCAATATTCATTAAGCTAAAAAATAAGAAGAGGCATTTGCCTCTTCTTATTTTTTAGCTTAACTCAAACATACCTGTATAGAGCTGATAGTATTTTCCGTGCTGAGCGATAAGCTCTTCGTGATTTCCACGCTCTATGATTTTGCCTTTTTCAAGTACCATGATAGCATCGGAATTACGTACAGTTGAAAGCCTATGCGCAATAACGAAAACCGTTCTTCCTTCCATGAGTGAGTCCATGCCCTTTTCTACAAGAGCCTCGGTACGTGTATCAATAGAGGACGTTGCCTCATCAAGAATAAGCACGGGCGGGTCTGCAACGGCAGCACGTGCAATGGCGATAAGCTGTCTTTGACCTTGAGAAAGGTTTGCACCGTCTGAATAAAGCATGGTGTTGTAGCCCTCGGGCAGATGCTTTATAAAGGAATGTGCATTTGCAAGCTTTGCCGCCTCGATACACTCCTCGTCGGTTGCGTCAAGCCTTCCGTAGCGAATATTGTCAAGAACAGTTCCCGTAAAGAGGTGAGTGTCCTGAAGAACCATAGAAAGGGAGCGTCTCAGGTCTGACTTCTTTATTTTGTTTATGTTTATTCCGTCATATCTTATCTTTCCGTCGGGCACGTCGTAAAAGCGGTTGATAAGATTGGTGATGGTGGTCTTTCCTGCACCCGTGGAGCCAACGAAAGCGATTTTCTGTCCTGCCTTAGCCCAAAGGGTAATGCCGTCAAGAACCGTCTTGTTTTCCTCGTAGCCGAATACTACGTTGTCAAATTCCACACGCCCCTCAACGGGAACGTAAGAAACGGTGTTGTCGGCAGAGTGTGGGTGCTTCCATACCCAGCTGCCCGACCTGTCCTCGGTCTCACGCCATACGCCGTTTTCGTTCTTCGCTCTCACTAAGGTAACGTAGCCTTCGTCAACCTCAGGTGCTTCATCAATAACCGCAAAAATGCGCTCTGCACCTGCAAGGGCTGTAAGAATGGCGTTTATCTGCTGTGACATCTGGGACACAGGCATTGAAAACTGCCTTGTAAACTGTAAAAAGGATACTACCGCACCAAGGGAGAGCACGTTTGTAATAGTGAGTACACTTCCCACCATAGCAGTAACCGCATAGAGTGCGTGAGAAAGGTTGTTCATTATAGGACCCAGAATATTAGCAAAGGTATGGGCGTTAGTTGCCGAGTAACAAAGAGCCGAGTTAAGCTCTCCGAATTCACTTTTTGCCGTGTCCTCATGGCAGAACACCTTAACTACCTTCTGACCTTCTATCATCTCCTCGATATATCCGTTAACGGCACCAAGGTCCTTTTGTTGCTTCATAAAGAATTTAGCACTGTTTCCGCCTATTTTCTTGGTGAGGAATAACATGATGCAAAGCATTACAATTACGAGAATAGTCAGATGCCAGCTGTAAGTCAGCATCATAACGAAAACCGAAACTATGGTAATAAGAGAAGAAATTGTGCTGACTATACTGTTTGAGAGAAGCTCTCTTATCGTGTCGGTGTCGTTTGTATAACGGCTCATAAGCTCGCCGTGAGTATGAGTGTCAAAGTATTTCAAGGGCAGGCTTTCCATTTTGTTGAAAAGGTCGAGACGGATATTCAGTAGCGCCTTTGTTGAAAGGGAAAGCATAATTCTCTGATAGGTGTAAGTAGAAAGAGCACCGAAAAGGTAAATTGAGCCCATGAGAATAAGCGTTGCGGCAAAGTCTGCAATCTTCTCGGAATTGGGTGAGCCGATAAGAGGCTCAATATAGTCGTCGATGAGGGGCTTGAGCATTGATGCGCCTACAACCTGTGCGGCAGAGGATGCCACGACGAGAAGAAGCACAAGTACAAGTAAAAGCTTATTCTGACCTACAAGATATTTAAGTATTCTCGAAAAGGTCGCCTTGACGTTTTTGGGCTTTGCGGGAGGTCCCATTCTTCTTGCTGGAGGCATATTTACTCAGCTCCTTTCTGTTGTGATAAGTAAACCTCACGGTAAATTTCCGAGGTCTTAATTAAATTTTCGTGGGTATCAAATGCCGATATTTTTCCGTCGTCGAGCACTATGATTCTGTCGGCTGACTCTACCGATGAAATTCTTTGTGCGATTATTATTGCGGTAGTGTCAGCAAGCTCTCTCTTGAAGGCGTCACGGATTTTCGCATCGGTGGCAGTATCGACAGCACTTGTAGAGTCGTCGAGAATGATGATTTTGGGCTTCTTCAAGAGTGCTCTTGCAATACAAAGTCTCTGCTTTTGTCCTCCCGATACGTTTACACCGCCCTGACCCAGCACTGTGTCATAGCCGTCGGGGAAGGATGTGATAAATTCGTGAGCCTCGGCGTTTTTACAAGCCTCGATTATTTCTTCATCTGTTGCGTCGGCGTTGCCCCATCTGAGGTTATCCTTGATAGTACCCGAGAAGAGCACGTTCTTTTGAAGCACCATAGCAACGCTGTCACGCAAAGTGTCAAGCTTGTAGTCCTTGACGTTGTGACCGCCCACTATGAGCTCTCCGTCGAGAACGTCGTAAAGCCTTGGAATAAGCTGAACAATAGTGGTTTTAGCCGAGCCTGTTCCACCGATAATACCGATAGTTTCACCCGAATTGATTTTAAGATTAATGTCGCTTAGCGTCAGATTATCGGGATTTTTTGAATAGCTGAAATTAACGTTTTTAAATTCTATCGAGCCGTCAAGAGGTGTGATAGTACTGTCGGGATTGTCCTTTATATCTATTTCTTCATCGAGAACCTCTACAACTCTTCCGATAGACGCTCGTGAAATAACCAGAGAAATAAAGATGAAAGAAAGCGCCATAAGTGAAGAGAGTATCTGCGTTATGTAGCTGATGAATCCCGAAAGGTCACCTGTATCCATACCTGTTCCTGCAATTACCATATTACCGCCGAACCAAAGTACTGCCACAATACAAGCGTACATTGATATCTGCATGGCAGGTGAATTGAGGATAATGAGCTTTTCCGCCATTATCTGACAGCTTCTCACTTCTTCTGCTGAAATTTTGAACTTTTCTTTTTCGTGACGCTCTCGGACAAATGCCTTTACTACTCTGATACCGATAAGGTTTTCTTGAACAGAGGAATTCATGTTGTCATATTTTTTTAGCATTTTGGCAAATCTCGGATGAGCGTTTGTCATAATAAATATGAGCACAAGTGCAAGAACAGGCACCGCTACGAAAAAGACTGTTGAAAGGCTGGGACTTATTTTCACAGCCATTATCATAGCACCTACAAGCATGAAAGGGGAGCGTATCGCCATTCTTATCATCATCATGAGGGTGTTTTGCAGATTTGTAACGTCGGTGGTAAGTCTTGTCACAAGGGAAGCTGTTGAAAACTTATCTACGTTTGCAAAGGAGAAGTCTTGCACCTTTCCGAAAAGCGCACTTCTCAGATTTTTACCGAAGCCCATGCCCGCTCTTGCGGCAGTCATGCCTCCAAGTGCACCGAAGCACAAGGACACTATTGCCATGAGAATCATCAGTAGTCCTGCCTTAACCGTGAAGGCGATGCCTCCGTCTCCCTTTATTCCCTTGTTTATCATCTCTGTTATAACAAAGGGAATTAGAATTTCCATGAGCACCTCGCCTATCATAATGATAGGTGTGAGAAAAGCGTATTTTTTGTACTCGCCAAGATGTGAAAAAACTTTTCTGTACATATTTGTTTCCTTTCTTTATTCTATATTGTTAAGAACCTTTGTGAGTAACTCCATGAGAACGGTCTGCTCTTCGGCGGTCAACGCCGAGAGGATTTTTTCGTCTCTTGTCTTTATAAAGCTTATGAGCTTTGCGTTTTTTTCTTCGCCTTCTTTTGTGAGTCGCACAAGCTTTGCACGAGAGTCCTCTGGGGAGGTAGAGCGAACGATAAAGCCTTTTTTCTCAAGTATCTGCATGGCACTTGTAACCGTTGAGCGCCTTACCCCGAACTCACGTTCAATGTCCTTTTGAGGCACACTTCCGCCGTTTTGATATATCATCTTCAAAACCATAAGCTGTTCAATGGTCATGTTCTCTTTTGTCAGATTTTCATCGGCTGAACGCTTCAGCTTGTTTGAAATGATAGCTATAAGACGTGCAGGGGTGTGAACACACTCCTTCAACTTATCATCTCCTTTTGTTAGATGTCTAACATATTATAGTACTAAGGTATACCAAAGTCAATCACTTTTACTGTGAATTTTTTGTAAAGAAAAAAGCGGATTTTTTAAATCCGCTTAAATTTTAACTGAATTTTTAAATGCATCACCAATAAGGTAATATTTATACTGCTTGGTGAGATAGTCTGACGACAAATCATCCTTTATTTCAATTCTGCCACCGAGATAATCGTCACAGCCCGGTATAAAAAGGAGGGAGCTTTCGCCGTCGGTTTTAATGATAAGGTCGGGATATTCTTCCATGTATTTTTCCTCAAAGTCAGAGGTATCTCCCGAGCCTTTGGTAAAACAAACAAGTCCTTGTAATTTACTTACGTCACCCGACATAAACTTTAAAAAGCCGATATATAAGTCTCCATATTTATGACACATTCGGTAGGTGGGCTTTCCGTCGGATAGGGAAGTAATAAGGTCATTTTGTGCAATGTTTTCCGCTTTGACCTCACAGCCCTCTGCCATGGCAATTATATTTGGAATTTCTCTGCGATAAAACGCAAGGTATTTCAAAAGCATATTCTTCTTTGAGGAGTAATAAAGCCAAAAGGAAGCAATAATTGTCACCGCAAAGAATATGATAGACCCTGCTTTTCCAAGTGCAAAAAAGCCGAGAAGCGTCATAGACACAATGGATAATAGAATTATACCCATGAGTCTTTTGTCGTTTGATTTATCGAGCTTTTTTATCTTTTCAGCGATTTTAAGCTTTTCCTTTACCTCGTCTGTCTCAAGAAAAGAGATAAAAGCATTTATTCTTTCATTCATAATCCACCTCAGTTGTCGGCATTCGTTACCATCTCCATGTATTTCTCACGGGAAATGAGTACTGTTCTGGGCTTTGAGCCTGCAAATTCACTGACAACCCCAAGCTCCTGCATCATATCGATGAGACGGGCAGCTCTTGCATAACCAAGCTTTAATTTTCTTTGAAGCATAGAAGTTGAGATAGTACCGCTGTCAAGAGCAATTTCGATGGCAGGACGGAGCATTTCGTCGGAGTTGAGAGTAAGGTCGCCACCCACTCCCATATCGTCATCGTCAGATGATTTTGAACGGCTCTTTTCACACTTAGCAGCCTCTTTTTCAATGCTGTCCATAATCTCTTCGCTGTAGTTTGCAGAAGTGTTGTTTTTGAGGAAGGATATAACCGCCTCAATTTCGCTGTCGCTTACAAATGAGCCTTGAACTCGTGTAGGTGTCATGGCACCTACGGGAGAGTAAAGC
This sequence comes from Eubacteriales bacterium, assembly GCA_045595105.1. Taxonomy (GTDB): domain Bacteria; phylum Bacillota; class Clostridia; order Oscillospirales; family SIG627; genus RGIG6353. Next base: position 3,935 of record JAZNZV010000169.1, on the reverse strand, counting down.
ATATCACCCTTACCCACAAGCTTTTCAGCACCTGCAAGGTCGATAATGGTTCTTGAGTCTGTCTGAGATGCAACGGTAAACGCTATACGTGAGGGCACGTTTGCCTTGATAAGACCTGTAATGACGTCAACAGAGGGACGCTGAGTACCAAGAATAAGGTGCATTCCTGCCGCTCTCGCCTTCTGTGCAATTCGGCAAATGGAAGACTCAACGCTGTCACGTGCCATCATCATAAGGTCGGCAAGCTCGTCTATAATTATAACTATCTGAGGAAGTATCTCACGGTCACCCTCACGGAGTGCTACTTCATTGTACGCCTTTATTTCTCTTACCCCTACCTCTTCAATAAGAGCGAAACGTCTTTCCATTTCGTTTACCGACCAGGCGAGAGCGCCTGCGGCATTTTTTGGGTCGCTTACAACGGGAACGAGAAGATGACCTATTCCGTTGTATACACCAAGCTCGATTTTTTTAGGGTCAATAAGTATAAGCTTTACTTCCTCGGGACGTGCCTTATAGAGAATACTCATAAGTATACTGTTTATACAAACAGACTTACCCGAGCCGGTGGTACCTGCTATCAGCATGTGTGGCATCTTCGCAATGTCACAGTAAACAGGGTTTCCTGCAACGTCCTTACCAAGGCACGTTGTAAGCTTGCTCTTAGAGTTCTCAAACTGATTTGACTCTATGAGGGTGCGGATGTTTACTACCGAGGTAGTCTTATTGGGCACCTCGATTCCTACTGCCTCTTTTCCGGGTATTGGTGCTTCTATTCTTACTCCCTTAGATGCAAGGGAAAGCGAAATATCGTCTGCAAGATTTCTGATGGAACGGACTCTTACTCCCGTTTCGGGCTGAAGCTCGTAGCGTGTAACAGTAGGACCCTTTGCAATGTTTAAAAGCTTTGTTTTGACACCGAAGGATGCAAGAGCATCAACAAGCTTTTTAGCTGTCTGCTCATACTCGGCATTCATCGATTCGGTGGGAGGTGTACCCTTGGTGAGAAGATGCACGGGAGGGAATACGTATTCGGGAACTCCCTCTTCCTCTTCTTCTGCTTCTCCGAGAGCTACCTCATTCACTTCGGTTTCTAAGGTGTCATCATTTGAAGAAATGTCGGTTTCCTCAGCCATTTCTTCTATATTATCATCCTCGGGAGTGAAGGCTTCCAGCACTTCGGGGTCAGTAGATGTGGCAAAAATGGTTTTTAAGTCAGAGTCCTTTTCTTTCAGGTCTATTATTCTCGTGTCGGTGATGTCACCGCCCTCTTCTATGGTGTAAGGCTCTTCCTCTTCGATTTCTTGTGCCTCTTCTTCAATATGAGGATGCTTTTCGACTTTTTCAGCCTTCTTGGCTTTTTCGATTTCTTCCTTTTCCTTCTTATCGAAGTATTCGTCACGAGCCTTTCTTATTTCTTCCTGCTTTTCACGACCCATCTTCATAAGACCTACGATAAATCTTGCAAGGTCAAGAGGCGTCTTTGAAACGGTAAGAGGAGCTGTTATAAGAGCGGTAAGCCCAAGAATTATAAAGGTGGGAATTCTGCCGATAAGAGGGGAGAGAACGTTTGAGATGAGTCCTCCGAAAAGTGAGCCTGTGGTAATGTGTCCCTCTTTGTCAATAGCGGAGTTAAAATGCTCAATTACGTTGTAGCCTTCCGTTACCCTGTGAGCAGTAGCAACTATACCTGCAACGGCTACTACAAATATAAAGGAGAATATCCAACCCTTCATGGGAAAGCGTGAGGTAGCCTCTTTTCGGTAGCAAAACGCACGTCCTACAAGAAGTGCGGGGATAAAGTATATACCCCATGAAAAGAGTCCCGCAAAAATATCTTTAAGCCATTTTCCTACTACTCCTGTAAAGGAGGTAGCGAATATGCACAAAAGCATAAAGAAAGCAATAAGTACAAGGAAATAAGGCATAAGAGAGAGTCTAATTTCACTTGGGGGAGTATATCCCTTCTTTTTTGTTTCGACCTTTGCTTCTGACTTTTTATTTGTAGCTTTTTTAGTTTGTTTTTTTGCCATCTTAAGTAGTCCTTATTAATAAAATATATCAATATTATACTAAATTATTTTACTTATGTCAATGTAAAAATACACTTTACAAAGCATCGTATATATGCTATACTGAAAATACCGAGGAGGTGCTGTAAAATGGAAAATTATATGACTTATTTGTGGATACTTGTGATTATAGTCTCACTTGTGGTTGAGGCGAGTACTTACTCACTTGTCGCCTTGTGGTTTATACCCGCAGCAGCGCTTGCAATAGTGCTGGCACTCTTTAAAATAAATGTTGCGGTACAGATAGTTGCTTTCTTCATTGTCAGTCTCGTGTGTATTCTATTCTTTAGAAAGTATCTTGAAAAAGCTCTCAAAAAGAAGAGTGTACCTACCAATGCCGATGCCCTCATAGGCAAAGTGGGAATAGTTACAGAGAATATTGACAATATTAATTTCAAAGGTCAGGTCAGGGTCAGAGGTCAGGTCTGGACTGCCGTATCGGTGAACGGTGAGAGCATCAATGAGGGTGAAGAGGTAGAGGTTCTCGCTATTGAAGGCGTTAAACTTATTTGCAAAAAAATATAAAGTGAGGTATAAAAATGATTCCAATTATTGTTTTGTTACTTATCGTTGTTGCGGTTATCCTTATTTCAAATATCCGCATCGTACCACAGGCGCAAGCCTACGTCATCGAGCGACTTGGCGCATATCATACCACTTGGTCAACGGGAATTCATATGACCGTGCCTTTTATAGACAGAATAAGACGCAGAATATCTCTTATGGAAAAGCTGTCCGACTTTGAGCCTCAGGACGTTATCACAAAGGACAACGTAAAAATGAGAATAGATACCGTCGTTTTCTATCAGATTACCGACTGTAAGCTCTATACCTACGGCGTTGAAAATCCCAGCTTTGCCATTGAAAACCTTACGGCTACAACTCTCCGTAATATTATTGGTGAATTGGAGCTCGACGCAACCCTTACCTCTCGTGACCTTATAAATTCACGCATGAGAAATACTCTTGATGAGGCAACCGACCCTTGGGGAATCAAGGTAAACAGAGTTGAGCTTAAGAACATCATTCCTCCCAAGGAAATTCAAGACGCCATGGAAAAGCAGATGAAGGCAGAGCGTGAAAGACGAGAGAAGATACTCATCGCTGAGGGTACAAAGGCGGCAGATATCCTTACCGCTGAGGGTAAAAAGCAGGCTATGATTCTTGACGCTGAGGCACAGAAGCAACAGCAAATCCTTCTTGCCGAAGCAGAGAAGGAAGCGAGAATTCGCCGTGCAGAGGGTGAAGCAGAGGCTATCCTCAAGGTGCAGGAGGCAACTGCCGAGGGTATCAAGCGCATCAACGAGTCAAATCCCTCCAGCGAATTCGTAACCCTCCGCAGTCTCGAAGCCTTTGAAAAGGCGGCAGACGGCAAGGCAACTAAGATAATAATTCCCAGCGAGATTCAGTCTCTTGCAGGACTTGTAACAGGGATTAAAGAAATAGCAGAATAAAAGATAAGGCTCAACCGAGCCTTATTTTTTAACTTGACAAATTTAATTTTTCGTTTTATACTGATAGTGCCAAACTAACTGAATATTATGTGTGAAAATGCGGGCGTACTTTTTTCTTTTTTTAGAAAAGGTTATGCATATTTTGTGTTGCATTTGTTTAGAATTTGTTAAAAATGCAGATTCCAGCGAGTGCAATATAGTATGTATGCTTGTTTCACATCGGGTTAGTTTGGCGACTATCGGAGTTTGCGTTTTTTATGCGACGACTTCGGTTGTCGCATTTTTTATGTTTGGAGGTTGATAAAAGCTTTTTATATCAAGGGATAGACTTATAAAGAATAATGTGGTAAAATTTTTGTGTAAAAACTTTTTAGGAGGTATGAATCGCTATGAAAAAAGCTTTACTAAC
>JAZNZV010000168.1:0-2547 GCA_045595105.1 Eubacteriales bacterium | reverse complement strand
AGGTAGTCGTCTGCACCATATTCAAGACCTAAAATTTTATCCATATCCTCATTTTTGGCAGTAAGCATTATAATCGGAACGTTTGAAAATTCACGAATTTTCTGGCATACCTCATATCCGTCAATCTTGGGGAGCATAAGGTCTAAAATGATAAGGTCAATGCTTTTGTCATACGCAGTCTTGATTGCTTCTTCGCCATCGTATGCACAAACAACAGTGAAACCGTCCTGCTCAAAATTATATTTTATTCCCTTTACAAGAAGCTTTTCGTCATCTACTATGAGAATTTTCATAGTTCTGCCTCCATTCGTATTATTTGAGTGTCGCTTTGATTTCTTCTACCTTGTCAAGCCTTTCCCACGGAAGGTCTACATCAGTTCTTCCGAAATGACCGTATGCCGCTGTCTGTTTATAAATAGGACGGCGAAGGTCAAGCATCTTTATAATACCAGCCGGGCGAAGGTCAAAGCATTTTTTGATTGCTTCATCAATTTTTTCCAAGGAAACATGCTCAGTACCAAAAGTTTCAACTGAAACTGATACAGGCTCGGCTACACCGATTGCATAAGCTATCTGTACTTCACACTTGTCACAAAGGCCTGCTGCTACAATGTTTTTCGCAACATATCTGCCTGCATAAGCTGCACTTCTGTCAACCTTTGTGGGGTCCTTACCTGAAAAGGCTCCGCCACCGTGTCTTGCATATCCGCCATATGTATCTACTATAATCTTTCTTCCTGTGTGACCTGAGTCACCATTAGGTCCACCAACAACAAAACGTCCTGTGGGGTTTATGTAATATTTTGTATCTTCTTTCAATAACTCCGCAGGGATTGTAGGTTTTATAACTTTTTCAATCATATCACGCTCGATTGTTGCGTGTTCTACATCTTCTCCATGCTGAGTTGAAATAACAACTGTGTCAATGTATGCAGGCTTTCCGTCTTCATCATACGCTACTGTAACCTGAGATTTTCCGTCAGGACGAAGGTATGTAAGTTCGCCTGATTTTCTAACCTGTGTAAGCCTTCTTGTTAATTTGTGTGCAAGACTTATTGCTAAGGGCATATATTCTTCTGTTTCGTTACAAGCATAACCAAACATCATACCCTGATCCCCCGCACCGATTGAGCTTATATCATCTGTCCCCTGTTTTGCTTCTAAAGACTTATCAACACCAAGGGCAATATCTGCAGACTGTTCATCAATAGCTGTAATAACTGCACATGTATCACAGTCAAAACCGTACTTTGCACGGTCATAACCGATTTCTCTTACACATTCTCTTACTGTCTTAGGAATGTCAACATATGTAGTTGTAGAAATTTCTCCTACAACTAAAACAAGACCTGTTGTAACTGTTACCTCACAGGCAACACGTCCCTCAGGGTCACATTTATAAATTTCATCTAATACGGCATCCGATAAAATATCCGCCATTTTATCGGGATGTCCCTCTGTTACTGATTCTGAAGTAAAAAGTTTAAATGCCATTTTTTCCATCTCCTAAATTTATCTTTCGTAATTATACTTCCATAATTATGGGTAATATCATGGGCTTGCGCTTGGTCTTGTTATAAAGGAGCTTCGTCAGGTCGTCACGAAGGTTCGATTTAATGGAGTTGTAGTCGCAGTTGCCCGAGTCAAGGGTTCTTTCCACCGACTGACGAGCCATAAGTCGCACACTCTCCATAAGCTCCTCCGACTCCTTCACGTAGACGAAGCCTCTCGACACTACGTCGGGACCCGACAGAATGTATCCGCCCTCGGTGTCGATAGCAAGTACTACCGCTATAAGTCCGTCCTGCGCCAGATGCTTTCTGTCACGGAGCACCACGCTTCCAACGTCGCCCACTCCGTAGCCGTCAACAAGTATCTTGCCCGAGGGCACCTGCTGACCGATCTTAACCGAGCGTGAGTCAAGCTCAATGGTCTTTCCTATTTCGGGAATGAGTATATTTTCGGGAGGGATACCTACCTGAACTGCAAGCGCCTTGTTGCTTGTCAGATGCTTGAACTCTCCGTGGGTGGGTATGAAAAATCTGGGCTTTACAAGGGCTGTGAGAAGCTTTATCTCCTCCTGACAGGCGTGTCCCGAAACGTGGACGTCGGCTACCTGATTATAGACTACCTCAACTCCCTTGCGAAGCAGCTCGTTAATAATCGCACTGACCAGCTTTTCGTTGCCGGGAATGGGGGTCGCCGATATTACTACAAGGTCGTCACTGCCAAGATTTACCTTTACTCTTTCATGCTCCGAGAAGGTCATTCTGTAAAGAGCGCTCATGGGCTCTCCCTGACTTCCCGTTGTAATCAGCGTCAGCTGGTCGGGGCGGTAACGCTTCATTTCCTCAAGTCCGATGAGCATTCCCTCGGGAATTTTCATATATCCGAGACTTGTTGCCGCCTTTATGACACTTATCATGCTTCTGCCCGTTACAGCTATCTTTCTTCCGAATTTTTCGGAAGCGTTGATAATTTGCTGAACTCGGTGTACGTTAGAAGAGAAGGTTGCAATGGTGACTCTTTTCTGTGTGTTTGCAAAAA
>JAZNZV010000167.1:0-10070 GCA_045595105.1 Eubacteriales bacterium | reverse complement strand
GCCAACAAAAAGGGACTGTAAAACCATAGTTTTTACAGTCCCTTTTAAAAACGTGAATTTCGGCAAAGCCGAAATTGTCCAAAGTTCTTAACTCTTCACTCTAACCTCTTAACTAAAAAAGAAGGCTGAAAAGCCTTCTTTTTCTGTATAAGTTTACGCTCTGCCGAACTTCTTGTTGAACTTATCAACACGTCCGCCCGCATCTACAAGTTTCTGCTTTCCTGTGTAAAAAGGATGGCACTTAGCACAAATATCAACGTGAACGTTTTCCTTAGTTGACTTTGTGGGATATTCAGCGCCACAAGCACAAACGATTACGGTATCCTTATACTCGGGATGGAGACCCTGCTTCATAATACTGCACCTCACTTTTAGGATATTCTTCGTTGTTACATCACATAATATCACACAAAAAAGAAAAAAGCAATAGTTTTTTTGAAAAAATGAAAAAAATGTTTTAATATTTTTACACCATTAATACAAAAAAATACTAGTATTTCTAAAAAATAAAATTAAAAAAAGCACTATATATAGCATTTTGCTTTACATAGTGCTTTCCTTTTGGTGCCGGTGGCGGGGGTCGAACCCGCACGGTATCGCTACCGCGGGATTTTGAGTCCCGTACGTCTGCCAATTCCATCACACCGGCTTTTACCCCGTTAGTATATCATATTTAAATATTTTTTTCAATAGATATTTTAAAAAAATCAAAAGTTTTTATAACCCCCTCACCCTCACCTTTCCTTGACTTTTTTAAGAAAAACGGGTATACTGTCTTTAAGATTTTTATGTGCGGAGGCATTATGGCGAAAAACATTCTTCACGAGACCGACAAGGCGGACTTTCCGTCGGCTGTTCTTGTGGCGGTATACAGTGACAACACAAAAAACGAAGATGACCTTGACGAGCTTGCCTCTCTTCTTGAGACTGCAGGAGGTAAGGCTGTGGCAAGACTTGTTCAGTACCGTCCTACTCCCGACAATGCTACCTACGTGGGTAAGGGTAAGCTTGAAGAGCTGAGAGTTCTTTGTGAAAACGAAAATATTGAGCTTGTAATTTTTGACTGTGAGCTTTCCCCTTCTCAGATAAAGGCGATAGAGGACAGTGTAGGAGACGTGCGTGTCATTGACCGAACCATGCTCATTCTTGATATTTTCGCCCGCAACGCTACAACCAATGAGGGTATTTTGCAAGTTCAGATTGCAAGACTCAAATACACCATTCCCCGACTGAGAGGACAGGGCGCTGAGCTTTCGAGACTTGGAGGCGGTATTGGTACGAGAGGTCCCGGTGAAACCAAGCTTGAAAGTGACCGCCGTCACGTAAAAAGTCAGATCGCTAATCTTGAGGAAGAGTTAAAGAGTCTTGAAAAGAGACGCACTTTGCTTCGCCGTAACCGTGAGGAATCGGGAGTGGTGCAAATATCCGTTGCAGGCTACACCAACGTAGGAAAATCCACCCTATTAAACAAGCTGACAGGTGCAAATATTCTTGCGGAAAACAAGCTCTTCGCCACCCTTGACCCAACCACAAGAAAGTGGATTCTTCCAAACGTGGGCGAGGTAGTTCTCACCGACACCGTAGGCTTTATAAAAAATCTGCCTCACCACTTAGTCGAGGCGTTCAAGTCCACTCTCGCAGAGGTGGTATTCTCGGACATAATACTCATCGTGCTTGATATTTCAAGTCCTGACGTAAGAGGTCAGTACGAGGTAACAGAGGAGATAATACACTCCCTTTTTGAAAGGAACAAGCTTGAAGAAAAGCCTGTCATATACGTTTTTAACAAATGTGACAAGGTAGAGGGTATTCCCGAAGAAACGCTGGGGCTTGGCAAAAGCGAAAACGCTGTCTTTATATCGGCATCTACGGGGGATGGTATCAACTCACTTATTGAAGCGGTAGAGCGAACAATTCTATTTTTTAAGAAAAAAAGCTCCTTTCTTCTCCCCCATTCAAAGGCGGGATGGCTTGATACTCTTTACAAAAATGCTAAGGTTGAAAACGTTGATTACACCGAGGACGGAATTGTCGTGCGTGCCGTAGTTGACGAAAAGCTACACGGACAGCTAAAGGAGTTTGAATATGGAGAATAGCTACACAACCGCACGTTGCGAGGCAACAGACAAATTTGAGGAAAAGAAGTCTATATTTTACGGCTTTATTAAGCCCATAGAGGAAGAAGAGGAAGCCTTAGAATTTATTGAGAAGATAAGGCGTGACATGCCCAACATGCGTCACGTGTGCTATGCATATATCAACCGAGGAGGTAACGTTGTACGCTTCTCGGACGACCATGAGCCACAGGGCACGGCGGGTATGCCTATACTCGAGGTCATACGACGTGAGGGGCTGACAGGAGTAGTCATTGCAGTCGCCCGTTATTTCGGAGGTATTCTCCTTGGTGCAGGAGGGCTGACCCGAGCCTATGGAAAGGCGGCGAAGCTGGCACTTGATGCGGCAGGAAAGGCAACCTTCGTGCTCTATCACGAGGTAGAAGTAACAAGTGACTATTCCGCATTTCAAAAGATATCATACGAGCTTCAGAAAATGGAAATTGAATCTCTCGATATAAAATACGAAGCCGAAATAACCGCTACTCTCCTTGCAAGTGACAGCGAGCTTGAAGGTATCAAGTGCAAGGTTTTGGACATCACGGCAGGTAAAGGTAAAGTTAAAACCGTGGGAGAAAGGTTTGCTCCCGAAAAAAAGCCTCTTGAATGAGGCTTTTTTTATTGACTAATGAGAAAAATAATGATATTATATCTATATATGTAAATTTTTAGGAGTGATGTTATGAGTCTCGCCGATAAGATATTTGTTGAAAACTGTAAAAAGATACTTTCAGAGGGTGTATGGGATAAGGAATTTCAGGTTCGCCCCAAGTGGGAGGACGGAACACCTGCCTACACTAAGAAGTGTTTTGCTATTGTCAACCGCTATAATCTTGAAGAGGAGTTCCCTATTATGACACTCCGACGCACCTATCTTAAAACAGCGGTGAATGAACTATTATGGATATGGCAGAAGAAGTCAAACAACATTCATGACCTCAATGCGAAGATTTGGGATAAGTGGGCAGATGAAGACGGCTCTATCGGTACGGCTTACGGATATCAGCTTGGTATCAAGCATCAGTACCGTGAGGGTATGTTTGACCAGGTTGACAGAGTTATATTCGACTTAAAAAACAATCCCAACAGCCGTAGAATTATGACTAATATCTACAATCACCAGGACCTTCATTCCATGAACCTTTACCCCTGTGCTTACTCCATGACCTTCAACGTATCGAACGGAAGATTATCTGCTATTCTCAATCAGAGAAGTCAGGACATGCTTGCGGCAAACAACTGGAACGTATGTCAATACTCGGTGCTTGTTCATATGCTGGCTCAGGTAACAGGACTTATCCCCGGTGAATTTGTTCACGTTATTGCGGATGCTCACATCTACGAAAGACACATTCCTATTGTAGAACGCCTTATAGAAAAGCCTCAGTTTGAGGCACCGAAGTTTGAGCTTGACCGTTCTATTGACGATTTCTACAAGTTCACCGACTCAAGCTTCACACTCACAGATTACAAATACAATGACTTTAACGAAAGAATAGAGGTTGCTGAATAATGAACTTAATCGTTGCAATAGATAAAAACAACGGCATCGGCAAAAACGGAGACCTTCTCTGTCACCTTTCAGCCGACCTGAAGCACTTCAAGGAAGTGACCACGGGAAAAACCGTTATCATGGGATATAATACACTCATCTCTCTTCCTAAAAGTGCACCTCTTAAAAACAGACGCAATATAGTGCTTTACGAAAAGGATATCGTAATTGAGGAAGCTGAGGTCTGCCACAGTATAGAGGAGCTTTTTGACCTAATAAAGGACATTCCCGAGGATGACGTTTTCGTAATTGGCGGTGCTATGGTATATACCACCCTTATGCCCTACTGCAAAAAGCTTTATATCACCCATATAGATAAAGCATTTGATGCAGACAGATTTCTGCCCGAAATAAAAAAAGAAGAATGGAAAGTACTTGATGAAAGTGATGTTATGGAAGAAAGCTCTCTTCAGTTCAAGTATGTGACTTATGGAAGAAAAGATATATAAATATGCCGCCACCTGCCTTTTCGGACTTGAAAAGTTCGTAGGTGAGACGGTAGACAGCCTTGGATACAAGCGACTTGAAACCATTGAGGGAAGAGTTTATTTTGAGGGTGATATCACCGCTGTTGCACGGTGTAACGTGAACTTCCGCTGTGCAGAAAAGCTCTTTATAATACTCGATGAGTTTGACGCTCTCACCTTTGATGCGCTTTTTGAGGGAGTAAAAAGCATTCCTTGGGAAAGCTATATTGGCAAGAGCGACGCCTTTCCTGTCAAAGGGCACTGTATAAAATCAAAGCTTCACAGTATACCCGACTGTCAGAAGATAGTCAAGAAGGCGATAGTTGACAGACTTCTTAAAGCCCACAAGGTAAAGGCGCTTCCCGAAAGTGGCACGAGAATACAAATTGAGTTTTTCATACTCCGTGACAAAGCGGCAATAATGATAGACACAAGCGGAGCTGGACTCTATAAAAGAGGCTACCGCAAGGGCACAAACGATGCACCTATCCGTGAAACGCTGGCTGCTGCCCTTGCTCTTATTGCAAGACCGAGGCATGACCTTCTCATATGGGACCCACTTTGCGGGTCGGGTACTATTGCCATTGAGACGGCAATGATACTTCAGAACGTGGCGCCCGGTAAGAACCGAGCTTTTCTCGGCGAGGAATACACCTTTATCCCCTCTCACATATGGGATGACGCAAGGCGTGAGGCACGTGAAAACGAAACAGACACTCCATACGAGGTATGGGGCAGTGATATTGACAGTGAGGTTATAAAGCTTGCCCAAGAGAATGCCAAAGCGGCAGGTGTAAAGGTGAACTTCTTTCAGATGGACGTGGCCGATATTGAAACTCACGGAAAGAGAGGAACTCTCATCTGCAATCCCCCTTACGGCGAGAGACTCATGGATATAAACGAAGCGGAAAAGCTTTACAGAGTTATGGGTAAGGCTTTCAAGAGACTGGAAAACTGGCAAACGTATATTATAACCTCCGACGAATACTTTGAAAAGCACTTCGGTCGTGAGGCTGATAAAAAGAGAAAGCTATACAACGGTATGCTTAAATGCAACTACTATATGTATTACAAAAAGCAAAGCATTTTGTAATACATATCTGAATTATTCATTATTAACTGAAAGGATATAATATGGATTACACAAAACTTGCTGACCTTCTTTTCCCCGATATAAAGACCACTCCCGAGGATATGGAAAAGCGTTACCCCCGACGTGAGCTCAAGGAAGGAGCGGCGGTGACACGATTCGCCCCCAGCCCTACCGGCTTCGTACATTTTGGAGGACTTTTCCCATCTACTGTCGGTGAGCGTATGGCTCATCTTTCGGGCGGTGTATTTTATCTCAGAATTGAGGACACCGACGCTAAGCGTGAGGTAGAGGGTGCAGCAGAAGGACTTATCAAAACTCTTGCCACATATGGCGTAAACTTTGACGAGGGCGCTATCCTTGACGAAAGCGGAAAGATATCCGACAAGGGTAACTACGGTCCCTATAAGCAAAGTCTCAGACGAGAGATCTATCAGACCTTTGCCAAGGCGCTTGTTTTAGACGGTAAGGCCTACCCTGTGTTTACTACCGAAGAGGAGCTTCAGGACTTGCAGGCGGTGAACAAGAAGGAAGAGCTCAAAAACACCAACTGGGAAGAAGAGGCGGCGGCAAAGCGTGAGGCTATGCTGAAGGCAAGGGAGATAACCTTTGAAGAGATAGAGGAGAACATCAAAGCAGGCAACCCCTTCGTTCTCAGAATTCTTGCCGACGGCGACGGAGAGAGAAAGGTAAAGGTCACAGACCTTGTAAAGGGAGCGCTTGAGCTTCCCGAAAACGACGAGGACTTCGTGCTTCTCAAATCGGACGGAATTCCAACTTATCACTTTGCACACGCAGTTGACGACCACCTCATGGGCACTACCCACGTAATCAGAGGTGAGGAGTGGCTTCCCAGCCTTCCCAAGCATCTTCAGCTTTTCCGTTACCTTGGCTTCAAGCTTCCAAAATACATGCACATATCCCAGATCATGAAGCTTGACGAGAATGGAAACAAGAAGAAGCTCTCCAAGCGTGATATGGGCGCAAACATGGACGATTACACCGAAATGGGATATACACCCGAGGCGGTTTGTGAATACGTCATGACGCTTCTCAACTCCAACTACGAGGAGTGGCATGCACAGAACCCCGACAAGCACTACAAGGAGTTCCCCTTCTCAGCGAAGAAGATGTCGGTGTCGGGCTGTCTCTTCGACTATAACAAGCTTGATGACGTTTCAAAGAACGTACTCTCCCGAATGACGGCAGAGGATATAACGAAGAAGGTTACAGACTGGGCGCTTGTGTTTGACCCTGAGTTTGGTGCTCTTCTTGAAAAGGACAGTGAATACGCTACAAAGATATTCGCTATCGGAAGAGGTGGTAAGAAGCCTCGAAAGGACCTTGCGACCTTAAAGGATGCAAGAGGGTACATGGGATTTTTCTATGATGAGCTTTTCAGAATAGAGGATGAATATCCCAATAGCTTTGACAAGAGTGATATCAAGAAAACGCTTGAGGCTTTCCTTGAAAGCTACGATGACGGCGATGATATGAACGCTTGGTTTGAGAAGATAAAGGCTATTGCCGACTCTCTGGGCTATGCCTCCGATATGAAGGCGTACAAGGCTGAGCCCGAGAAGTTCCGTGGAAGCGTTGCCGATATCAGTATGTTCATAAGAGTTGCAGTAACGGGTAAAATGAACGCCCCCGACCTTTACACAGTTATGCAGATACTTGGCAAAAATACTGTAAAGAACAGAATAAGCAATATGATAAATTCTCTTTAAGGAGTAGAATATGGAAGAAACAAAAAATTTTATTGAAGAAATAATTGACGCCGACCTTGCTGAAGGAAAGATAGAAAAGGTACACACCCGCTTTCCTCCCGAGCCTAACGGATATCTCCATATCGGACACTGCAAGGCGCTTGCTATCGACTTCGGTACGGCAAAGAAATACGGCGGTCTTTGTAATCTTCGTATGGACGATACCAACCCTGCAAAAGAAGATACCGAGTACGTAGATGCCATAAAAGAGGATATACATTGGCTTGGATTTGACTGGGATGACAGATTTTTCTACGGCTCAGACTATTTTGAAAAGGACTACGAATATGCCATAGAGCTTATCAAGAAGGGGCTTGCTTACGTTTGTGAGCTTTCGGCTGACGATATGGAAAAGTACAGAGGAGACCTGACTCATCCTGCTACCTCTCCTTACAGAGAGCGCCCTATCGAAGAGAGCCTTGACCTTTTTGAAAGAATGAAGAACGGTGAATTCCCCGACGGAAAGTATACCCTCCGTGCCAAGATTGACCTTGCATCGGGTAACTTCTGGATGCGTGACCCCGTCATTTACAGAATCAAGCACATGCATCATCACCGTCACGGTGACAAGTGGTGCATCTACCCCACCTATGACTTTGCGCATCCCATTCAGGACGCACTTGAGGGAATTACCCACTCACTTTGCTCTCTTGAATTTGAAATTCACCGTCCACTTTATAACTGGGTAATTGAAAACGTAAGCGTTCCTCACACACCAAGGCAGATAGAGTTCGCAAGACTTAATATTACAAATACTGTTCTTTCGAAGAGATTTTTACGTCTTATGGTTGAGAGCGGAAGAGTTGACGGCTGGGACGACCCAAGAATGCCCACCCTCTGCGGTCTCAGACGCCGTGGATATACCGGTGCATCTATTGTTGACTTCTGCTCAAGAGTTGGCGTTGCCAAGGCTAACAGCCTTGTAGACATCCGACTTCTTGAGGCTTGTATCAGAGACGAGCTCAACGAGACAGCACCTCGCCGTGTTGCGGTGCTTAATCCCATAAAGGTTATCGTAGACAACTATCCCGAGGACAAGGAAGAGTTCTTTGACCTTCCCAATCACCCTCAGCACCCCGAGATGGGAACAAGACAAGTGAAGTTTACAAGGGAGCTTTACATCGACGCTGAGGACTTTGCTCTCGTACCCCCTCCCAAGTTCTTCAGAATGAAGCCCGATGGCGAAGTAAGACTTATGGGTGCGTACATTGTCAAGTGCGGTGAGGTTATCACAGACGATAACGGAAGTATAAAAGAAATTCACTGTACCGCAGACCTTGAAACAGGTAACGGTATGCCCGTTGACGGACGCAAGGTAAAGGGCACCATACACTGGCTTTCAAAGGAAAATGCCATCCTGCGTGACGTTATTCTCTATGAAAATCTCCTTACCCTTGAGGACCCCTCCAAGCTTCCTGAGGATAAGGAATACACCGACTATCTTAACCCCGATTCCAAGAAGGTTTGCCATGCACTTGTTGAAAAGAACCTTGAAGAGGCGAAGGCAGGCGACAAGTTCCAGTTTGTAAGACTCGGCTACTTCGCTGTTGATACAAAGGACACAAAGGCGTTTAACAGCATCGTTTCTCTCAAAGACAGCAAAGGAAAATAAAAAAAGGAGCCTCGGCTCCTTTTTTATATTTCAAGTGTTGCCACAAGTGGCATATGGTCGCTGACTCTCACACGGTGTACCTTGCAGGATACCTTCTTGAATTCCTTTGAAGCAAAGATATAGTCTATCTTGCAGGGACGGTAGTCACGAAGTGCAGGAGCGATAGCCGCATCATTGTTCCATGAGGGGAAGGTATGCTGATAGCCTTCGCCGTCGGGAGTGATATCTTGAAGTCTTTCCTTTATCTTATCAAGAAGTCGGTTAGAGGGTCTCATATTAAAGTCACCCATAAGGATTACAGGGCTGTCCGCTTCATCGATAACCTTGCAAAGGGTGTCAACTGCGTTCTGATATTCAGCAACATTAAGTCCCACGTGTACCTGCAAAACTGTGATGCCACCTGCTATATCAAGCTTCACCTTTGTAATTCCACGTGTCTCGTAGTATCCGCTTTCGTCCTTTATTTCGGGGTCGGGAATAGCTATAACCTCACTTGACAACACCTTGGCTTTAGAGATAACGGAGTTGCCGTAAGGACCTCTGTTGTCAAAGTAGATTGCCTGACCGAAGTAATAGTTTTCAAGTCCTGTGTATTCAGCAAGGAACCTCGTCTGGTCAAGGGCGGTAGTGCCGTCCAGAGTCTTCACATATTCCTCTTCGTATAAATTTACTTCATTCATTCCGCAAAGGTCGGGACTTATCTCTTTTATTACGTCACCGCACTTTGAAAGCTCGACTACTGCCCCGCCATACTCTGTGACGTCGCAGTCTCTTGCATAGTATCTGCCACCTGCAATGTTATAAGTCATTATATTAAGCTTCATAGTATTTACCTCCATTTTTAACTAATATACTCTTAAAAAAGCTCTTTGTCAACCCTTTTTAATCTTCTCATCAAGCCTTTTTTCACAGAAGTCAAGAAAGCGTCCCCAAAGAGAAGAATCAATAAAGAGATTCTTTCCCGTCTCACGAAGTATTCTGCCCTTATTTTCGGTATCGTTGTTCCAAACGTGATTGCCAAGGAAAACGTCTACCTTTTCCTCTCTGAGTCTGTTTAAAGAATTTCGGTAGTCCTCACGGCAGTTATCGTAGTCGAAAGCGCCATTTGTGAGTGTATTCGCTCCCGCACCGCCAAACATTCCCACCTTGTAGGTCACACCATCCTCTTGTGTGTCAAAAAAGAAAGAAACAGTTCCCTTGGTGTGCCCTGGCGTGTGCATAAATCTTACCGTTGTCTCCCCGAGGGTGAGAGTATCCCCGTCACGTATAAGTATATCGGGGTCAAAATACTTCTTCGCTTTTTCAGCGTCATATTCGCCAATCAGGGTCTTTGCACCCGAAATACATGCGAGAGCACGTGTTCCCTCGGTATGGTCCCAATGCCAATGGGTGTTTATTATGTACTTTATGTCTTCAAGTCTGAAGCCAAGCTTGTAGATTGACTCAACCACCATAAAAAGGCCGTC
>JAZNZV010000166.1:0-11576 GCA_045595105.1 Eubacteriales bacterium | reverse complement strand
ACTTTTTATAAAAAGTTTTCTCTCACAAAAAGGAGATATATATATGAAATTCTACAACTCAATTACTAAGCAAAAAGAAGAAATGGAATTCAAGGACAATACCGTCAGAATGTACGCCTGCGGTCCTACGGTTTATAACTTTTTCCACGTAGGAAACGCAAGGTGCTTCGTTGTGTTCGACCTGCTTCGCCGTTACCTTGAGTACAGAGGAAACAAGGTCACCTTCGTGCAGAACTTCACCGACATTGACGACAAGATGATAAAGAGAGCAAACGAAGAGGGAACCACAGTTAAAGAGGTTGCCGATAAGTATATCGCCGAGTACTTTACCGACGCTAAGGGACTTGGCATCACTCCCGCAACCTTCCACCCAAGAGCCACCGAAAACATGGCGGAGATAATACACATTATCGAGCTTCTTATAGAAAAGGGCTTCGCATACCCCGCCGAAAACGGCGACGTTTACTTTGCGGCAAGAAAATTCAAGGGCTACGGAAGGCTGGGAGGCTTCGACGTAGACGACCTTGAGAGCGGAGCAAGAATAGACGTAAACGACGTAAAGCGTGACCCCCTTGACTTTGCACTCTGGAAAGCGTATAAGGAGGGCGAGCCCTACTGGGAGTCTCCTTGGGGCCGTGGCAGACCCGGTTGGCATATCGAGTGCTCGGCAATGGTAGATAAGTACCTTGGTAAGACTATCGACCTTCACGGAGGCGGACAGGACCTTACCTTCCCTCACCACGAAAACGAGGTGGCTCAGTCAGAGGCGGCGTTCGGCGTACCCTTCTGCCGTGCCTTTATCCATAACGGATATATCAACGTTGATAATAAGAAGATGTCTAAGTCTCTTGGCAACTTCTTCACAGTAAGAGATGCGGCGGCAAAGTACGGCTATCCCGCAATAAGATTTTTCCTTGTATCCGCTCAGTACAGAAGTCCTATAAACTTCTCGGCTGACATTCTCGAGCAGTCCAAGGCTTCCCTTGAACGTATGTATAACTGCGAGAACGCCATCAAGTACGCTGTAAAGAACGGAAGCGACGGGGAAATGACTAAAAAAGCCGAAATTGACGGACTCTCGGTTTACAGAGATAAGTTTGTGGAGGCGATGGACGACGACTTTAATACCGCCGACGGAATTTCGGCTATCTTTGAAATGATAAGAGCTATAAACACACTCCTTGCAGACGAAATAACCAAGGCTGACGCCGAGGCTATATACAGCATTTATAAGGAGCTTGTAGGTCTTATGGGCTTCCTGCTTCCCGAAGAGGACGAGACAGATGTGGCAGAGATAGAGGCACTCATCGAGGAGCGCAAGAACGCCAAGAAGGACAAGAACTACGCCCGTGCCGACGAGATAAGAGAAGAGCTGAAGGCTCGTGGAATTATCCTTGAGGACACCAAGGACGGAACTAAGTGGAAGAGAGCGTAAGGCATTGAAAAAGCACGCTAATATCCCTGTTTTCGTGCCTCACGTGGGCTGTCCCAACGACTGTGTGTTCTGCAATCAGCGCACCATTTCGGGAAAAAGCGAGTTTGACGCAGGTAGTGTGGACAAGGAAATAGACCATGCCCTTGAAACCCTTGAGGGCTTCGAGGGAGAGGTGCAGATAGCCTTCTTCGGGGGTAGCTTTACGGGAATTGAAAGAGGACTCATGGTCTCTCTTCTCGAAAAGGCGAAGTCATATATAGATAAAGGAAAGGCTTCGTCGGTGAGATTGTCTACCCGACCCGACTATATCGACGAAGAAATACTCGATATACTGTCACTCTATTCGGTTACCGATATTGAGCTTGGTATCCAATCGATGAATGACAGGGTCCTCGCCTTAAATAAAAGAGGGCATAACGCCGACGCCTCACGCCGTGCTATGACCCTTATCAAGGAAAAGGGCTTCAGACTGACGGGGCAGATGATGACGGGAATGTATGGAGCAACCCCTGACGATGAAGTCATGTGTGCCAAGGAAATCGTGGAGTGCGGTGCCGACTCCGCACGCATTTATCCCACGGTAACGTTTCGTGACACAGCCCTTGAAAAGCTCTATATAAAGGGAGAATACGCCCCTCCCTCTCTGGACGAAACGGTTGAACGGGGAGCGAGGGTATATAAGATATTTGAGGATGCAGGGGTCAAGGTAATACGAATAGGACTTCAATCCACAGAGGGGCTACACTCCGACAACGTGATTGCAGGAGACTACAAGGACGCTTTGGGTGAGATGATACTGTCGAGAGTAAGGCTCTATGAGATGAGAGAGTTCTTCAGGGAGCACGCAACCGATACCATTTGTGTACCGAGTAATCTCATATCTCAATACGTGGGACAACGCAGAGAGAACGTACTTTTGCTCGAAAAAGAGCTTAACCGAAAGATACACGTAAAAGGTAAGTAACGCAAGGTTACTTACCTTTTGCTTTCAGGGAGTGCAAAAACACTATTTCCCTTGATTTTTATATAATTATATGATATAATTATACAGACTTTATTCAAAAAACGCTCATATAAAAAAATATGGGCGCTCACATAATTTAAAAATAAACAATTTTTTGTACGAAAGAAGATGTATTTACATGGCAATAACCTACGAGAGAAAAAGGCAGAGGCACACTAATATCATATATACGATCGTTACTGCGATTCTGATATGTGCGGTCTTTTTGACTATGGTTGTCTCGTTTTACATAAAGGCTGAAAATGATGCATATGAAATGCTTCACATCCAGACCAAGCAGATAAAGGACGACCTGACCCTGCAATTAAAGTCGGACAGAGAAAATCTTGTCACTATGGCAAGCTTTGCGTCAAAGCTTTACTCCGACGGGGAAAGCTACGACCTTATGTTTGCCTCCTTTAAGCCTATCGGACTTCTTGCCAACATAGGTATTTTGAGCCCCGATAACACCTTCGTTACCAAGATGGGGTCGGTTGATTTAAACGGCAAGATATCCTTCGAGGAGGAAGTGAGCCGTGGTGAGTACGTAAGCGGAAGAGTTCCCGACCTTACGGGAGACGAAAAGGAGCTTATAAGAAGTGCCGTTCCCATCAAAGTGGACGGCGAGACCGTAGGCATTTTATACGGTGTGATCCCTCTTGACGTTATCGGTGAAAAGTATAACAACATGGCAAAGGAGCTAAACGCTCAGCTTTTCGTTTATGACAAGGAAACGGGAAAATTCGTAATAGATACCATAAACGACGATCCGAGTGAGCTGTCCAGCCTGAAGAACAGGGAATTTAATGACGGATACACCTACGAGGAGCTGGCTCACGGAGATAAGGGTTATTCTTCTTTTAAATCCATACGCACGGGAGAGGATTTATATCTCCACTATTCCACCATTGAGGATTTTGATTGGGGAATTATGCTCGCCCGCTATGAAAGTCAGGTGTTTGCAGAAACTCATATAATATCACAAAACCTGCTTTTTGTCTTTGCCGTAATCGTTTTGGTTATAACGGTATATCTTGAGCTTATATTGAGAAGCGAGAAAAACAGAGCTAAGCTGAACGCAGAGTCCTCGGACATCAGACACCTTCTTTTAGAGATAAACCAACAGCACGAAAATATAAACACCGCTCTGAAAAAGATAAAGGAGTTCGCAGGAGCACGCTCAGCCTTCTTCTCGGACTCCGACGGAGAGGATTACTATTACATCAAGCCCTCTCTTAAAGAGAAGCGTTTAATCGGAGATGACAGAAGGTATCTTATTGCCGAGCTTTTCAGATATGCCGCAAGCATTCACACCGACAGCTCGTCAACCGAGTTCATGCAGATAACTCCCAACGCACACCTTCTGAAGACCAACCCCGAGCTATACCACTTTTTGATAGAGCACGACATCAAGGACGTATCCTTTGCTATTATCTCGGATAAGAACAACCACGTAAGCCTTCTTGGTACTGTCAACCCCAAGAAGAGTGCTTTCGTCAGAAAGCTTGTGGGAGACATTGTGGTTTGTTTCTCGATTGCCATATATAACAAAAAGCACCTCAGCAGAACCGAGCTTGCAGCAACGACGGACTCTCTCACAGGGGCTTTGAACCGAGTTGCGTACAAGAAGGACATTCTTACCTTCGACGAAGAAAAGCCCGAGGACTTCTCCTGCATCTACATAGACGTGAACGAGCTTCACGTAAGAAACAACAAGTACGGACACGCAGCAGGCGACGAAATGCTCATCTATATTGCAAACTCGCTGAAGGAAGTATTCTTCGGTCAGTACGTTTACCGCATGGGCGGTGATGAATTCTTAGTGTTTGCCAAGAAGATTTCTCAGGACGACGTAAAGAAAAGCTTAGAAGCCTTTATGGAGCAGTTGAATCTCAAGGGCTACCACGTTGCTATCGGTACGTCTTACAGAAACCGCAACGTGAACTGCGAGGAGATGGTACGTGAAGCCGAGGTGAGAATGTACGAGGCGAAGGCTCAGTACTATCAGAACAAGGAGCAGACAAGTATCGCCGAGTCTGAGAGTGCAGACAAGAGCTACTATCAGGTGAAAACGGGTATCAGAGAGATAGACACAATGATATCTGTTCTGAAGGAGCACTACAACGGTATATACAGAGTATCTCTCGACACCGACAAATCCCACAGAATTCTCACTCCCTCCTATCTTGGAAGCAAGGAGGATGAAGAAAACTTCTCGAGGCTACTGAAAAAATACATAAGCGACATGGTACACCCCGAATTCCAAAGAGCCGTCGTGAGCTTTTTGAACTACGACGCCATAAAGAGACATATTCTTGAGGGCAAGACACCCTCTATCACCTACAAGAAGGTGAACGGTGAGACGGTGATCCTCAGCGTATACAGTCTGGCGGATAATAACGACGACGTTAAGGACACCCTTTGGGTATTCTCCAGAGAGTGACGGAGGAAGGGCGAGTGTTTTTTCAAATCATAAAGTTCGGAATAGTGGGAGTCGCCGCCGCATTGGTGGACGTGGGCGTTCTTGTAGCTCTGAAGGAGCTGTGTTCGGTTCACGTGCTCCTCTCTTCCATGATATCCTTTTGCGTTTCGGTCAGTGTGAACTATCTTTTAAGTATGTCCTTTGTATTTAAAGGCAGAGGAGAAAACAGAGTGAAGGAGTTCGCCGTTTTCGTCCTTCTCAGCGTTGGGGGACTTCTTCTCAATCAGCTCATTTTGTGGGCGGGGGTTGAGTTCACGAGGATACACTATCTGATAATAAAATTCGTGGCTATGATAATCGTTCCCGTTTACAATTTTATAACGAGAAAGATATTTCTTGAGTCAAAAGAAAAATGAGTGTGAAAAGCGATGAACAGCGTTTTTAAAAAAGACCTTTACAGATACTACGGGGAGAGTGGCGAGCCCTTTTTGAAGAGGGTGTTCCGTCCCCTTGAGGTGAAATACATTTCTTTATTCAGAAAAGCGAGCACGTGTAAGCTACCGCCCTTAAAGCTTTTTTACATGATGAGGCTCTTGCGTCTGTCCTACAAAACACAAATTCAGATACCTGCAAGGACAAAAATCGGGGAGGGCTTCTACATCGGGCATCTGGGGCGTGTTATCGTTCACCCCGATGCAGTTATAGGTAAAAACGTAAACCTCGGAACAGGTGTTACCATAGGTGCCGAAAACCGTGGTAAGAGACAGGGTGCCCCTAAAATATCGGACAACTGTTGGATAGGAACCAATGCGGTAGTGGTGGGAAGTGTCAATATCGGCAGTGACGTTCTCATCGCACCTCTCAGCTACGTGAATTTCGACGTTCCCGACCACAGCGTGGTCATAGGAAATCCCGGACGGATAATCCCCAAAGAAAACGCAACCGACGGCTACGTCTGTAACCGTGTGTAGCAAACGGAGGCACAGCCTTGGCTAATAAAGATTCAAGAATAAAGCACAACTTGATATCGTCACTTGTCTATCAGGTGGTTCTCATATCCCTCAGCTTTCTTCTGCCCCGACTCTATCTTGAAAATTTCGGGTCTGAGGTCAACGGTGTGCTTTCCACCATAAAGCAGATATTCACCTATATGTGCCTTTTAGAGGCGGGAGTAGGTCTTGCCACAACACAGGCGCTCTACAAAAAGATAGGCGAAAGCGACTTTGAAAGTGCCTGTGCCGTTCTTTCTGCCACCAACTCTTACTATAAAAAAACGGGTGTTATATACTCTGCCATTGTGCTTGTTATAGCTCTCGTTTACGCTTATCTCATCCCCACCTCTATAAACAGTCACGTTTTATTCTTTATAGTAATACTCAACGCTATCCCCTCTCTCTTCAGCTATTTCGTTCAGGCAAAATATAGAATTCTCATGGAGGTTGACGGAAGAAAGTACGTCATAAACAACTCGGAGACTATCCTTCAGCTTGCCTCCAACGTGGGCAAAATACTGGTTTTGCTCCTGACCGACAGTCTTATCCTCATTCAGCTCGTCTATTGCGTAATAGCTCTTTTACAGCTCGTTTATTTATATTTCTACGCAAAGCGCAGATACAAATGGCTTGACCTGAGGGCTACCCCCGACTTTGTCTCCATAGCACAAAAGAATTCTGTTCTTGTGCATCAGCTATCGGGCATGGTATTCAACAACACCGACGTGATACTTATCTCGGTGCTCTGCGATTTTAAGGCAGTAAGCATCTACGCTATATATAACATCTTCTTTTCTCAGGTGCAGAATTTCATAACGAGCACGGTTTCCTCCTTTACATTTGCACTGGGGCAGGCGTTTAACACAAACAGAGAAAGGTTCGACACCCTTTTCAACGCCTACGAGACCTTTTACGTTATGATAACCTATATCATCTATACTCTCATGGCGGTATTCCTACTCCCTATAATACAGATTTATACCAGCGGAATCAACGATGCAGACTACTCAAACCCCCTTCTTCTCATTCTCTTCGTCATAATGAACCTTATCGCAAACGCCAAGCTTCCCGTCAACGGCATAATCGAGTATTCGGGGGACTTTAAGAAAACACGCTCCCATGCAATATGGGAAATGGCAATAAACGTTACCTTCTCGGTGGCAGCCATAATTTATGTGGGTATATGCGGTGCGATTTTAGGAACGGTTGCCGCTCTTCTATACCGTGGCGTCGTAACGATACATTATTCAAACAAAGCGGTACTCAAAAGAAGTCCCAAGTGCACCTACAAGATAATCGTGACAAACCTCGCCGTTTTCCTCGTGGTTATGGCGATATTCTACGTTGACACGTTCAGGAGCCTTTCCTTTTTAAAGCTCCTTCTTTACGGGGCTTTGCACTCGGTATGGATAGTAGGCTTATACTTACTTGTGAATTTCGTCTTTAACAGAAGTGCATTCAAGGCTATTTTTCAATTATACAGGGAGAAGAAAAATCAATGAGTATTCCAAAGGTGATACACTATTGCTGGTTCGGGAAAGGGAAAATGCCATCAATAGCCGAAAGGTGTATAAAGAGCTGGAAAAAATACTGCCCCGAATACGAGATAGTTTGCCACAGTGAAGAAAACTTCGATATATCCGAAAACAGATACGCCAAGGAAGCCTATGATGCGAAAAAATGGGCATTCGTCAGCGACTACGTAAGACTCAAGGTGCTCTTCGAGGAGGGTGGCGTTTATCTCGACACCGACGTTGAGCTGATAAAGCCTCTCGACCCCCTTCTTGAGGGTGGCGGTTATATGGGCTTTGACGATAACGGACTCATTTCCACGGGGCTTGGCTTTGCCTGTGAAAAGGGGAATGCCCTTGTGGGAAAGCTCCTTGAGGACTACAAGGATATCCCCTTCCTGCTCCCCGACGGAAGCTACGACATAACTCCCTGCCCCGACAGAAACACCAAGACCATGGAAAAGCTGGGACTTGACACCTCTGCCACAAGCGGGACATTT
Source organism: Eubacteriales bacterium (assembly GCA_045595105.1). Lineage (GTDB taxonomy): Bacteria > Bacillota > Clostridia > Oscillospirales > SIG627 > RGIG6353. The sequence continues at coordinate 3,713 of JAZNZV010000166.1, read as the reverse complement.
ATGGGAATACGCATACTCCCCGAGGATTATCTCTGCCCCGTAAAGTATTACACGGGAAAGAAAAAAATAACGAAGAACACCTATTCTATACATCACTTTTGCGCATCATGGACGTCTAAGACTGCCAAAAGAACACTGTTCGTCAAGCGAATAGTAGGTGTAAAGCTTTACGATAAGCTGTACGGAAAATTCTTACATAAATTTAAATGGCTGGAGTGGTAATGGTGCCTGAAAAAACACTGAAAAAACTGAATTCCTATATTTTGCCTCAATGGAAGGTCTGCTTTATTGTGGCAGTGACGGTAGGGCTTCTTGCACATTTATATAAAATAACAAGCTGGCTTCCCAACTGGGACTCCCTTGTGTTCCGATACGATTCACAGAATATGCTGGGGCTTGGAAGATGGTTCTTGCCCGTTGTGTGCTCCTTGTCTTCCTTCTATGACCTGCCCCTTTTGAACGGCATCATCTCCATTGTGTTCCATGCTCTTGGGGCTGTGTGCATCTGCAAGGTCTTTAACGTGCAGGGGAAAATCACGGCAGGGCTCATTGGTGCCATCATCGTTTCATTTCCTACCGTTACATCCGTTATGATGTATAACTACGTTGCCGACGGCTACGCAATCGCCTTTTTCCTCTCTGTCCTTGCCACCCTTTATATGACGAAGGAAAAGCCGAATTTCATTCTTGCCACACTGCTTGTTGCCTTGTCGGCAGGTATATATCAGGCGTATATAACCGTTACGGTGATGCTCATACTCCTTTATCTGACAGACGAGCTGGTCTTTAAGGGGGCATCCTTTAAAGCTCTTTTAAAAAAGGCTGTGTTCATGCTTTTGTCGGGGGCTTTGGGTGTAGTGCTGTACGGCATAATTCTGAAAATCCTTCTTGCCCTCTTTTCGGTATCGCTCCTGGATTATCAAGGAATTGGGGATACCTCATCTTTATCGGGAATTAACCTTCCCGCTTCTCTTTACGTTATCAAGGAGACCTTCATTAACTGCTTCTTCGATTTATCGGAGGGTGTAAACGTATACGTCTTGCTCAACGCCTTTGTGCTTGTGTTTACCCTTACCTTTTATATCAAGAGTATCATAGAAAAGAGACTTTATAAAGAGCCCTTGAAGCTCCTTATGTTAGTTCTTTTGGGAGTTGGGCTTATTGTGGGAGCGGGGGCGCTTGCCCTCATTAATCCCGCCGTTGACTATCACAGTCTGATGCTTATGGGATATGCCGTCTTTTATCTCTTTTTCCTCTTGATTTATGAAAGAGGAAAGGGGTCTGCTATCAAGTGCTGGACGGTCTTTACCGTGGCGTGTATCATAGTGGCAAATCAAGTTGTTATCGCAAACGTAAGCTATCACAAGGCTCAGATAGCCTATGAAAAATCCTACGGTGTCCTCATACGCATAGCCGACAGAATAGAAGAGACCGAGGGCAGTGAGGAGTGCGACAAAATTCTCGTAATCGGGGCGCTCGACGGCAGCGAAGCGTACAGCGTAAATCTTACCCCGAATGTTACGGGTATAACCGACGGCTACATAATCAGAGCAGACGATGAGGTAGTGGCACAAAGCGTGCTCACCAGCGCACTTAACGATTATTGCTCGAAAAATTACGTCTTTCTGAAGGGTGACGAGAAAAAGGCATTCCTACAAAAGGACGTAGTAAAGGCTATGGGAGAATGGCCTGCAAAAGACTCTGTGGCAATCGTTGATGACACGGTAGTTATAAAGCTTAGTACAGAAGGTGAGCGCTCGTGATATATTTTTGTGCCGACGATTACGGACTTTCAAAAAGTGTTTCTTCAAACATAATGAAGCAGGTCAAGGAAAAGCGTCTTAACAAGGTCAGCGCCTTTCCAAACTTTGATGAGGTTGACCTGTCTGAAATGCCCCATGGGGTGAGAGTGGCACTCCACCTGAACCTTGTAGAGGGCAAATGCATGGCAAATGCCAAGGACGTAAGCCTTCTTGCAGACAATAACGGACGCTTTAAGCACACCTTCGGCGGACTCTTCTTGCTGTGGCTCACCAGACGACACACCCTTGAGGCTCAGCTTTACACCGAGATTAAGGCACAGGTAATTCGCTGGAGGAGCATCTTGCCCGAAAGCCTTCCCTTTTGTGTTGACAGCCATCAGCACGTCCACATGATACCCTCTGTCTTTAAGGTGCTCCTTGAAGTTCTGAGTGACGAAAAAATTGATTTGGCATACATGAGAATTCCCGCCGAGCCCTTAACACCATATATAAAAAAGCCCTCTCTTTACCTCACCTACTCCCCTGTAAATATCATTAAGCTTTTACTTCTTGATTTTCTGTGGCTTATTGACAAAGGGTTGGCGAAGGGCTACAAAATTCCCACCGCTCTCTTTTTCGGAATACTTTTTTCGGGAAAAATGGACGGGGATAGGGTGAATAAGGTTTTGCCCGAGTTTGTGGCTTTAGCAAAAAAAAGAGGGTGCGACATAGAGGTTTTATTCCACCCCGGCTACATTGATGAAGAAATTGATTTTAAAAGGCGGAATATAGCTTTTGAAAAATTTTATTTATCACCCCACAGAAAAACGGAGTTTAATTCCTTAAATAAAATATCAGAAAGAAGCGTGCAAAAGTAATGCCTTACATTGACCAAGACAAGGTAGATGCAAAAACAAGAGAAAAGTTAGAAGCAATTATTGAAAAGTCTTATTCCACGTTCTGGTTCAGAAAAAGACTTTTTGACATATTTTTTGCTACCCTCATACTGCTTTTCTTCCTGCCCTTGATGATAATAATCGCTATCGTTATCGTAATCGACGACCCCAGTGCAGGTCCCTTCTACAAGCAGATAAGAGTGGGACGTCACGGCAAAGAGTTCTATATGTATAAATTCAGAACCATGAGGGCGAATGCCGACCAGATGATAGAGGAGCTCTCAAAGCAGAACGAAATGGACGGACCCGTTTTCAAGATGAAGAACGACCCCCGTATAACAAGAGTGGGAAAAACACTGAGAAAGCTTTCTCTCGACGAGCTCATGCAGTTCTTCAACGTTCTTAAAGGAGATATGACCCTTGTAGGTCCCAGACCCCCGCTCCCCCGAGAGGTTAAGTACTACACCGATTATCAAAGGCTGAGACTTCTCGTTACTCCCGGTCTTACCTGCACCTGGCAGATATCTAAAAACAGAAACGATATCCCCTTTGAACAGTGGGTTGAAATGGATATCGAGTACATACAGACAAGAACCTACCTCAACGACTTAAAAATCATGCTTAAAACACCGATTGTCATGCTTACGGCTACCGGTCGGTAAAATTGGAGTGAAGAAAATGAAGGTTGCTATGATCGGGCACAAGGTGGTTCCCTCAAGGCGTGGCGGAATAGAGAACGTTCTGACGACGCTGTGTCCTATGCTTGCGGAAATGGGCATTCAGGTCACCTGCTACAACCGTTCCTCCGACAAGGTGGAAAACGAGTACGTGGGAACTGTTATAAATAATGAATACAAGGGTGTAAAGATAAAAACGGCGCCCACTCTCAACGTGAGAGGCTTCGCCGCTATGATAGCGTCCTTTACGGCGGCAATATCCGCATCCTTCGGTGACTATGACGTTGTTCATTTTCACGCCGAAGGTCCTTGTGCAGCCCTTTGGATTCCCAAGCTTTTCGGTAAGAAATGCGTTGCCACCGTTCACGGACTTGATTGGCAAAGAGAAAAATGGGGCA
>JAZNZV010000165.1:0-39688 GCA_045595105.1 Eubacteriales bacterium | reverse complement strand
TCATTATCGGTGATAACGATACCTTTGAGGAAAGCGGTGACGATGCAAAGGTAGAACTCGACAACATGGTTACTGTGGTGTACAAGATGTTCAAGCAGGACGGAACAGTACACTTTTCTGTTGCTACTCGTTGGGTAGATATCTCCGAGGACACCGACACGGGTCTTTCGCTCTATCCGATAGCACATTTCAATTGGGAAGAGCGTGAAGGAAGCGCACGAGGTGAGGGTGAGGTGAGATATCTCATTCCTAACCAAATCGAGGTCAACCGCACCGAGGTAAGACGAGTATTAACTGTCAAATACCAAGCATATCCGCAGAAGGTCGTTGATACAAGCAAGGTCTCTAATCCTCAAGCCTTGAATACTGTCGGCGGTACGATACGAACCAACGGACAGCCCGTTGACGATGTACACAAGATAGTCGGCACGATACCACCCGCACAGATGTCTCCCGATGTCAAGCAGTTGCAGGAAGACTTGATACAAGTCACAAGAGATTTGGCAGGAGCAGGAGATACGGCTACGGGTCAGGTCAATCCCGAAAGCGCATCGGGTCGTGCGATTCTTGCCGTTCAGCAAGCATCTCAAGCACCTATGACCGAGCAGAAGGAAAGCTACAAGAACTTTGTCGAGGATTTGGCAAGGATATGGCTTGAGTATCTTATCGTTTATTCCACTAACGGCATAAACATGGAAGAGAAGGTCACCGACCCCATGACGGGAGAGGAAACATATCAAATCGTCAATGTACCGCAGAGCGCATTGGAGCAGTTGCAAGCTACTGTCAAGATAGATGTCACTCCAAAGGGCGTATATGACAAATTTGCTCAAGAGCAGACGATTGAAAACCTATTGCTTCAAGGCTTCTTTACGGCGCAGAGAGTGAGCGAACTTGCAATATATGCCGAGATACTTGACGATGATTCCGTTGCGCCCAAGATGAAGATACAAGAGGCTATTGAGGGCATAAGGGAAGAACAGAAGAAGATTGCAATGATTGAGGCACAAGCACAAGCAATGCAACAGAGAGCTCAGCAATTCCTTATGGAAGATCCCGATAGTCAGGCTTCACAGATAGCCGATGCAGAAGCGCAAGCGATGCAGATGCAGGGCGGTGAGATGCCTATGGAAGAAGAGATTCCCGAAGAGGGAGAAGAGGACGAGGAAGTCATAGAGGACAACCCCGATGATAATTAAGTCTTAATGACTTTTTTATACATGACCAAGCGTGAAGTCATAAAAAGCTCCTGAATAGGTGAAGCAAACACCATCCAAAAAATAGAAAGGATTTTTGTTTATGGAGAACAAAGAAAACCTTGCGACAGAAAATGTTGCTGAAAACGTGGAGCAGACCACAGAACAAACGCCCCGTACATATACCGATGCAGAGGTAAATGAGATAGTGGGCAAGAGGCTTGCAAGACGAGAGGCTAAAATCCGTAAAGAGTATGACCGTAAATACGGCGAGCTTGAGGATGTGCTAAAGGCAGGCATGGGTAAAGAGGATGTCGGAGAGATAACGAGTGACCTTCGAGATTTCTATACCAACACAAAGAAAATCAATATTCCTACAAGGGCTAAATACTCGGATAAGGATATTGAGATTCTTGCAAGGGCTGAGGCTGATGATATCATCCACGCAGGATATGACGAGGTCGTTGAAGAAGTCGACAGACTCACGGCTTTGGGTGCTGACAACATGACCGACCAAGAAAAGGCGGTCTTTAAAGTATTGGCAGAGCATCGGCGCAAGACCGAGAGGGGCAAGGAATTGTCCGAGATTGGCGTTACCGAGGATGTTTACAATAGCGCAGAGTTTCAAGCCTTTGCAAGTAAATTCACATCGGGAACACCGATAAAGGATATCTATGATATCTATTCCAAAACACAACCTAAAAAAGACATTAAACCAATGGGAAGCATGAAAAATATTACGGCAGACACAAATACAGTAAAGGATTTTTACACCTTTGAAGAAGCACAACGCTTTACAAAGGCTGACTTTGACAAAAATCCTGCTCTATTTGATGCCGTTGTAAACTCAATGCCGAAATGGAAATGATGCTTCCCTTCACACGAAAGGAAGGTTAAAAACCTATGGCAGTAACACATTTTATTCAGACAATATGGTCGAAGAAGCTTCAGGACAAGCTTGAGATTGCTTGTAAGCTCGTTGATAACTGTTGGCGAGAGTATGAGGGTGATTGCAAGCACGCACAGAGCGTTAAGATTCTCGGTGTAGGTGAGCCTACTATCGGAGATTACACGGGAGCAGATATCAACATCGAGGCAATGTCCGATGAAAGTCAGCTCCTTACCATTGATCGGGCAAAGTATTTTGCTTTCTATGTCGATGATGTTGACGAGGCTCAGTCCGTTGCTGGTCTTCCCGAGAAGTTTCAGGAGAAGTCCGTTCACAAGCTTGCCGTTGCTCGTGACACTTATGTTGCAAACCTTATCAAGGGCGCAACCAATGTTACGATCGCAGACGATAACACCGCCGAGGGCATCAAGAACGCTATCGACGAGGCTATCGTGGCACTCCGTGAGCGTAACTTTGAGGAAGAGGGCGTAATTGAGATTACTCCTGCTGTCTACAACAAGTTCAAGAACAACCTTATCACTCTGTCCACCAACAACCCCGAATACATCAAGAAGGGCATTGTCGGTGTATACGACGGATTCGATGTTGTTATGTCCAACAACATGGTAAAGGACACTCACTACTACTGTGACATCCGTGGCAAGAAGGCTATTGCTTTTGCAGGACAGATTAACAAGGTCGAGGCTTGCAGAGCAGAGAAGCGTTTTGCTGACATCGTCAAGGGTCTTGACACCTACGGCGCAAAGGTCATTGACGAAGACCGCATTCAGGTCATCAAGATTCCCGTATAAGGGGATTTTGATATAGGCGTAGACTTGCCCTTTTACAAGGGAATACAAAGCGTATAGCTTAATAACGCCAAGAAAGAGGGAGAGCAAACAACGCTCTCCCTTTTTCGTAAATATAGGGGGATAATATGCAGATATTTATTCGCAAACCGAGCATAGACTTTTTTTCGGGTATTCGTGTTGACAAGGATACCAAGCTTACATACAAAAACGATAACGTTGAACAGACTTTAGAAAATCTTGAGTTTCATTCCGTCACAAAGGTAAAGGGCGAGACTTTTGAAAGCGTGTACGATACAGTAATTCATCTCAAAGAGGGTGACCTTCTTGTGTTTGAGGAAAAGGGCAGAGGATATATCAAGCCCGTTGAGGAACTTGTGACGATTGCTGAAGCAATTGATGACCTAATTAACATAAAAGATATAGGGCAGGAGGTAGAAGATGTTTGCGATTAACGATGATTTGTCAATCCATGTGACAAGGGGCGATATCGTATTCTTTGCGGTAACGATGCGGAGAAACGAAGAGATACACAATTTCAAGCCCGATGATATTGTGCGAATCAAGGTGTTTGAGAAGAAGAATTGCGACAATGTTGTGTTGCAGAAAAGTTTTGCCGTTACCGAGGAGACCGAGAGCGTTGATATCGTACTGACGAAAGAGGACACCAAGATAGGCGAGGTCATATCCAAGCCCGTTGTCTATTGGTACGAGATAGAACTCAATCCTTTCACCAATCCGCAGACCATTGTCGGCTATGACGAGGACGGAGCAAAGACATTCACGCTCTATCCCGAAGGTGCTGATACTCCCGAAGATATCACCGACCCCGAGGACATCCCCGTTGTTGACACCGATTTTGATTTAACATCACCGAGACCCGTTGCAAATTTCGTTATTACGGGCAAGTTTAACGAGGTAGACGAGGCTCTTACCGAGGTAACGAATAAAGCGGATAACGCACAGAAAACGGCAGACGAGGCAAAGGCTCTTGCAGAGAACGCAGGAAGCGGTGAAGCGCAGGACATTTCCAACGGCTATAAAAAGAGTGTATCTGTCATGGGATATATATACGAGGGACTTGTAAAGGTCTCCGATTGTGCGCCCGTAAGACATAAGACATACTTTACGAAAGTAAACGGCGGTAGCGGTGGAGTATGTTACGTTGTGCCGATGAACATAGCCCCCAAATCGTGGGATATCAATACCAAAGTTGAGATTGCTGTTCCCCCAAGCGCAAACATGACCTTGAGAATAGGTGGTGTTAGTGTTGATGCGAGTGGTAGTTACGATTATGATACGGGAGTTAAAAAGCTGTGGGAGCTTGTGGCAACGGATGATAGCGTTATATCGAGTGGCACAATTAATTGCGGTCTCGCCTATTTGGATATTACTCTCACCGATACAGCAAAGAAATTGGTCATATATTCTGCCGATAGTAAGGAAAGCTCCGAGGGTGTGACATCGCAAATACAATGGACTGGCGTGACATTGTCTCCCGATATTGCCGAGCCGTATGAGGTAGGAGAATATGAGCCTCGTGAGATTATCAAAACGAGCAATTGGGTGTATGAAAACGGAGAGTATAGGGCGTACATCGATTCCATAGACCAAGATACGTACTATGTATGGGTCTCTTCATCCGAGAACACTTATCATTACAATGCCGATATCAATACTGTCATAGGTAGCGGTGGTAGTGGAATTTCCTTCGTAAGTGGAACGATGACTCTTTCCGCTGACCAATGGTCTGAGTCTTCTAGTCATCATACTTTCAAATATTGGACAAGTGGCACGGCTTTTCAATGTGGCGAGGGTGAAAGCGTCAAGATGATAATCATTGATTTGACGGATACCGCTACTTTAGAACAACGCAGAGCCGCTGAGCAAGCTTGTATTTATGCAAGTCATTACCTTCTTGGTCCTAATAGTGGGTATTATGATGGCTTCATTAATTTTGGCATGACGGGTGCAACAAAGCCTACTGTTGATATTCCTATCAAGTATACGGTCGTTACGGGGTGACGTCATGAGCGTTTATGTAAGAATACCGAGAAGACCTTCCTCGGGTGGTGGTACGACCTACTCGTGGACAAGGTGGCTTCCTCTCTACACATGGACACAAGGAACGTGTTGGTATGAGGATAATCGTGTAGCGGTTTACTTTTGGGATCAATACAATGTCGTGTGGTCGGGAGATACATACCATTGGGATGTGTACGATGTGGTATGGACTCCTACAAAATACAATTGGCAGAGATACAATGTTATATATGGTGACACGCAGTATATATGGCGCAAATATGATGTTGTGTGGATGCCAACGACCTATTATTGGGAGAAGTGGAGTATCACGCTTGACGGAAATTCTCCTGCAAAGCTTGAGCAGGTGGACGAGGTCATGAGCACAGACCCGAATGCATATCCGCAGGACGGGTATAACTCTGCCGACAACCATTGGTATGTGTTTATCGAGTCTCTTGAGGGCTATCCTCAAAAGATGGACTATCTCAACGATGTCACGACAACCAACGTGAGCGATTACGAAGAAGGATATAACACGGATGGCTATTGGTATGAATACGGGGGATTCATTGAGCCGACCGCATCAAAGGGCAGTTACGTTGACTATATAACGAGCGTACAAGCGGACACCTATCCAAAGGACGGAGTAAGCGGTAGCTATTGGTATGTGTATACGGGATATACCGAGGGCTATTACACGAAGGACTTGAAGGTTGGAACGTATGACGGCAAGGAGCGCAACGAGAAGCCCGATGATGGTCTTGGTGACGATTATATGTGGTATGTCTACACGGGCATGACAGAATCCACACCTTCAAGGGGTGACCTTGTTAGCTCGGGATGGTCAAGCCTTGCTTCGGACACATATCCTGCCGATGGAATTCATACTGATGGCTATTGGTACACCTACACGGGTGCGGATATACATGGTAGCGGTTCTTGGCAGTACAGCCCCCACAGCGAGGTCACAAGCTATGAGCGCAACACTTATCCCGATTCCTTTACAGAGTACACTCCCGAAATAGGCAGTATGGATATGCAGGAGTATTGGGAATTCAAGTCAACAACGCAGGGTGGTCTCGGTGGCGAGACATTCACATCTACCGACCCCAACGCATATCCGAGTAACGGACTCCATACAGATGGCTATTGGTATGTAAGTGTTTGATGAACGAAAGGGAAAGATATGAGTTTGAACGGAAATATAGAAAACAAAGAAGTTATAAGGGGCAGTATTGTTACTGTCCCTTTGATTGACAACACGCTTTCAAAAAAAGGACAAGGTGCTGATGCAGAAGCAACGGGCAATGCGCTGAAAAACAAGGTGAGTTTTAACGATATCGTTGATAATTTAACGACTAACGATGCCAAGAAGCCGTTGTCCGCAAATCAAGGTTTAGAGCTAAAAAAACAGATTGATAAAGCACAGAGTGATATTGACGAGGTGTCGGGCAAGTGTGCTGATGTGCAAAGTGACATCGAAAGTATAAATGATAGGTTCAAATTAGGTGGTTATTCAAGCACAACACAACAGTTTACTTTACCCGTTAAAAAAAGCGCATTGGTCATAATGTCAACGAGTGGTAATAGTGATTTATTCATTGTATCAAATTATGATGAAAACAATAAAAAAGTTACAAGGCTTTCAAACAATATGTCTACTTTTAGTGTAACGATAAGCGGAAATACTGTAAGCGTAAAAAACGAAAACTATTGGTACAAATATAATGCGGTTATTATATAATTATTTGTTTATAAACCATTAATTTTTGTTATAGCAGAAAGGAAGCGTAACAGTGACATTAAAGGAAATGAAAAAGAAAGTATTAGCACTCATCGAAGAGTTAAATCCCGATAGTGAGTATCTTACCGAGGACCCCGACATTGCAATGAAGCACAACGAGACTATCAATCAGGTCATGTTTGAATGTGCAAGGATTAAGAAAATCCCTAAGTACGTTGAGATCAAAGTGAGTGAGGGTGATATGCTCGCCTTTGCAGACATCGAGAAAGCGTGCGGATATGAGATATATCAGCTCGGCACAATCGGCGGTGTAAATTACTCTCCAAAGGCAAACGGAACTATACTCAAGTTTTTGGATAGCGGTGTAGCGGAGATAGATTGCTTTGTCTATCCTGAGCGCATTACCGAAAAGACCAAAGACAACGCTTATGAGTTTGAACTGTCTGCCGATGTGCTTGAGATAATGCCTTACGGAATCGCAGGAGATTTGCTCAAGAGTGACATCTCTACGGACTACGGCAAAATCTATTCCGACAGATACGAGGCATTGAAGCAAATGCTTGACCCAAGATATCAAATGACGAGCATTTACATTGAGGGTGGTGTGAGTGTCTAATGGCTGACCTTGTTAAAAGAATATACAGTAATTTTCGAGGCGTGGACTTTCGTGGCGAGGAAATAAACCTTGTAAGAAGCCCCGACAGTTTGAATGTGTGGAAAGACTATAAGGAAACCGAGAGTATACGAACACGCCCCGAAATGGAACTTGCGAACTCTTTTGACGCACCTATATATGGTGTGTTTTTTTATGCCGTTGGAAATACCGAAATGTGCCTTGTGCATAGCGGTACTGAACTTTACAAGATTGCAAAGGGTGTAAAGTCATTGCTTTACAAGGGCTTAAATGCCTCAAGGAGTGACGGATTTGTTTATAACAACACATGGTATTTCAAGGACGGCTCAACCTATTTGCAGTACGATGGACGCACAATGAAGCCCGTCGAGGGATATATACCGACAACATCTATCGGCAGGAAACCATCGGGCGGTGGCACGATACACGAAGATGTGAACTTGCTGACGGGAAAGCGCATCAACACATTTCTCGCAGACGGAACGAGCAAGGAGTTTTGTCTTGACTCGCAGAATATTGACGGAGATTTTAGACCGAGAGTTAAGGTCAATTCTTCCGAGGTTACTGATTTCTCGGTAGATTATGAAAACGGAAAGATTATCTTCTCCTCTGCCCCGTCCGCACCTTTAACAGACGGACAAGATAATGTGTCGGTAACATTCAAAAAGACAGTAAGCGGATATCAGGACAGAATACACAAATGCACTCTATTGCAAGTATTTGATAATAGGGTGTTTTTTAGCGGAAACAAGGATTTTCCGAATACGATTTGGCATTGTAGCCTTAACGACCCAACGTATTGTAGTGACTTAGATTACTACAACGAGGGGCTTGACTCTGCCGAGGTCAAGGGCATGGTAGCAGGAAACAACGTGTTATGGGTGTTCCGTGAGCCTTCACAATCAAACACAACAGTTTTCTACCATACGCCTACCATTGATAGCGAGTACGGAAAAATCTATCCTAACACTCACTCAAGCATTTCTACGGGATGTGTCGGCAAAGCAATTAACTTCAACGATGATATCATTTTCTTTTCCGATCGAGGAATGGAAGGTATAAGCGGAGATATCACTACCGAGCAAGCAATAGCGCACAGAAGCTCTCTCGTTGACAGAAAACTGATTGCGGAAACGAATTACAAGGACATGATTCTTGAGGAATGGGAAGGATATCTTCTCGTCTTTGTTGACAACAAGGTATATCTCGCTGACTCTCGTTCTGCCTTTACCATTGAAAATCACATAGAATACGAGTGGTTTTATTGGGAACTCGGCAAAAAGGTCACTTGTACAAAAGTACACAACGGCATTTTGTACTTGGGTACAGAGGACGGCGTTTACACGCTGACCGATACCGAGAGCGATGTTGAAAGCTATTGGGTAACACCAAAGGACAAATTCAATCATCCGCAGAAGCTGAAAACTACCAACAAGAGAGGATGCGTTGTCGAAGCAAAGGGTGATATTTCGGTATACGCAAAACTTGAGGACACAGACTTTGAGAACATCGGCACATACAACGATGTCACAGACTATTTTGTCAGCAGAATTAAGCGGAAGAAATTCAAAGATATTCAGCTTAAATTCCATTCTCCGACAAGGTTTTCTCTTGAAACGGCTACGTTAGAGGTTTTTGTCGGTGGATACATAAAACGGTGAGAGGTGAGGTATAGATGGCGGTCAATTACAACGATGAACGCTTCAAGGCTATCGAAGAGGACAAAAAAGAAGCCCTAAACGAAGTCGAACAGACATATGGTGGCATGATTAACGAGTCGGATAAGTATTATCAGGCTCAAATTGATGCTTCAAAGGCTTGGGCGGACAAGCAGACACAGTTACAGCAGGAGCAGACCGATTTTACTATTGAGAAGATAGAGCAGGAAAAGGAACAAGCGCACAAGGATTACTTGAAAGAGCAATCGGGCGCATACGTTGATTGGCAGAAGCAAAGCGGACAGTACAGCGCAAACGCTGAACAGATGGCTTCTCAAGGCTTGACGGGTACGGGATATAGCGAAAGCTCTCAAGTCAGTATGTTCAACACCTATCAAAACCGAGTGTCAACGGCAAGAGAGGTATTCAGCAAGGCGGTTTTGAGTTACGAAAACGCTATTAAGGACGCAAGGTTGCAGAACAATAGCGTGCTTGCGGAAATTGCCTACAATGCGCTTCAGCAACAGCTTGAATTGTCCTTGCAAGGATTTCAGTACAAGAATCAGCTTATCCTTGAAAAATCCAACAAGAAAACCGAGACCGAGGACAGATATTACGCTCGTTATCAAGATGTACTCGACCAAATCAATACCGAGAACGCTCTTGCCGAGGAGATTAGACAGTACAATCAAAACCATGCGCTTCAGCTTAAAGAATATAACGAAAGCGTTAGACAGTTTAATAAGAATTATGACCTTGAAGTTAAGCAGTACAAGGAGAGCATTAGACAGTTTGACGAAGAGATTAAAAGGCTCAAGGCAAAGGACGCAAAAGAGAACGCTCTTGAAATTGCGAAACTTGAGGAGCAGAAGAAACAGCGCAAGCAGGATCTCGCAATGTTTGAGGCAGAGCAGGAATTGAAGCGTCAGCAGTTGGCAGAAGAAAAACGGCAGTTTGACGAAGCAAACAAGGCTAAAACTGTTACATTCAGCAGTGGCGGTGGTGGCGGTAGCAAGTCATCGTCAAGCGGTTCGTCCTACAAAAGCAAGTTGTTTGGCAATACCACAAAAACATATGCGGTCAACACGGCATACTATCAAGGCTCCAAAAACAAGGATTGTTCCAAGTACGGCACATTCTCCAACGGCTATCAGCCGAAGGGCATAAGCGGTCACGGAACTCTTTCTAAGTCGGGCGAGACGATACAGATTAAAACGCAAACTTTGTCGGGACAGAAGCAGACCGTAATACAGAACGTATGGAAAGCAAAAGACGGAACAAAGTGGTATTGGGAAGGCAGACAGAACAAGTACATACAGATAAAGTAAGGCGGTGTAAACATGGCTAACTATTATGTGGACGATAACGGCAACATCACCACCAAAAAGAAGAAAAAGAAAAAGCAGACAAAGGCTGATTATGTAGTCGGCAATGACGGAAAGGTTACGGCGGTCGAAACCGAAGAAGAGGAAGACATTGCTCCCGTAAAAAAGCAGACAACCACGCACATCAGTAGCACGGGCACAGAGCATGGCGGTGCAAGCGGTAGTTTTGGCGAGACAAAACGCACATGGGTTGATAAGGGCGCATTTGAGGACGGCATAAGTGTAAAAAGTATCGGCAAAGCTATTTTGGGTACTTCTCAAGATATAGCCGATAATTTGTACGCAGGACTTCTCGGTATGGGCGAAAAAGCCGTTGATGCAGGAGCATATGTTGTCGGCGGTGTGGGTGGTCTGTTTGGTGCGGACAAATTCGCAGAAGATGTTAAGGGCTTTATCGCAAAAGACTTGTATGACGAAAAGGCTCTTGCCAAAAAGATGAACGCTTTAACGATTGCTAACCTTTTAACAGACCCCGAAGAAGATTCTGTTATGGGTGACAAAACGGATTCCGTTATACAATCGGGCGGTCAGTTGTTAGGTCAAGGAGTGTTGCAAGCGGTCGGTGTGCCGTGGTTTGTCACATCGGGAGTTACTGCTTTTGGTGGTGAAACCGAGCAAGCCTTTAACGAGGGTGCAACATACGGCGAGGCAGGAATAAGCGGTGCTATTTCCGCAGGCGCAGAGATACTGACCGAAAAGATATCGGGCGGTATCAAATTCGGTGGCAAAACGCTTGACGATGGTCTCACAAAGTTGCTTGCGAGAAAGATTTCAAACAAATTTGTGAGAAACGGCTTGAAAATCGGTGCGGATTTTGTTGGTGAGGGCGGTGAAGAATGGCTCTCCGAGGATATAAGCCGTTTTGGTCAATGGCTCACCTATCAAGACGAGAAAACACTTACCGAAATGCTTTGGTCGGAAGAGGCTATGGATGCCAAAATTGAAGCATTTTGGAGTGGCGGTCTTCTCGGCGGTGGTATGGGTAGCTTCAATGCCGTAAAGTCAAAGGTTAATGGTGTTGACTACACATCGGGCTTGGCTAAAAACGAGGAAACTGTCGTAAACAAAGTCTATAAAGATCGCATCTTTGAGAAAGAAACAGACGGAAAGAAGCTCACAGAGAAAGAAAAAGCAAAAATCTACGATGAAGTCCTTGAGGATATCGAAAAAGGATATATCACTACCGACACTATAGAAGAAATTCTCGGCGGTGAGACCTACAAGACCTACAAGGACACCATTGATAGCGAGACCGAGGCTATAAAAGAGCTTGAGGAGTTGTATGAGGGCGAGGAGTTAAAAACAGCCGTTGAGGACATCCTTAACAATTCAAAGCGTTGGGACATTCAAAAGCAGTTGTCCGAGGAAGTCATAAACCTTGCAAAAGAGGGTAAAGACAATCGCATCTTAATGACATACAGAGACAGCGCAATGCGTGGCGAGACCTTTACCGCAGATGTTTCAAAGTATGACGAAAAGTATCGTGGTACTGTCCAAAAGGCTATTGATAGCGGAATACTGAATAACACAAGAAGAACACACGAGTTTGTTGATATTATCGCAAAGATATCAGCAGACAAGGGTGTTTCTTTTGATTTCACGAACAACGCCAAGCTGAGAGAGTCGGGCTTTGCGGTTGGTGGCAAGACTGTCAACGGATACGTTACCGAGGACGGCATTGCTATTAACATGGACTCTAAGCAAGCATGGCAGACTACAGTCGGTCATGAGATTACTCACGTTCTTGAGGGTACGGAGTTTTACGATACGCTTCAAGAGACGATATTTGAGTATGCGAAGAACAAGAACGATTACAAGCAGAGACTTTTCGACACAAGACAGTTGTACAAGGATGTCGAGGGATATCAGGGCGTAGATGGCTTCAAGAAAATCAAGAAAGAGGTTGTCGCAGACCTTGTTGGCGAATATCTCTTTAACGACACCGATTTTATCAACAGCTTATCCACAAATCACAGAAATGTGTTCCAAAAGGTCTACGATGAAATCAAGTATCTTTGCAAGATAGCAACGGCAGGAACAAAGGAAGCAAGAGACCTTGAGAGGGTGAGAAAAGCGTTTGAGGACGCTTATCGCAATAGTGGCACGGCAAAGGTTGAGGGCAAACAGTATTCTCTTACCAAAGAACAGAGCGAGTATTTCAAGGATAGCAAGGTAAGAGACGAGGACGGAAATCTCAAAGTAATGTATCACGGCACATCAAAGGGCGGTCATACTGTGTTCGATACTTTTGGTGAGTCACGTTTTGGTCTGTTTGGCGCAGGAACGTACTTTACTGACAGTAAAAACATTGCAGAGTCATATACCGACAAAGGCAAGGGCAACAATCCGCAAGTGTACGAGGCATATTTGAACATCAAAAATCCTATGGATATGGATGCCGTAGGAGATTATGAGGCTTGGAAAAAGGCTTTCCCCGATGCCCGATTCTTTGAAGGTGATACAAACGAGCAGTTTTTTAGAGCAATGGTAGCGAATTTCCGTTACGAGGAATATCCCGTTTGGGAAGCTAAAGACACGGCAATGAGCGTCCTTGAGTCTATGGGCTATGACGGAATTACTCATATCGGCGGTGGCAGAGTGAATCCCGATGGAGAAAGACATCGAGTATATATTGCCTTTTATCCCGAGCAGATAAAGAACATTGACAATTTAAAACCTACGGATAATCCCGATATCCGCTATTCCCTTTCTTCCGATAGCGAGGGCAAAAAGCTCACCGAGGGGCAGGAGAAGTATTTCAAAGACTCCAAAATGAGAGATGATAACGGCAATTTGACTGTTATGTATCACGGCTCTCAAGACGCAGGATTTCACGAGTTTAAACAGTTGTTTTCCGATGATGGCACAAGTTTCTTCTTCGTGGATAATCCGAAAGTAGCAAAGAGCTATAGCGGAACGAGCGAGACCTACACGGCACATACTTTCCATACGGCAGACGATTTCAACAAGTTTTTTGCCGAGATCGGAATGGACGAGTACGAAGTCACGGAAACGGACGGAAAGTTTACTCTCTTTGAAGATGGTGACGAGGTTGCTTCAAGTGAGACCGCAAAAGGACTCTATGACGAGTTTAGAGATTGGACGGGCTTGGGTACGGGTAGTGCAAATTACAAGGTTTATCTTAACCTTAAAAATCCGTTGGTGGTCGATGTCGAGGGTCGCAGTTGGGATAGGATATCAAGCGAGTTTTCGCAAGAGGAATATGACAAATACAATTCCTTGACCGAAGACGAAAAATCCGCTCTCGTTGACTTGGCAGGATGGGAAGATATCGGCGTGTTTAGGAGCGAGTTGAGAGAGTCGACAAAAAGCAATATCCCCGACAAATTCACAATGTCTCTTGCGAGTGCTTATAAGAAACTTGGTGAGAACGATATTGATTTTTACGGGCTTTTCGAGATTGCAAGTGATAATTTCTCCGATGAATCCATAAGAAAAAATGCGGTTAAATACTTAAACACACGAGACTACGCACAAAAAGCCAAAGAAAACGGCTACGATGGCGTTATCTTCAAGAACATCGTTGACAACGGCGCATACGCAAGCGGTTTGGATGTATACGCATCCTCTACTGTTGCCATTGCGTTTGAGTCAAATCAAATTAAATCCGTTGCGAATCCGAATCCTACCGAAAAGGCTGATATTCGATACTCTCTGTCGAAAGAGAGTGACACCAAACCTTTAGGCAGACACGGCGTATCAGCAAGTGACTTACGGCTTGAGACCGGTGTCGCACCTTCTAAGGTGGATACACCGACTCAGGAAAGCACAACGGCAGAGTTGCCTATTGCCGATATTGCCCCATCCGAGCCTACTGTCTATGACTTGATAAGAGAAAAAGACGAGTTGGAAAGCAAAGCGTATGACATGGCAAAAACGGCAGACGAAACGGGTGACTATGAAGCGTTTACGCAAATGTTGAATAGGTATAACGCTTTAAATGAGCAAATCGAGCAAATGCAGAGTGAAGAAACGGCACAACAGAAAGAACTTCTCGATAGCATTACTGACGAGGATGCACCACCCGAAACCGAAGCACCGTACTACGATGAAGCCGAAGATGGTTATGTTCCCGATGACCCGCTTTACGATAGAAACCTTGAAGATGTTGGAAACAGAAAAGTCAAGGCTTATATGTACGAACATCCCGAAGTAAAGCCTTTCTTCCAAGAATACGCTCAGTATATGCTTATCGACCTTCACAACAGCATAAAGGGTGAGAGATGGCAAGACGAAAACGGATGGCTCAACGAGGGATGGCACGGCACAAAACGACTCACAACAAGCGAGATTGCAGGATTACTTGACAATTTCCATTACACCTACGCTGAAATCGAAAAAGGCTTAAACGCAATTATCGAGGACAACGGAGCAGAAAACAACGCTTGTTCAAAGCGCATTGAGATTTTGCTTAACGGTATGCTTATGGATGGTTGGACTACGGTTGACGGAGCAACAGTACCGCCAAACTATAAATATCGTAATCTTTTGAAATCGCAAGAGATTAACAAGTATTACAAAACCGAGTTTGATAGATACCTTGAATCTGCGGGTGATAGAGCCGTTCCTGCGGATATTGCTCCTTCAAAAGTAGATGCGGTTAAACCTACGGCAAAAGCGGACATAGCTCCTTCCGCACCGACACCACCGACATTGCCGACCCACGAGGTCACGACAAGCAAAGGTGGCAATATTAGAGGGCAACAGACAATGATACCACCAAACGACCCCGATGGTGGAAACGTTGCAGAAGTGTTGACCGAAAAGCCCGATGCAAAGAAGCAGAAAAAGCGTGGACTTTGGTCTTATTTCAAAGAGTATGTTCTTGATAAAGGCATGGTCTTTGAAAGGATATCGAAGAAAACGAAAAACCGAGAACTTGAAGCAAGGTGGAATACTATTCGCTATGCCGAACAAAAGGCGCAACGCTTTATGCAAAAAGGCAGAGACGGAGTAAAATCTTTGGACTCTATCCGCAAGGAAGTTGAGAAAACGGGCAAAACCAAGTCATTCTTTGAATATCTGTATCACAAACACAATATTGACAGAATGAGCCTTGAGGAACGCTATGACGGCGTAGAAAACAAGGCTGTTTTCGGTTTTTCTGTTACGGCAGATGTGTCACGAGAAGCGGTAAGTCAGCTTGAAGCGGAAAATCCTGAGTTTAAGAGTTTTGCCGATGATGTGTATGCCTACATGAATTTCTTGCGGAACATGATGGTCGACAACGGCGTTATCTCGCAGGAAACGGCTGACTTGTGGGCTGAAATGTATCCTCATTATGTGCCGATACACAGAGTAGGTGACTCGGGGCTTAACATCAACGTTCCTCTCGATACGGGAAGAACGGGTGTAAATGCTCCCGTCAAGAGAGCAACGGGCGGTAGTAGTGACATCTTGCCTTTGTTTGACACAATGGCAGAGCGCACGATACAGACCTTCAAGGCGGTTGCGAGAAATCGTTTCGGTGTAGAGTTGAAGAACGCTCTCGGCTCTACTGTTGCAAATAGCAAAACAAGCATTGACGAGATTCTTGACAGCATTGACTCTCAGGACGGACTTCTCAAAGAGGGCAAGAACGGCAGAAATCCTACGTTTACTGTCTTTGAAAATGGCGAGAGAGTTGAGTTTGAAATTACCGAGGAAATGTACGATGCTTTAAAGCCTAAAAGTGAAAAGATGGCGTACACGAACAAGGTTGCAAGTGTCGTAAGCAAAATCCACAAAGGATTGCTGACACAGTACAATCCCGTATTTGCGGTAACAAACGCTATCAAGGATGTACAAGACATTCTGCTTAACTCCCAACATCCTGCAAGAACATACCTCAATCTTCCGAGAGCCTTTGTAGAAATGGCTACAAAAGGCAAATGGTATACGGAGTATATGGACAACGGCGGTGAGCAGAACACCTATTTCGATAACGAGACGGGTGAGTTTAAAGAAAAAACGCTTGTTAGAAAAGTTTTGGGTATGCCTCTCGATGCAATCAGCGCAGTTAACAACGCTATCGAAATGGCACCGAGACTCGCAGAGTATATCGCAAGCAGAGAAGCAGGGCGTAGTGCTGATGTTTCAATGCTCGATGCTTCAAGGGTCACAACGAACTTTTCTGCGGGTGGCGATCTCGCAAAACTTCTCAACCGAAACGGAGTCACATTCTTAAACGCTTCTATTCAAGGTACGGTTCAGCAAGCACGAAACATCCGTGAAGCAAAGATGAATGGTCTTAAAGGTTGGGTTGGTCTTGCTACGAGGTTTGCTATGGCAGGACTTCCTGCGCTCCTTCTCAATAATCTCCTTTGGGATGATGACGAGGAGTACGATGAACTTTCCGACTATGTAAAAGAAAACTATTATGTGGTCGCAAAGTACGGAGATGGACAGTTTGTTAGAATTCCAAAGGGTAGAGCAGTTGCGGTGATTCAAAATGCCGTTGAGCAGATTGCAAATGTCGCAACGGGTGATGATGAAGCCGATTTAAAGAGTTTCCTTGAACTTGCGGTATCTAACCTTGCGCCAAACAATCCGATTGACAACAATATCCTTGCGCCCGTCCTTCAAGTGGCAAGCAACAAGACTTGGTATGGTGAAGACCTTGTTCCGTCAAGATTGCAAGACTTGCCGAAAGAAGAACAGTATGACGAGAGTACGGATGCTATCAGCAAATGGCTTGGAGAAAAGCAGAACTTCCTTAGCCCGTATCAAATCAATTACCTTCTCAATCAGTATAGCGGTGGTATTGGTGATGTGGCATTGCCGATGCTTACTCCCGAGGCAGAGAGAGGAGATAATTCAACGCTTGGAAATATCATTGCTCCGTTTAAAGACAAGTTTACAACGGACAGCGTGATGAACAATCAAAACATTTCTGATTTCTACAACATGAAAGACGAAATGACTACCAATGCGAAGTCAATCAAGGCAACGGACAAGGATATTCTCAAGAGCAAGCTGTTCAATGCCGTAAATGCCGACCTTGCCGACTTGTACAAGCAAAAGCGTGAGATTCAAAATAGTGACCTTTCGGATAGCGAGAAGTACGAACAAGTGCGTGAGATTCAAAAACAGATTAACGCTATGGCGAGATATACCATATATGACAGTGATGCGATATCTATTGATGAAAATTACGCCACGATATCCGACCTTCACTATCGTCTAAACAAAGACGGAGAGTGGCAGAAGGTAACCGACAAACAGCTTGAAAAGCAGGAAAAGGTAACAAGCGGTCTCGGCATTAGTGCTTCGGACTATTGGGGCAATAAGGAAGAGTACGACTATGCTTACGAGTATCCTCAAAAGTACGCAGTTGCAAAATCTGTCGGTGGCTATGAGACTTACAAGGCATACTCAAGCGAGTTGTACGACATCAAATCCGATAAAGACGCAAGCGGAAAATCAATCAGCGGTAGCCGTAAAGCAAAGGTCGTTGAGTATATCAACAATCTTGATGTGGATTATGGCGAAAAGCTCATCCTCTTCAAGAGCGAGTACAACGCTGACGATACCTACAATTACGAGATTATTGATTACTTGAACAACAGAAACGATATTTCTCGTGAGGAAATGGAGCTTATCTTGAAAGAGTTAGGCTTTACTGTCCTTTCGGACGGAACAATACAATGGGATTAACGAAAGGCGGTGTGAACTATGAGCAAACAAGATAGGCAGGGCGCAAGAACACCTGCTGACCTTGAGCGCAGATATGACCTCGGCGGTATGTCTATAGCCTCGCAAAACGACGCAAAGTTGGAAACGCAAATAGCAAATCTCGCGCAGATGCTATCGCAGTACATGGCTGATACCAATGCGATCCTTGCGGAGTTATCCGAGCAGATGTCAGCGCAGAGTCTTATTAACGAATCGGTAGGGGTGCTTATCACCCTTACCGACTCAAGCGAGAGCAAGTTAAAAGGACTTACCTTGTACGGAAAATCTATACAGAACGGCACCGAGATAGTCAGCGTAGGCACGAGCCTCGGATATATTCACGTATTCTTCGAGAGTGAAGAGGGATATATACGAACTTTGTCTATGGAATCTCCCCATTACGGGCTGATGGGTGTGCCCGTTCCGAGTGGCGGTAATTTTACCGATGGCAACGGACAGCAATGGATATGTGACGAGATTGACTTTGAGAGAGGCGTTATCATTAGCCGTATCGGCGTTATCGACAGTTGGGACGATAACTATGTCGGAGATTACTACATATCCTCAACGGGTAGCTTGACTCAGGGCGCAACAGTCATATATCCGTATGTGGATGACCCGCTTGAGAACAATCTCCCCGAAGGCGTTATTGAAGCGTACAAGAATTTACGCACCTTCTATCCTACAACACACGTGTCTGTAAGTGATGCTATAGAATGTACCGCAAAAATAAGATACGTGGCAGACCTTAAAAACTATATTGACGGAAAAATGGGGTGATTGAATGGACTTCGAGCACGAAAGACGGCTGACTGAGGTCGAGGAGCGGTCAAAGTCAAACACGCACAGAATTGACGAGGTCGAGAAACGGCAGAACGACCTTGACAAGATAGTAAATACTGTTTCTCGCCTTGACGAGAGGGAGAAACGGGTAGAAACCGATGTGAAAGAGATAAAAACCGATGTGAAAAACCTAAAAAGTATCCCTGCAAAGCGGTGGGAGCAGATAATAACGCTCATTATCTCCGCTATTGTGGGGTATTTTGTTGCAAAAATCGGTCTTTAAGAAAGGAAGGATAGCATGAAAGAGTTGAAGCAGAAGCTAACGAGCAGAAAGTTTTGGGTAGCCCTTATCGGGTTTGTTACTCCTACGCTCCTTGCGTTTGGTGTGGCAGAGGATGTTGTCACTCAGGTCGCAGGAATCATCATGGCAGGAGCAACGCTGATTGCCTACATTATCGGTGAGGGGCTTGTCGATGCAAGCAAGAACGAAAATCATCATGACGAAAGCGAGGTCGAGTAATCGTGAGAAAATTCGGCATTGATGTCTCCAAGTGGCAGAGAGGATTCGATTTTGACAAGGCAAAAGCCGAGGGAGTCGAGTTTGTCATTCTCCGAGGAGCATACACGATTTACAAGGACACTTGCTTTGACACGTTTTACAAGGCTTGCAAGGAGAGAAACCTTCCCGTGGGTGTTTACCTATACTCTATGGCTGAAAGCGTTGCAGAGGCAAAGAATGAAGCAAATTGCCTTATAAATAACGTGCTCAAGGGGAAGACTTTTGAATATCCCATTTACTTCGATGTAGAGGACAAGGTGCTCAAGGCTCTCGGCAAGGACAAGCTGACAAATATCATCATCGCATTCTGTGAGACTTTGGAGAGCGCAGGATATTATGTCGGCATTTACTCAACGGCATATTTCCTCAAGACCTATACTCATGAGAAAAAGCTTGCATCCTATGACAAGTGGATTGCTCAATGGGCAAAGAACTGCACATACAAGGGTGACTATGGTATGTGGCAGTTTGGCGGTGAGACAAACGCTCTCCGCACAAACAAGGTCGCAGGAGTCATGTGTGACCAAGACTATGTCTATGTCGATTATCCGTCCATCATCAAAAAGGCAGGACTCAACGGCTTTACCAAGCTCAAGTCGGTTGACGAGGTTGCGAGAGAGGTCATCAAAGGTGAGTGGGGCGTAGGCAACGAGCGCATCAAGCTACTTATCGAGGCAGGATATAACGCTGTAGAGGTGCAGAAGCGAGTCAACGCCATGCTCACGAAGAAAAGCAACATTGCCATTGCAAAGGAAGTCATTCAGGGCAAGTGGGGAAAAGGCAAGGCGAGAAAAGAAAAGCTTGAGGACGCTGGGTACGATTACAGCGAGATACAAGATATAGTGAATGGTATGCTCAAATAACGCATATTTTGCGATATTTAGAGGGGTTTGTTTTTGTGGGTACTTGTTAAGGGTATCACATAAAAACGCAACACGGAGCAAACTGTGAGCAAATTCAAGGGGATAGAGGCAACACTCTATCCCCGCTTTTCTTTTTGCCTATAATTCAAGAGAAAATATGCACCATATAGGGACATTAGATAAGTCAGGTGTCCGTATATGGAACAAGAGAGAAAACCTTATGTATCAAGGCTTTCTCTCTTATGGTGTTTGATGATATTTGATGGTATTTGATAGTATTTAGTGATATTTAGAATTTCCAATGAATATATACATTTTCTTCGTCAATTTCGATATAATAAATAAGTGATTGTACGATGGCTCTCTTTTCTTCAAGGGTAAGGGCTTCATCGTTCATCAAGGTAGCAAGGCTTTGGATTTGTTTTGTCGGCATTACATCGTCCTCTGTATCAGGCACGTTTAACGCTGACAATTCTTTTTCAAGTGCCGTTTTTGTCTCGTTGATTGCAGTTACCTTTTGGCTGATAATCTCAAGAGGCATATGCCCCATAGAGTATAAATCCATCATTTTTGAGATTTGTTCGTTAAGTTTTTCGATCTCAAGGGTGATGGATTTTGCTTTTTCTGCTACATTGTTATCGGGCTTGTTGTGACGGAGATGTTCGATATAGTCTTTGTCTATTGCCAATTTTCCGATTTCTGCAATAATAGCATTGTCGAGCTTATCCATTCGGTGATTCTTGTTTCTGCAATTTGGGTCTTTAATCATGCCTTTCATTTTCTTTGTTCGGGAATAGCAAGCGTAATAAAGGATTCCGCTTCCGCTATGTTGCTTTCCGTATTTCGCACCACAATTTTTACAGTAAATCATACCACCTAATAACGTGGTGTGCGGTTTATAACTTATGCCGTACTTCGCTCTTCGCTCGTTCATTATCTCCATGATATCATCATATGTCTTTTGGTCGAAAATCGGCTTGTGTGTTCCTTGATAGTATTTGTCTCGGTGCTTTATCATGCCGATGTTGGTTTGGTTTGCTAAAACTCGTCTTATGGTCTTGGCATCCCATTCACCATCACCATGCTTGTGTCGGTAGCCTTTTTCGGTAACCATTTTCGCAATCTTTTTCACGGGAGTGCGTTTTAAAAATAAGTCCGCAATTTCTCTTATCTGCATTACCTCATATTCGTTTTGGACGAGGTTTTCCCCGTCATAATCATATCCGATGGGTAACCATTTAGAACCATGCCATTTACCTTCCTCTGCTCTCGCTTGTTTTCCCATCATTGTACGCTCTTTGATTTGTTCACGCTCAAGCTGTGCGAATACTGCAAGAATACCGAGTATGGCTTTTCCAAAGGGTGTTGATGTATCAAAATTTTCTGTCATAGAAGAAAAGTAAATGCCGTGTTTGTCAAATACATCCTCAACTAAATACAATACATCTTTTTGGCTACGAGATAACCGATCGAGCTTATAAACAAGCACCATATCGAATACGCCTTTTTCAACATCTTTAATCATAGTCTGCAAGGCTGGTCTGTCCATGTTTGACCCCGTGTATCCTGCATCGGTATAAACCTTGTAAACGTGCCAATCTCTTGCCTCGCAATATTTTTTCATTCTGTCAATCTGTTCGGGTATTGAATAATTCTCTTCTTGTTCGTGTCCGCTGACACGTGGGTATAGTGCTACTCTCATTTTTCATTTCTCCTTTGGTGTTGAATTCATGTTGTTTTTTCGTATAAAACCCTTAATATAAAGGCAATGCTTAAACATACAGTAAGTATGAAAACGATTTTCTCTCGACCTTCTTCGTTGACTTTTTTCTTGGTAATTGCTTCCCAAATAGAACACGGGAAACCAATCAAAAACATTGATATGCAGTAACCAATCATACATGATATCCCGATATAAAAAAGGTAAAGCGGAACATCAAATAATCTTATGTCAAAGATAAAAGACAACATATTGCTTACAACGTTAAATACATTTTCCATTTTTAAATCCTCATTCTTATTGTACAAATCTTGATAAAATTTCGAAAAAAGTGTGAAGTAAACAATTTCCGCTATGTTTCGACAAGGGCTTTCTGTATAATCCTTGTTAAGAACGAATGTTCTACCTCGCATGAAAGGATGTTTTCCCTCTATGAAAGAACAGTACATAACAGAAATTGTTAAGTTATTAGAACAATGCAACGATATTGCTCTACTCGATTTAATCCACAAATTACTTCTTAAAAGCTAATGCGGTTTGCTCGATTATCGACAATTTGTCGGCATCTAACGCAAGTAAATTTTCCACAATAGAGAGAAAACGCTCGTCATTACGCATTTTTACAACGGCATCAGTTATGATGTCGTTATTTTTTTGCATATTTCGATGTTCTTCCGTCTTTTCTTCAATTAGATCGGATTTTAATATTCCGAAATAATTCGCCAATTTCTCAACCTTATCCATTCTTGGATATTTTTTTCCGTTTACCCAATCAGTTACAGTATAATAACTAATTCCCAAAGCATCGGATAGGTCTTTTCGACTTTTTTCGTTTAAAGCCATATATCTTTTTAAATTTGTAGAAAATATTGTTTTGTTGCTCACAAAACCACCTCCTTTTCCTTATTATACACCAAAAGCACAAAATTTCAATAGAAAAGCACAGAAATTTGTATTTTCCTATTGACAAATTGCATTTTTGGGTGTATTATACTATTGTGCTTAAAGCACAGACAAAAAACGGAAATGAGGTGATAAAATGGGAATGACACTCAAAGCATCACGAGTAAATGCAGGATTAAGCAGACCCGAGGTAAAAGAAAGGCTTAAAGAAAAAGGCATAACTATAAGCATAAACACCCTTGCGAGTTATGAAAATAAAACTACACAGCCCGATATTGTAACCGCAAAGGCTCTTGCGTCCATTTACGAAATGTCGGTTGACGATATTATTTTTTTGTAATTCGATTGTGCTTAAAGCACAGAAAGGAGAGAAAATGAACTACCCGAGAAAAGTATATGCAATTCAGCATAACGAAACAAAAAGAATTTATGTCGGTAGTAGTAGCGAAGTTGATAAACGCTATATGAACCATATCATCAGGTTAAGAAACGGAAAACATTCTGTTGAAGATATGCAAAAAGACTTTGATGAATACGGTGAAAACTATTCGTTTTTCGTTCTTGACGAAATGGAAACACCAGCCGAGAGAGTTAAAGAATTTTTGTGGATGAAAAAGTTAAACAGCACCACAAGGGGTATTGGGTACAACTACAAAGATACCGAAAAAAGTGTAACTTGTTTTCAAAATACACCGCCTTATGCTGACGGAATTCCGACCCCGCTTATTCAAGGTGTAGATTTAACACCAAAGGAATTTTACATCGGAAAAATTCTTGAACAATGTCAAAAGTGCGATGATTTGTCGTTGTTGGATTTGGTTGAAACCTTATTAGAAAAAAGCAACAAAAGCACCGTGGAACACTTAAAGTGCAAATATCAAATCGGAGTTAAAAAATATGTATAACATCATTCACATAATGCAAGATGGCGCAGTAAAAAGCTCAATCGAGGGAATGACGATAAAGAGCGAGCAATTCTATCGTGTACTAAACGAAATCTTAAAGAAGGAGAACGAAAATGATTTACCGATTCTTTAGAAAAGTACATAAACTCACAGCGTTCATGGGCATAACGCTTCTGCTGATAGCATCAAGCACGTCCGATCTCTACGTTGTTGAACTTGGACAGAGTGAGCCTGAGATAGTCGGTAGGCTCATAACAATCGGATTGATGTTCTTGATGCCCTCGGCAATCTACCTACTACTTGATGTATGCAAAGGAGAAAGATGAAATGTGTTGGACAGATGACCCCGTTGCGGATTTTTTGAGACATGACCAAGCCCACGAAGAATGGCTTGAGACCCGACCCGTCTGTGAGCATTGCGAAGAGCCCATTCAAGACGAGTGCGCAGTATGCATTGACGATAAATGGTACTGCGACGAATGCCTTTCAAAATTAAGAAAATATATTATTGATTAAAAAGGAGAACAAAAAATGATTAGCTACGAATTCACACAGTCCATCCCGAAGAAGCACAACGACTCCAACGCTTATGCAGAGGAATTGAAAATTATTCAAACGTTCCTCGAAACAGCGCAGTTTCCCGTCCTTAAGCTGTCGTATCCCAACGAGCAGAAGTGTTATAACGCAGGCACATTCTTCCGTAGGAGAATAAGAACGTGCCGACTTTCCCTTGCCGTCACGACAAGAGGCTCGGATGTTTATCTCACTAAAAATAATACAGAAAGCAAAGGAGAATAAAAAATGGGAAACATCTCAATTGAACGCTATACAGAACTCATCCGCAAAGAGGAGCAGTTGACCATCATTGCAAGAATGCTGACGAGTGGTAAGTGTATATTTGCCGAGGATATCAAACTTATCTTAGGCATTGAAGACAACGCTACGCAGGGAAAGGAGTAAAGACATGGCAGAGCCTATTTTGATTTATGGAAAATCGGGAAGCGGAAAGAGTCGGTCTTTGAAGAACTTTGCGGAAGACGAAATTTTTCTTGTAAATGTAATATCAAAGCGTTTGCCCTTCCCCAAGAAATTCAAGTACGAAGCTAAAACTGCTAATTACGACAAGATTAAGTCGCAGTTGCAGAAGATGCCTTGTAAAGTTGCCGTGATTGACGATGCAGGATATTTGATGACAAACACGTTCATGTCGGGGCATAGCAATCCCAAAGGTGGCTCAAGCACGTTTGACCTATTCAACACCATCGGAGATGAATTTTGGAGTTTAATAAACTTTATAAAGACAAGTCTTCCCGAAGATGTCCGTGTGTACTTCATGATGCACGAAATCAGCAACGATGTGGGCGAGGTAAAGGTTAGAACAATTGGAAAGCTCCTTGACGAAAAGGTCTGCATTGAGGGAATGTTTACTGTTTGCTTGCATTGCATGACAAGCGGACAGAGACACTATTTCAAGACGCAGGGTGGCTCAAGTGATATCGCAAAGTCTCCCGAAGATATGTTTGAGCTTGAAATAGACAATGACCTAAAGGCAGTTGACGATAGGATAGTAGAGTTTTACGGCTTTGGTGGTAAAGATGATGGAAATACATAAGGTTTGTTATGTTTGCCACACCGCAAAAAACGCTGACGGATTCTACAAAAATCCAAAATCCAATGACGGATTGGCTAATATTTGCAAAGAATGCCACAAGGGCAGGATGGCAAAACGTTCTGTAACAAAGAAAAAAGAAATCGCAAAATATCACAAGGAATACGCCGAAAAACACAAGGAAGAACGGATCGAAAAAACAAAGCTTTGGAGATTAAGAATTCAAGGGCTGAAAACCCCTTGTGTGAAATGTGGGGAAGATAGGGCGTGTGTGATTGAATTTCACCACGTAAACCCAAAAGACAAACTCATGAACATAGGAAAGGTTACTCCTCGGAAGTCATTACAAGTTGTTGAAGACGAGGTAAAGAAGTGCGTTTGTTTGTGTAAAAATTGTCATTTTGAGTTTCATACACTATATGGAACAAACCCCGAAAACCCCGAAAGAAGTCTTATGGAGTATTTAAGTGATTGTTACGATTTGTCGGGGGTGATTGGTTATTGCAAATTTTGATAGTGGCGTAAAAGCCTACATAGTCGGGGAGTGTACAGTAAAAGTGCATTTTCCCGTGGATTGGAAAGATAATCCCGATGTGTCGTGCTATCAATGTAAGTTTTTCAGCCGTAACACGGGAGCGTGTCAGCTAACAAAAGAGATAAGTGAATATCCGCAGAGGTATATCGGCAGTAACTGTCCATTGACCTTTGACGGAGAAATTAAAGAAAAAGAAGAAAGCAAGAGGTAAAAAGCATGAGACCTATTAACAATTATGAGAATGTTCAGGCAACAAGCGGAGAGTTTGCAAGACCCGATGCAGACGGATATATCTGCGTTATCACGAAAGCAACCGACATCCCTTTTGACCTCAACACAAACAAGGGTGACTATCTCAACATCGAGTACGATTTTGTAGTCGGTCAGTTTGCAGGATTTCACAAGGAGAACTTTGACAAGTGGGGCTATTGGGGCGGTAAG
This sequence comes from Eubacteriales bacterium, assembly GCA_045595105.1. GTDB lineage: Bacteria > Bacillota > Clostridia > Oscillospirales > SIG627 > RGIG6353. The sequence continues at coordinate 13,356 of JAZNZV010000165.1, read as the reverse complement.
TTTGTACGCTCCTATAAGGAAAAGGCTCTCGGAATGTTCAAACACTTTACAAACTGCGTTGAGCAATCAAACAACGGCTACAAGTGGGATTGGAACGAGCAGGGGCTTGTCGGTAAGTTTGTCGGTTTGGTGCTCGGTAAGGAAGAGTATAAGAAGAATGACGGAACAATCGGCACAAGGCTCTACGTTCACTCCGTCAAAACTGTCGAGGAGATAAAGAACGGAGAATTCAAGGTGCCCGCTCTCAAGAAACTCTCCGAAGATCAAAAGCCTTATTCAAGTGCTCCTAAATACGAGGAGATTGCCGATGATGATGATTTGCCATTCAATTAACACATTTTGCGTTTCGTGTTTGGGGGTGAATGCATCCCCATTCACGAGCGCAGGACGGGAGCGCACAAATGAACTACAAACAGATAGACGCAATTAAGAAAGCAAATAAAGAGAGAATCCTTGATGCTTGCCCGAACTGTCCCGAAACAAGCGGTATTTACTTTCTCATAAGAGAGGAGAACGGCTTTAAGTGGGCGTACATAGGCAAAGCAAAGCACCTTCTGTCAAGGCTTGCAGACCATTTGAGTGGTTATCAGCACATAGACCTCTCCCTTAAAAAACATGGTCTGTGGAGCGAGGATAACGTGACGGGATGGAAAGTGAATTGCTTGCAGTTTCCCGAAAAGGAGCTTGACGAGAGAGAGCAGTATTTTATCAAGCTCTATGCGAATCACGGCTATCAGCTACGGAATCATGAGAGCGGTGGTACAACGGGCAAGGTTGCTCTTGAGAATCGCAAGTCGGGCAAGGGCTATTATGACGGAATCGAGCAAGGCAAGAAGAACGCAAGACGATTTGTAGCGGACTTGTTCAGCAAGCACCTTGATTTCGTCCCGAAGAAGAATCCACCTACCAAGAATCAAGAAAAGGCAATGCGAAAGTTTGAAGATTTCATTCGAGAGGGTGAACGGAGTGAGGAATAGACTTATAGTCGTTAAGAGGCTTGTTAAGGAAATACTCATTGAGGATGCAAGAGCGAGGAATTGTGACAGCTATCTATATCTCAAGGTGCTTAACGTACTGTCGGCAACGAATCGCATCAACATCAATCACATTCTCGTCAAGGACTTTCTTATCAATATGTCGGCATGGGGCTTTCCACCTTTTGAAAGCGTGAGACGAGCACGACAGAAGATACAGCGTGAGTTTCCTGAATTATCGGGAAACGAGAAGACACAGAGTTATCGCAACGGCAACGAGATAGTTTACAGAGATTTCGCAAGGAGCAGGGAAAATGGCAGAAGCTAAATGGATAAAGATAGTAACAGATGTATTCGACGATGAGAAGATGCTCTTGATAGAGAGCCTTCCCGAAGCTGATTCGATCATCGTCATATGGTTTAAGCTCTTGTGCCTTGCAGGGAAGCAGAACAATAGCGGTGTATTTACGATGAGAAACAAATTTGCCTACACCGACAAGATGCTCGCTACTATCTTTAGACGAAAAGAGTCTACTGTTCAGCTTGCGCTACAGACCTTTGAGCAATTCGGGATGATTGAGTATGTCAACGATGTAATCACTATTCCAAATTGGGAGAAGCACCAAAGCCTTGATGCGCTCGAAAAAGCAAGGGAAAAGACACGCAAAAGAGTAGCTAAAAGCAGAGAGAAACAAAAGGCTCTTGCAAGCGGTAACGTTACATGTAACGCTACAGTAACGCCATGTAACGCTGACAGAATAGATAAGAAAAGAGAAGAAAAGAAAAGAGAAGAAGTAGAAGTAGTAAGCGGTGCTGACGCACCTGACTACAACGACACCGACGGCAAATTGGATTTTTTTCGGGGAGAGGTAATGTTGAGTGAAAATCAAATATCGGATTTGCTCAACAAATTGGGGCTTGAAATGTTCGATGAGTACGTTGACAGACTTAATGCGTTTATCCGAGAAAAGAACGCCACAGTCAAGAATCACTACGAAACCATCCTTAAATGGTACAACGAAGATAGGGCGGTGAGGTCATGAAACCGCCTTATAAGTGGAAGACGAAAAGCCCTTGTTGGAAATGTTCCGAAAGACACGAAAACTGTCACAGTAATTGCGAGAGATATCTGTCCTATCGTGAAGCCCTTGAGGAAGAGAGACGGCTGAAGTATCAATTGAAGAGGGCAGGAAACGAAGCTGACGATGTTCTTATCAAGGGCAAGATAAGAATGATAAAAAGAAACGGAAAGAGGTGAGAGAAATGAAAATACCATCATCGGTCATATCGGTTGGCTCGGATATCCTTGAGAAAGCTATTGACATCTTCGGCACATCGGCACAGATAGACAAGGTTATCGAGGAGATGGCTGAATTGACACAAGCCTTACTCAAGGAACGGCAGGCTCGATTGACCGAGGGTCACAAGGAGAGCATTGCCCACGTGCAGGAAGAGATTGCGGATGTTTACATCATGCTCGCACAGCTTACGGAGATATTTTGCAAGAGGTTTAACGCTATCGACTACGAAGAGCTTGAGGACACGATATCCTATAAGATTATGAGACTAAAAGCGAGGATGCTCAAATAACGCACAGATTGCGCTACAATGCGTTTTCTCTTTCGGGTATATCCTCATTAGGGCAAGAGCGAGAAAAACGAGTGTGTCGCAAATGGTGCGCAAATTCAAAGGATTAAAGGAGAACAAAATGAAAAAAGTCAAATGGATTGACGAGTTTGGTGACGGAGACCTCTATCCGATGTGTCCGTACTGCGGTGAATTCGCATATGAGCAAGACAAGTGTGTCTTCTGCGGTAAGTCTTATCGGTGGGGCGAGAAGAGACGGAAGGAAAGGTCGGTCAAGGTGGGTGAGTATACTGTGGTGCAATGCGGTAACAATCACATCCACATTTACAAGGACGAGCGCATGGTCTTTCATGCATCGTGTACCAAACGCATGAGCAAGAGACAGTTACGTAAGCAGGTCAAGCTGTATGAGATGCTGACCGAGAAGGAGGATGAGGGGAAATGAAACTTTATGTATTTAGAAAATCATATAGAACAAATTTTGTTGTTGAGGAAATTGAAGTTGAGGAAAAGCCGAAAACATATATAGGTCGCTATACAAGAATAAACAAGGACGAAATAAACAAGTTATCAAATCATTATGGTAATGCAATGTATTGTCTTGACAATGACCCCAAGCGATATATTGAAGCAATTTTGGAAATGAAAAAGAAAACTGTTGAAGCACTTGAAAAAAGATTGTTGAGAGCAAAGAAAGAAGTTGAAGAGTGGGAAGCACTTGCCGCCCACCTAACCGAGAAAGGCGGTGACGAGGAATGAGAATACACTATAACAACGGAGAAAAGGAAAAAATAATTGATAATGTTCTTTCGGTAATGGTTGTTGATAGTAATTCTCCTATTGTGGCTTGTTTAAGCAATGGAAAAGAACTCACTATATCGCTTGACAATATCGAAATGATACTTGACGAAAAAATATTTATGAAAGGCGGTGCTGAATAATGGGATGTATGTGTGCGGAATGTAAGTATGTAGAAATGGTAAGAGATAACCACGGAAAACTTATTGCAGTTTGCGTATGTCGAGAAAGTGAGAATTTCTTGCACGAATTGGAAATTGCGTTTGATAATTGCGATTTCGGTGTGGTTGATGATTATGGCGAGGAAGAAGGTGCTGAGTAATGGCACGGAATAAATACGCAGGGTTTTGTTATTGTTGCGGTGCTTATGTTTCTGTCGGATATGGACACTTTGAAAGACGATGGGGCAAGGACGGAAACAAGTGGCAGATAAAATGCGTAAAGTGTGCAAGTGGCAGAATTGTCAAAGACACAGACAAAGAAGTTATAAGAGCGAAGAAAGGCGGTGAGGAGTGATGAAGAAGCGCAAGTATTACAGAAAATGCGGTGTTTGTGGAGAACGGCACGAACAACGCGAAATGATAAGAACAAACGAATCTCCAAACGGGTGGATTTGCCGAGATTGTTATTTCAACGAACACCCCGAATACGAAATAGACGAATGGTGAAAGAAGGTGCGGAGTGATGGCTTATATTAAGCTTGAAGATTTGCAAAAATTCCCTATAAGGATTGACCATTACGACAAAGAAAACGGCAACGAGCATTTTGTCTTGGGTATAGAAAGTGTTATTGAGTATGCCGAGAATTTACCCACCGCAGATGTTGAGGAAATTCGGCACGGTGAGTGGTTGGAGCAGAGGTTGCTTGGCAAGACGGTTTATGATTGTTCCGAATGTGCGACACTCGGAAGCCCAATGTGGAAACGATGCCCTGTTTGTGAGGCAAAAATGGATGGAAAGAGGAAAGAAAAATGAGAGACAGATTGATTGAGATATTAACCCAAACCTTTGACGAACAGTATACCAAAAGAATGTTAATAACTCCGCAACATACAGCCGACTCACTCCTTGCGGACGGGTGGATAAGACCGCCTTGCAAGGTGGGAGATACACTATGGCTTCCGATATCGGATAGAGTTATAGCTTACGAAGTAAGCAAGATTAAATATGATGGAGACTTGCTGAAAATCGTAACACATAACAAGTTAAGCGATATACAGAGGACAATATGGTCGTGTGATGTGGGGAAAACAATTTTTCTCACCCGTGAAGAAGCCGAGCGTGAGCTTGAGAGGAGGAGTGAGTGATGGTTGAGTTGATAAAAAGATTTATTGTGTGGTATCTCTTGAAGCGGTGCAATGCGGTTTTTGAGTACAATGGGAAAGTTGTTAGAGCTTTTTCCGAAGAATTTTATAACACTGAGGTTAGAGACTATCTCAATGCAGTGGCAAGAGCAAGATTCAACACACGCACAGAAGAAAGAGGTGGGGAGAAATAATGTGGGAGAGCATGAGCGTTAAAAAGAAAAAAGAAAGCCCGAATCTTGATCGCAAAGAAAAAATGAGAGAACTTTATCTTTCGGGGAAAACGCTTGATGAAGTCGGCAAAGAATTTTGCATATCAAGGCAAAGAGTCTTTCAAATCATAGGTGGAAACGCAAAGTTTCGCAGAGTTACAGACAAGCAACTTGAGAATGTCAAATACATAGGACTAAGAAAGTGGATGAAAGAAAACAACGTCAGTATGACTCAATTAACAAGGTTGATTTATGGCGAATCCTTAGGGACTAACTATCAAGTGGTGAGGAATAGGGTTTGCAGCTACAAGGAAATACCGAAGAGCTTTATTGACAAACTTATCGAAATAACGGGATTGCCGTATGAGGTGCTTTTCCGTGAAGAAGATGGAGGTGGGGAGAAGTGAAAGATAAGCGCAAAGAAGCAAAAGAGCAGATTAAATTCTGCAAGGAACTCATGAACAGACTTGCCAAATCGATTGACGATAACATTGACGAGGACTCGTCTTGGTGGGGCATCCGTAATCGCTCACAGATAAGCAATGATATTGTGAGGCTACGGAGAGAGTTAAATACGCTGAACAAATTACTATATCCATATGATTGAGAGGTGATTAAATGAACGAACGTAAATACACGGACGAGGAAGTCATAAAGGCTTTGGAGTGTTGTATTAGAGGTGGTCTCGCTTGTTGTGAATGTTGTTATTATATTGACGAAGCTGCCTATCATCGTGGTGAACGATGTGCCCCAAAATTAAAAAGAGATGCCCTCGACCTTATCAACCGACAGAAAGCGGAGATTAAGAAAGTTAAATCGTGTTTGGAGTTTTATCTCGATAACAATGAAGAAATGGGAGTTGTTTTTATTCCTAAATTCGTTGTTGAAAAAAGGATAAAAGAAATGACGGAGGGTGAAAATGGCATTCCAAAAGAGTCATGACATGGTGGTAGATATCTTAGAGCGTACATATGATATCCGAGCTACCGAGAGCCTTGAAAAAGGCTTGTTCTACCTCACAGATGATGAGAACAAGAGCATAGGTATCATGACGGTAAAGAACGGCAAGAAGTCAATAGCGGTGCTGACAAAGAAGCAAGCGTATATGCTCATAAAAGAATTTAAAGATGTGTGTGATTTGTTGTGGGGGTGATAGAGTGATTGAGTGGATTAACGTAAATAACCGAATGCCTGAGACGGACGGAAAATATCTCATATGTGACAAGTACGGAAATATCAACGTGAGAACGCATTGCGTAACATTCCAATATCCGTTTGATATATCTCCGAGGCACAAATACTATAACATGGTCGAGTGGTGGGCAGAGTTGCCCGAAGCTCCGACACAACGGAAGGGCTGATTGATAATGGGGAGAAGGGCAAAAAAGTGTAAAGAAGCAAGGGCTTTTCTTGAACAATTAAAGAAACTTGATAGACTTATAGAGAATAAGCTAATCGAGATTGAGAGATGGAAAGCGGTTGCGCTGAATATCACATCAAAACTTGACGGAGAGAGGGTCAAGGGTGGTGGCGGTAACGGGCAGACAATGGCTGATGCGATTGCTCGTTACGTTGACATTGAACGAGAGATAACCGAGGATATCGATAGACTCATAGAGATTCGTGCCGAGGTCATAAGCACGATTGAGTTGCTTGATGCTTATGAGTACGATATCATTCACAAAATCTATGTGCAGTATCTCACGATGTTTGAGGTAGCGGACGAGCTTGATATGAGCTATTCAAGCGTTACAACGGCACATGGTCGAGCACTGAAGAACGTTCAAGCAATACTCGAAAAGAGAAGCGAAAAGGGATAAGGCTTTATGCCCTATCCCCGTTTCTTTTTTGTCTTTTATTCTCCAAGCAAATCCATGACAGTCTGCTCAGCTTCTGCGGTGATGTCGGTGAAGTCTTCATCGGCTACGCTGACGAAAAGCACATCCCCGACGATGATGTCACTTGATGTCACGAAATTGCTCGGTAGCCCTTTGAGCTTACCTTCTTCGTCACAAATCAGTACAGCGTTGTTGTCAAGATAGATTGCTTCAATCCATCCACCGACCGCATCTTGAAGTGCTTCAAGAGTGTTTTCGATCTCGATGATTTTGGGTGCTTCCCCGACCTTTTTAAGTATTGCTCTCATTGTTTATTCTCCTCTCTTGATATCCTCTCGGACAAGTCTCTTGATATACGTTGCTTTAGGCTCTCCGTCTGCAACACGTTCTGCGATACGTTGCTTGATGTCCTCGTCTGTCGGGAAGAGGTCTACACGGAGCGTTTCGACCTTCTCGCCTTTGTACTTTGCTTTTGCTCTCTTTAAGGCTTCGCTTGTTTCTCTTTTGCTCATGGTTTCGATAATGTCTTGTTTGCTCATTTTGCATTCTCCTTTATGCTCTCAATGTATTTTGTCGGTATTCTTCTGCTTCCGCAGGGTCGCTGAAAAAGTCAACGTATTGGTCATATCTTTTTGTGCTTTTGAACGTGCTTTCGGGCTTGCTGTCGGCACAAACTGTAAAAGTGTTAGCCGTTGTCCTGCCGTCATCATAGAAGGTGCTTACTACTGCGTAGAATTTCATGTTCTTACTCCTTTCTTATACCAATCTTATACCAATTCCCAACAAGCCCAATAGTCGTATTCTTCCCCGCGAACGGTCATTGTGTTGCCCTCGTCAAAGTAATTTGAGAGCCATTCGTAGAATTCTTCGGGTCCTTCAAAATCCCACATTCTCTTTTCTAACCATCTTCTCAAATCTCCGATGGTGCTGAATCTGTAATTTACGAGCAAATTCATTTTCTTCTCCTTTTCTGCCCGAGATTGACCGCTCGGGCTTCGTCTTAATTCTCAAAGACTCGTCAGTTGGCTTGTTTTGTTATTTCTTTTAACGTGCTATCTGTTATATATAAACACGGCTCATAATATAATCCTAACGATTGCCCGTATTCTGTTGCTTTTTTTGGTTTTTGGGTTGGCGGGTAAAGATTATAGAGTGTGTACGCTTCTCCGTTTGCTCCTGCTTTTTGTACGCTTTCAACTACTATAAGTTTTCTGTTGTATTTATCAAGTATCACAGTGCCGACTCTGAGTTTTTCTATCATTTCATTCTCCTTTCAAGCTCGTCTGTTATTGCGTTTAATTTCTCGGTTGCTTTTTCAAGGTCGGGAAACCTCATGCCTTTTTGATAATTGCAGGGTCGGGGTTGTGTTGCTAATCTGTAATATTCCGAAAAAGCTGTTGAATGCATTGCGTTAAGTTCTTCGGTGCTGTATTTTGTGAAGTCCATTTTCGTTCTCTTTTATTCTCCTTTGGGTTGATATTCAAAATTAACAAAGCTATATAATTCTTCGGCGGTCATAAGCGTGGCGTTGTCGGAAATATACTTGATATTCATTTTGCAGATATCAATATCTTCTTGTGTTAGTGACTCTGTTGGGAGTTGCCAATCTTTCCCTAAATCCTCGTTTAAATAATCTTCACAATTTAATATTTTTGCATAGTTGGGATTATATGATAAAGCGTATTTTATGCTTGAGCCTTTTTTGACATCTATAAATAATTGTCCGTTGTTATTGTCTTGATATTTAAACACATAATCATTAAAAGGCTCTTGCGGGAATTCTTCTCGCCACTCCTTTATAATGTCGCAACTGATCACAACATCACGCATATCAAAATTTGTGTCACATATTCGGCTTAATTTTGTCATATAGCTTTTATCTTCCCATATAAAAGAAAATTGGCTGTATTCCTTTATCCATTCTATAATGCCACGTGCACGGCTTATCATTCTTTCGCCGTAATTCCAACCATAATAATTTGCTACTACAAGTTTATTTTCATATCTGATATAAATTTGGCTTCTTTGTCCCATTTTGTTTCTCCTTATTCTCCCCGTCTTGCCGATAGGACAGCGTTTTAATTTATGCTATGTACTGATTGTTGTCTCTGTAGGTCTTCTCTTCTGCTTTGCCCGTTCCTTCGTACTGCACACCGTACATATCTCTTATCTCGTCCATGCTGTACTCGTGCTTGCTGTATCTTCTGTATCCGTCAGGAGCTTTGTACCAACACTCTTTAACGCTGTGCCACTTAAAGCCGAGTTTTTTGAGTTCGTCACGATACTGTTTTGTGTTGCCGTATGCCCATACAAACGAGCCGATAACCTCGATGGTCACGCCGTTCATCTTCATGAGGGCGGTTATCAAATCTTTAAATGCATCGGGCGTTTCATCGGTTGCTTTTTCGTAGGTCTTGCCGTCCTTGTTCTTGTGTACGTTCTTGAGTCTCGCAAAGAGGATGTCGTACTCGGCATTTACCTTCTTCATGGTCTCGGTGTCTCCACCGCAGTCAGGATGATGCTTGAGGGCGAGCTTGCGATATTCCTTTTTGAGTTCTTCGAGGGTGGTGGGGTTCGTGAAGTAAGTCATTTTTGGGTATCTCCTTTATTTTTATAAAAATTTTTATAATAATTGATTGTGTATTCTCGTTTGAGTAGCTTTCTAAATTTATCGGTTTCAAGATACTTAGAAATATTTTCCGAATGCGTTGTCCATTCGAGATTATCAGCTCGGGCGTTGTGGGGGTTGTGGTCGATGTGATTTACATCTGTTTTGTTTTCGGGGTTAGGGATAAAAGTTTCAGCTACAAGTCTATGAATGTAAAAGTGTTTTTGTTTACCGTTCTTGCTTAAATTGATAGATAAATAATATTGCTTGTTGATAGCCATTTCTCTGTTGAGCCTACACGAAAAAACTTTTCCAGTATTGCTAATCTTGTAAAGTCCTTCGTAACCTTTTATATCTTTCCATATTTCAATCACTTATTTTTTCCGCCTTCCCCATTATTTTAAATATTAAATCAAGTAGTGCGAGGTCGTTGCATTGTTCGAGTTGTGCTTTGATTTTTTCGATATACTCTTGTTTCATTTCTGTTTTCCTTTCGTTCCGTTTGGTGTGCCTCTATTGTAGCATACTGTCGGCAGTATGTCAAGACGGAATGATGCACAAAGTTTCGGGACGTTTTTTGTGCAAATTGATACTTGCGACAGTATGTGCATTTGTGATATAATGAGAAAAATAATAAAAGGAGTTAAACAATGAGTAAAAGTAAAACATCTTGGCAGGCTAAACAAAAATACAACAACAAAGCGTATGACCGAATTTATTTAACAATCCCAAAGGGGCAAAAAGATATCATCAAGGCTCACGCCGATAAACACAATGAGTCAGTAAACGGATTTATCCAAAGGGCAATAAAAGAAACTATTGAAAGAGATTCAAAATAATCATTTAAAGCATTTGCGAGAGCAAGTGCTTTTTATTTTGCAAAAAGATGTAAAATGAGTGACAATCTTGTATAACATATGATTTTAAATCTATGATATATATATAATAGCGATTTGTATCAAAGCATATGCACATCACCACCGAGACGAGCGTTGTTTGTTCATTTGGGCGTGACTCTCGGCAAGTACTCTCCTCCTTTGAGGGCGTTCCCCGAAAACGCCTATGGTGATTGCATCATGCTTTTTCTTTTTGCTTAATTATATATAAATAATATATATATTTATATTCATATAGAGAGGAGTGTATATATCATGGATAATTTAGGTAGACCACCTAAATATAGTACAGTAGAGGAATTACAAGAGAAGATAGATAAGTATTTCAATGATTGTAAAGGTGAAATACTTAAAGATGCTGATGGTAATATAATCTATGACAAGTATGGATTGCCTATCTTATATAATTCCAAACCTTTGACTATTACGGGATTAGCATTAGCTTTAGGTTTTAAATCAAGACAAGCATTATTAAATTATCAAGCAAGAAGTGAAGATTTTAATGACACGATTTTAGAAGCTAAAGCAAAAATAGAGAGATATGCAGAAGAAAGACTCTATGACCGAGACGGAGTAAATGGTGCTAAGTTTAACCTATCCAACAATTTTGAGGGATGGAGAGAAAAACAGAGTATAGAGGCAGATGTCAATAGTGAGGTCAACATCAACATAGAGTTGAGCGATGAATGAATGTCAATATAAAGCTATCCAAGAAGGTCTTTAACGATGTCTATTTGCCGTATCTCGATAACACGGATAGATATCTTGTGTTCTATGGTGGTGGTAGTAGTGGTAAGTCTTATTTTATAGCGCAGAGATATATATATAAGCTTATCCATCCGACAAGGTGCAATTTGCTTGTAGTGCGTAATACGGGAGACACCAACAGAACGAGTACATTCCCTCTCCTAAAGCAAGTTATCTCGAATTGGAATCTGTCGGAGCATTTCAAGGTCAATGAGTCCGATATGCGTATAGTGTGCAAGCTGACGGGCAACGAGGTTGTTTTTAAAGGCTTGGACGATATCGAGAAGGTAAAGTCAATCACCTATTCAAACGGAGAGCTTACTGACATATGGATCGAAGAAGCTACAGAGTGTCAAGAGGCAGATGTCAATCAGCTTAAAGTCCGTTTGCGTGGTGGTAAATCCAAGAAGCAGATAGTATTATCATTCAACCCGATAAACATACAGCATTGGATAAAGGCACACTTTATTGACTCAGGGCTTGCGACAGTATGCTTCTCAACGTACAAGGATAATAAATTCTTGACGGATGATGATAGAAAAGCCCTTGAAGACCTCAAGAACACAGACGAGTACACTTACGATGTTTACTGTCTCGGCAAGTGGGGTATCCTCGGTAAAACTGTGTTTGATGCAAGAGCATTGCAAGCAAGGCTTGAGGAGATACCGAGAGCATTAAAGACGGGATACTTCAAGTATGACTATGACGGACTCAAGATAAGCAATATACAATGGGTCAATGACAAGAATGGCTATATCAAGATATACAGCGTACCGAATCAACCTGCATTTACTCAGTACTGTATCGGTGGTGATACGGCAGGAGAGGGCAGTGACTTTTTTACGGGTCATGTCCTCGATGCTAAGACGGGTAAACAAGTTGCTGTACTCAAGCATCAATTTGACTCCGATCAATACGCCAAGCAGATGTACTGTCTTGGAGTCTATTATAGCAATGCTCTTATAGGCATAGAAGCTAACTTTGACAGTTATCCGATAATGGAGTTACAACGTCTCGGATATCCAAAGCAATACACAAGAGAAGCACAAGACACCTATACAGGCAAGACTGAGAAACGATTCGGATTCAAGACAACGAGCCTTACAAGACCGACAATAATATCACGGCTTATTGAGATAGTGAGAGAGCATTGCGACACTATCAATGACAGAGATACACTCGAAGAACTATTGACGATAATACGCAACGAGAAAGGCAGAATTGAAGCTCCCGAGGGCGGTCACGATGATATGATGATGGGGCTTGCAATAGCGCATCACATTCGCGAGCAAGTAGTGTTCAACGAAGAAGCTATACCGATGCATCCGCAGTATCACTTCAGCGTTGAGAGACAGAGCGAGACACAGTACGATTACGGAGAGACCATGACGATAGTCTAAGGGGGACACATGGAGATATTATTAGCATTAACAGTCGGCACACTTTGCATAGTGTGTTTTTTTGTTGGCGCAAAGGTAGGACAGACCGTCAGCAAAGGCGAAGATATAAAGACACCTACGCTCAATCCTATGCAGATTATCCGAGAGAGAGAGGATAAACGAGAAGCAGAGAAAGAGCAGGAACGCATTGATACCATCATGCGAAACATAGAGAACTTTGACGGAACAAGCAACGGACAGAGAGATGTTCCGAGGGGGTGATTAATTGGATATTCAAGAGATAAAAGAAACACCTATATGGGGCTTATATGAGAAGGGCAGAAGCTACCATAGGATGACGGGAATATATACCGATACTGACCGCAATTATCGTTTTTACAACGGCAATCAATGGGAAGGTGCAAAGCTCGGTGATGTAGAGCCCGTACAGAAGAACTTTATCAAGCCTATTGTCAAGTATAAATGCTCTGTTATACATGACAATCTATACGCTATCAATTACTCGTCACAGAACTATGAGAATCCATCCTTCCGCAAGCAAGCAGAGAGATATACAGACTTGCTGAACGGATACGTTGCTCGTATTTGGGAACGTGACAAGATGGATTTCAAAGGGCGCAGAGTCACAAAGGACAGCGCAATCAATGACGAGGGCATTATCTACGTTGACTTTGACGAAGAGAAAATGACTCCCGTCAATGAGATCGTTAAGAAAAACGATGTCTATTACGGCAACGAGAACGATGACGATATACAGAATCAGCCTTATATCCTTATCCGTAAGAGGATGCCCGTTGTCAATGCTGTTGAGTTTGCCTTGAGTAAAGGCTTGAGTGAGGACAAGATATCACTCATTATCGGTGATAACGATACCTTTGAGGAAAGCGGTGACGATGCAAAGGTAGAACTCGACAACATGGTTACTGTGGTGTACAAGATGTTCAAGCAGGACGGAACAGTACACTTTTCTGTTGCTACTCGTTGGGTAGATA
>JAZNZV010000164.1:0-5312 GCA_045595105.1 Eubacteriales bacterium | reverse complement strand
TGTTTTGTGAAGGTGTTGATAGTAGCGCTGTAAAGGTCTTCTACTACCATTTCAATAAGGATGTCCTTCTTGTCGGGATGGTTGTCGAGGTAGGCAACAACGTCTGCCGAAAGCTCTTCTACAAGAGCAAGGACGTCGGGGTTATTCGACTTTGCAATGTCGTGAACTACGATGTCAACCGCCGTGTCAAGCTGTTCACCGTGAGTTCCGTCGAAGAGGTAATCTATTATGGTGTTTATTGTGTGAGCCTTATAGGTTATAGCGGGGTCGCTGCCCGGCATTACGGCAGTGCTTGTCATTGTTGCGACAACGCTGTCAACCGCCTTGTCGAAGTCATCATCGTCAACGTCAGGATCTCTTTCAGCAAGAATTCTGTCTATCGCAGTACCAAGAACGCTTGTTCCGATAATGCTGTTCATGAAGGTGCCGTTGTAAACAGCCTTGCCTACGATGAATTCTATAAAGTCTTCGTCATCAAGTGCCGCATCAACCGCCGTATCGAAGTAGTTATCGTAAACGAAGTCTATAACCGTTGCCTTTATTGTGCCGTCGGTAAGAATTGTATTGATAACAACGTCTGTTACAGCCTGCTGTCCGCCAAGGAAAGACATATCAGCAGAGAAGATACCGTTTGAAACGCCGAAGAATGAGTTAAGACCCGCATAGTCGTTTTCTGTCCAAAGACCGTTTACGTATTTCTTGATCTTGTCGTTGTCGAAATAAGTTTCAACGTCTGTTCTCGAAACGTTTGCAAGGATTTCCGCAACGATAGTTTCACGCTGGGTGCTTCCTGAAGTAAAGCCTTCAAGCTTAACTCTTATTTCGTTCTCTATAACGGTGAACTCAATCAGAGAATCAATATCGGGAATGGTTGTGTCGATCTTGTCTATGAGAGCGTTAAGAGCTGACCAGTCGCCTGTTGCATTAGCTTCCTGAACGAGGGCATTGAGCTTTGCCATGATCTCGTCAACAACTATTGTAGCGTAAAGGTCGCCTTCAAGAAGAGACTTCTTATAGTCCTCATCTTCCCAAATCTTTGCAATGATGTTATCCTTTTCTGTTGCAAGGATAGTCTCAAAGTTAGACATGATAGTTGCGTGGCTTACAGGCATATCATCGGAATAAAGTCCGTTTTCAACGCCGATAAGCTCGTTGAGAGCAGTGTATTCACCTGCAAGGCACTTCTCAGCAATATATTCACGAATCTTTGTCTCTATCATAGAGTCGGTGATGTAATCGTCGATGTCGGCTTTGAGGGCTGCCTTGTTTTCGTTGATGTAGGTCTTGATCTCGCCCTTGTTAGAGTTAACGTAGCTTACTACTATATCCTGATTGTTCTGAATAAAGCTCTTTACAAACTCGGGCTCGTCCTCGATGAGCGCCTTGATGTCTTCGTCTAAAAGAGAATTGATATAGGTCTCTGCTTCTTCTGCAAGAAGGTTTGTATCCTTATCGAGGAAGACACGAACTGCAGGCTTGAAGATCGTGTCTATATCGTCCTGAGTTGCAAGGTGTAAGAAGTCGAGAAGGAGTGCTGTTGCCTCGTCAGGCTTATCGTGGATGTAGCCGTGAAGGAAGGAGGTCATATTGTCCTCGGTTACGTTCTTTTCTGCCTCTGTCTTTACAAATTCGTCAAGGTTTTCGTCACCGATAAGGGTTACGAGCTTGATTCTCTGCTCCTGATTGAGGATTTCACGGTTATTTGTAATGAAGCCCTTTGAGTCAAGCTTTTCAAGGAGCTTTTCTTCGATGTTAGTCTGCTGGATTGCCTGAATTACTGCACCCTTGTTAGCCCAAAGAACGTCCTTGACAGAGTCAACAAGTCTTGATTCATCGTAGAAGGTCTGGAATATGAATTCTCCGCCCTGAATGTCCTTGAACTTCTCAACGAAAAGGTTAAGAGTTGCCTTCTTGTAGTAGGGATAAACGTCAACGTCAGAGTAAATTTCAGTTTCGTCGGTAAACTCTTCAAAGTCTCCCTCGGCATTCTTGTATGCCCAGGTGAAGCTTATCATGTGTTTATACTCAGTAGAATAGATGTAGTCAACAGCGGTATGAGTACGATTTGGACCTGTTCTGTAGCCCGCCTTTTCCAAGGTATAATCGGGGAAGAGGCTTTCTGCAACTGTGTCGCCGTCGTCAAGATTCTTTACTGCAGTAAGCTCAGATGAGTTCTTGTCATAGAAGGTTACTCTGTAAAGCTTTCTGTAATAAACCGCAAGAGTAAGAACGCTGTCCTCGGGGTCAGTTACCACGCCTGTGTCGGTGGTCTTTGTCTCATCGATAGCGTGCTCGTCGATGGTGATAGCGTAGTCAATAGCGGATACTGTGTCTCCTATATCCGCACCAACCTTAACGGGCTGACCGTAGAGTGTATAACCGCCGTTTCCGTCGGGAATATAGTGCTCAACTGTGAAGTAAACGTCAGACCATTCAGCGGTAAGAGTGATATTCTGTTCGTAAAGGAAGTCAAAGGGAGAAGCGGTAATAAGCGAGTTATCCGCATCAACTCTCCAGCCCTTGAAGAAAGCATTTTCCTTTGTAAGGTCGGTTCTGATAGTTATATCTGTATCGTACATTGCGTTGGTAATGGGGTCGATTACCTCGCCGTTACCTGTTACAAAGGTGATTGTGTAATAGATAGGTGTCTCGGTATAATCTGCAGTATAAGTAATGTCACCTGTTACGGGAGAAGGTGCAGGTGTCCACCCCTTGAAGGTGTACTTGTACTGCTTGGTGGCAGGTCTTTCGGGAGTTGCTCCGTCGTATGAGGGCGTTGTGCCCGCTACAACGTTTTCGTCCTTTTCAAGCTCGTCGCCGTTCCAGTTCTGCCAAATTACGGTGTAGGTTTCGTCTTCTTCTGTCCACTTGATTTTAAGGGTAGTGGAAATATCCTTGATATCAGCATAGGTAGTGGTAGCTGTAATAAGTGTTGTATCTGCATACCAACCGCCGAATACGTATCCATCCTTTGTAATACCTGTGGGAAGGTCACCTAAGAACGGCTTATCAAATTCAACCTTTATGGCTGTGGGAGTGTTTGGTGTTCCGCCGTCATAGTCAAGAGTAAGGTCATAGGTTCTAACCTCTTCTTCGAAGATAGGCTTAATTGTAAGGTGGGACTGAACGTTATTAAGGTCGATTCCGCCAAGGTCCCAGTCCAAGAACGCTCCGTAGATGGTTGTTTCTGTGTCTGCGGGCTTGGTGGGTGTTCCTGCGGGAACTGTTGCTTTGCCACCAATCTTTACGGTCTGTCTGTCAAATTCGCTTCCGTCACCGTTGAGGAATTTAACTGTGAATTCCTGTGTCCACTTTACGGTAAGCTCTGTTGCGCCCTTGATATCGGCGTAGGTGGTATCAGCAGTGATAGGAGTTGAGCCTGCATACCAGCCGTCAAAGGCGTAACCCGATTTTGTAAATCCGTCTTTAGGAAGGAGAGAGTCAAACTTCTGATTGTAGGTTACCTTTATTTCGGTAGCAAGAGCTCTTTCAAAGTATACTCCCTCGCCATATTTGAGAGTGAGAGTGTATTCTCTGTCGCTTTCGGTAAAGTTAGCCTTGTAGATGGCGTTGCCCGTTACGGTAGAAACCGAAGGAGTCCAGCTGTTTGCAAATTCGTATTTGTGCTCATCGGTCTCGGGCTTGGTAGGTATTGCACCGTCGTAAGTAGGCGGTGTACCATAAGGTACGTTTTCGTCCTTTTCAAGCTCTGTGCCATCCCAGTTCTGCCAGATTACGGTGTATGTATTAAGGGTGGGGTCAAACTTTGCGGTGTAAGTAACGTCACCGAGTACGGGTGAGATAACGGGTGTCCAGCCTGAGAAGGTGTAGGTGAACTGTGCATCTGCGGGCTTGGTAGGAGTTGCACCGTTATAGGTGGGTGTTGTGCCCTTCTTAACACCTGTATCGGTTTCAAGGGTTGTACCGTCCCAGTTTTTCCATGTTACAGTGTACTTTGTGGAAACGGGACCTGACGGAATAAAGGGTGTGCGCTTGAGATATGTTACAGGGGTATAGGTTGTAATGCCTTTGAATATCTTTTCTGTCTCGTAGTTCTGGAAGTTAACTGTGCCGTTAACGTTCTTTACTACAATTCCCTCGCCTGCGGTTACGTTCTTGAAGGTAACCTTGTCACCGCCACGAATTAAAATTCTGCCTGTTACCTTTACGTTGGTGATGTTAGCGTATCCCTTGCCAACGCCGTCGCCGAGAACAAGGTCGCCGTTTATAGTACAGTTCTGAAGGGTAACGTTAGGAACGTTTATCATAAGTGAGCGCTCTGCGTTCACAGAGTATGTGCCGGTAGTCTGTATGTAGTCGCTGAAAATGTTATACATTATCTGAGCGAACTGAGCTCTTGTTACAACGGCTTTAGGCTCAACAAGATTCATGTTGGTGCCGTTAACGTAGCCCTTTTCAACAAGTGCGGCAATAGCACCTGTCGCCCAAGGGGAAACCTCATTGTAGTCATTGTACTTTTCAAGGACCTCTGTGTTGCCGTCCTTCAGTACCATAGCACGTGCAATAACTATCATCGCCTCTTCACGGAAGATGGCACGGTCAGCCTCGATCTTGGAGCCTGTACCGCCAAAGGTCTGCATCTGAACTGCCTTTGCAATTTCGTTATAGTACCAGTCTGTCGCTTTAAGATCGGTAAACTGTGTCACGGGTCCGTGAACACTTGCTCCAAAAGCTCGGTTGATAACAGTTGCCATCTCGGCTCTTGTAAGCGCTCTGTCTTTTCTTATTGTGTTATCGTCGTATCCGCCAAGCAGCTTGTTATCAACTGCATGGGAGAGAGCTACGTTTGCCCAATGGTCCTTGTTGTAATCCTTAAACGTTGTAAGGTCATACGCTGTAACTACAACCGTCAAGGCTGTGAGCACAGCAAGTACAAGAAACAGGGCTCTTGTAATTTTTTTCATTCTTTTTGCCACCTTTCGCATCTTTTATTTAAAGTAAGTGTTTATATATTCCGCTTTGGTAATTGTTTTCTCGTTTTTGTACGCCTCTTTTATTGACTCCACAAGGGTCAGGTCCTTTCCGCTTTGAGTAAGGAGAGTGGTGAGCTTTTCGAGTATGGCGTTGACCTTGGTGTCGCAATCTCTTTCCATTGTGGCTACCGTGTCAAGCACCTCGTTCATCATCTTCGTCTTAACCTCGGCGGTCTTCTCTTCCTTGGTAAGAGCGGCGTAATCCTTGAGTGTAGTGTTTTCAAGGTTTTTCAGTGCTGTGGTAAATTCCGATTTCAGAACGTACATCTGTGCTACGAGATTTGCCACTTCCTCGTCAACAGAGGGTGTCTCGGGCGG
>JAZNZV010000163.1:0-2660 GCA_045595105.1 Eubacteriales bacterium | reverse complement strand
TATCCCGATATGCTTTTGTTCCACGAGATTAAATGGTCGGAGCTTGATACGGTCAACAGAATAATTGAGCATATTGACAGCTATAATATGCGTTCACGCTCTGCTATGATAGCGGGCGACAAAAATGCCGTTATTTATTGTAATGCAAGAGGAATTCCCTGTCAGTACCTTGACCTCGGCTCTTTTGGTAGTATCGTAACTAAGGATACCGAAAACCGAATTTATGCAACCGAAAAGCTTCGACGTCCTATGAACGATTACTACACGACTCTCATTGCCAATACAGACGCAGACTTTATAGAAGAATTAAAGCATTTCGGTCAGGTCTCTTATGCATATACCTATGAGACGCAGTCTGCCATTGAAAAGGGCTTTGCTATGGGTAATGAGGGAATGACTGTAAATAAGGTTCATTTTACAGACGACCTTATTAAGAAGCTTGACTTAGAAGTTGACAAGGAAAGCGGAGCAGTGACAGCAACAGCTCACACCTTGGCAGATAAAGAAAAGGGTACCTTTGATGATAGCTCTGTTATTGTGGATGAATGGTGGATAGAGGCAGGCTTATCCGATGGTATAAAGACATATGTTGTTAGCGATTACGAGATTTTTGCAGTTGCAGGAACTCCCGAAATTGATAACGAAGCAAAAACCGTATTGGGAGAACCCGGTGATGCTGTGGCAGTAAGATACAAGCAAGTGCTTGATAACAGTAGCTTCTACGTTTACTCTAATGCTTTTGAGTTTGTGTCTGAGGAAGCCCCTGCGGTTGTTAAAAACGGAAATACGAATACGTTTACAATTACTAACTATTCGGAAGATTTAACCTATGAATTTACCTACGGAAATGAAAGCACTCCCGAAGACGAATGGCAGGCAGTAGCATCATCAACAATTATAGCTACACAGCCCGAAAAGTACGTTTGGGTAAGAACAGCAGAGGGCGACCCCGTTGTGTCTGATTATATGTCAGAATCGGTTACGTTAACAGGAACACGACTTGTCCTTGATGGCAGAATAGGTATAAAGGTAGAATATAAATATACTGAAAACGCCACCGACATAAAGGCTTCCGCAGCTCTTGTAAATTCCGATGCAGAGGGTGACGGCGTCATCTATAACGGAATGTCAGGTGTCAACGGTCAAGGTTACGTAATTCTTCCTATTGCACCTAAGGATGCGGTGGATTTCCATTATAGCACTTCACTCTCATATACACATTCAGATAAAGGAACCGTGAATATGGGTGAAGTGGGGGATTTCTCTGTGAGTGATATGATTGAAAAGTATAAGGAGTTGGCGTATGCAGAGGAAGAAAACGAATACGACACAGTACTTCCACTTATTGAAGCACTTGAAACCTATTGTGTTTACGCTGACGCTTACTTCAATGGCACAGAATCGTTAAGTCTTACCTTTACCGACTCTGAAAAAGAAGAAATAAGCAAAATTGCAAATCCAACGCTTGAAAACGGAAATATCGGTAATATTGAATTTTTCTCCACCTCACTCATACTTGATGACACCGTGACACTTCGTCATTACTTTAAGGTAGAGGGTGAAATAGACACTTCGGATTACGTTGTTGACGGGGCGTGCAACGTGACGCTTTCAGCGAGCAGCGAAGGATATGCTTACGTGGAAACAGAAAATATTTACGTTGGTAGCCTCGATGCACAAAAGACAGTTAAGATTACCTATGGCGAAGAGAACCTGATAGTTAAATTTGCACCTCTCAACTACGTTAAGCTTACCTATGACGGAGAAGCTTCGCCTCTTACAAATCTTGTGTGCGCTCTTTACAGATATCAAAAGGAAGCGAGTAAATATATGAATCCTTCTTCCGATAATTGAGAAAGGTGAAAACGAAACCGAGAACAAGCAGTGGTAAAAATTGTATAACTAAAATAAAGAGGGAAGCTTCAAAAGCTTCTCTCTTTTTATGATATTATGACATCATAAACTCACTATTGACATAACTACGCTTATATGGTATGATTAATCATACTAATTATACGAGGTGAACTAATGGACATAGTAAAAGGCAGATATGCATGGATAGTAAAGATAGGTGAGAAGGGACAGTTTGTCATTCCCAAAGAGGCGAGAGAAATGTTCGACTTAACACCTGGAAGCGAGATACTTGTTCTGGGCGACAGCGAAAAAGGACTTGCCATATTGCCCAAAGACAAACAAAAGCAGATAATAATGAACGTTTTTTCTGAGGAGAAGGAAGATGAATAATATAATTGAAATAAAAAATCTTACCAAATCCTACGGTAAGCTAAAAGCAGTTGACGATTTAAGCTTCAAAGTGAAGCGTGGGGAGCTTTTTGCCTTTCTCGGAGTAAACGGAGCGGGAAAAAGCACCACTATATCCATCATGTGCGGTGCACTGAAGGAGGACGAGGGAAGCGTTGTAATCGACGGAATATCCGAAAAGGGCAGTATGCAGAAAATCAAAGAAAGTCTTGGAGTGGTATTCCAGAACTCGGTTCTCGATATGGCACTATCGGTTTACGATAACCTGCAGATAAAGGCATCGCTCTATGGAATTGTGGGACGTGCCTTTGAGGAAAGACTGAAGGAGCTTTCAGACCTTCTTGACCTGAAGGATTTATTACGGCGCCGTGTAGGTAAGCTTTCGGGAGGACAGAAGA
>JAZNZV010000162.1:0-2432 GCA_045595105.1 Eubacteriales bacterium | reverse complement strand
TGCAAAGATTTGTTTTTGAATTTTCAGTGATTTCACCTTACATTCGTACCATTTATTATAGTCGAAAAAGCTGTTGAGTGAAGACAGAATAGAATTTACGCTTGCGGGCTTATATTGTTCGATAAGATAAGACTTGTAGTTCAGAACGGTGGCTTTACAGAGATTTTCTTTCCCGAGCCATTTGAAAAAAGCGCATACGTCTCTTGTGTATTTTTCTATTGTTGCACAGCTTTTTTCTTCATTTGTTAAAAACACTTTAAATTCATTAATTTGTTTTTCTGTTATCATTATTTGACTCCTTTATTTTTTATATATTTTCTCCTACATTCATTCCATCATACTTCCAGACGAAAGTTTTAGTTTACTTGTATTTGTTCTATTATATCATAAGTTTATATGAATATAAAAATACCCTAAGCATTTTGAATTGCTTAGGGTATTTTTCTAAAAATCGAAGGAAATAACGGGTATATCCTCCTTGTCGCCCCAACTGTCAAGGGTCACAAGAGCAAGCGTGTCAAATTTTTTATTGACTTTAATATGATAACAACGCTTTCTGTTGTCCTTGACGGCGAGTATTTCCTCACGCTTACCGTCGCACTCACCGTAAAGGATAAATTCACGGCATAGAGTTTTTGGCATATGCATCTGAGGACTGTCAAGACGCTGATTGCACCTTGTGGCATGAACTTGCTCGGACAGTGAGCCTGGCAAGGTCTCACGGTTTAAGTCACTTGAAAATACAATGTGTACGTGTGAGATTTTTTCTTTTATATCAGTGTACTTTATTTCCTCACCACACCTTGCATGATAAGATGCACTGCTGTCATCTGTGCCATAGATTTCATGAGCACGGTCCTCGCCGTTTCTTATAACGTCAGACTCGATATTTAGGGTGGCTTTCTTACAGGAGGGGCTGACGTTTCTTACCTTTGATGGAAGGAATGAGTCCTCATTCAAAAGCCTTTCTTGAAGGTTATCTAAGAACTGAGTGTAAACATCGTGAGGGCAGACGTCGTTTTCGGTAGCGATAGCAACCGCTTTTCCTACAGCCTCGCCGAGAAGTCCGCAGGTAGCCATAACTCTTATACTGCTCATGGCGGTGTGAGTCATACTGATATTTCTTCCTGCGAAGAAAAGGTTCTCAACGTTTTTTGAATACAAGGCACGGTAGGGAATAGAGTAAGGAGCGGGGGTATTATAATAAGTGTTAGGCACACCCTTGTGATAAAATCCACCGGGGAAGTGGTCGTCAAGAGGCCAACCGCCATAGGCTATCTCGTCCTCAAATACCTTCTTGCCCGTGATGTCCTGCTCTTTTATTACGTACTCTCCGCACATTCTTCTCGACTCTCTTTTTCCGGGTAAAAAGCCAAGAAAATCAAGGTCCCAATTTTTTGAATTGAATTCTCCCGAATTCTTTATATAATCCCACGTACCCGAAGCAAGAGCAATAAGCTCGTGGCGTATCTCTTCGGTATCGTCGATGGTGTTTCTGTCTCCGCCAAGCTCAAGATACCAGAAGTTTTCGTTGTCCTTGTAAAGATCGGGGCTTCTGTTTTCAAAATCTTTTTTATTTAGCTTCTTACTCCAAGCGGGTGGAGTGTAATTTATGGGCTTTGCCGTCTCTCTTCCTTGAATGAGACATGACATTCCCATTGTCATATTGTCCGACTTCTCTCTGTCGGTGTTTTCTCCGAATTCATATTTGCTTTCCCGTCCTATACGGAAGCTTGCCCCCGTCAAGGGAGCGAGAATACTGTCTCCCGAGCTGTCGCAAAAGAACTTGGCATTAATATCGAAAAAGGTCTGAGTGGTCATCTGATAACCCGTAACACTTTTTATTTTCTTTTCTCTGCCATATTTGAACTCACCATCATCTGTCAAGGCGTCCATGCAGGTGCAGTTTAAAAGAAGGGTGATATTCTTCTCCCTGAAAACAAAATCATAAAGAACAGTATCCCATACGGCGTAGCTTTTAGTGGGATTTCTATATAAGTTTTCTAACGCTATCT
Source organism: Eubacteriales bacterium (assembly GCA_045595105.1). Lineage (GTDB taxonomy): Bacteria > Bacillota > Clostridia > Oscillospirales > SIG627 > RGIG6353. The sequence goes on along the minus strand of JAZNZV010000162.1, from coordinate 417 downwards.
CTTCAAGAATTCCCGTTTCTCTGTTGTTTTTACCAAAGGAACCGCATATCCACATTCTGATTTCCGAGGATGCGTTTCCACCAAGAACGGGACGCTCGTGCATGAGCACAACCTTGACCCCTTCCCGTGCCGCCGAAATTGCGGCACACATTCCCGAAATACCGCCACCTATTACACATAAATCGCAGTTTATAGTCTTTCTGTTAAGCAAACGTACCACTCCTATTGACAATAATAATCTTTCACAATATAATTATATTATATTATTCATCGATTACTATAATATAAATGCCAAAAAATATAAAGAAAGTGCAAAAATGAAAAAGCTTATTAAAAATACCGTCTCCTATTTAAATTATCTGAAAGAAAACGCAAGACTTGATGTCTCCATACATTTATCGCAAAGTACCTTTGACG
>JAZNZV010000161.1:0-13903 GCA_045595105.1 Eubacteriales bacterium | reverse complement strand
GGAAGCCCATGATAAGTCTTTCATAGGCATACTTGTCATGCATGAAATGGATAATATTCATGGTGTTGACGTAAAGACGTGCCATCCAATCGGAATAGCTCTCGAAGGCAGAAAGCACCTCGTCGTAATCGAGCTTGCCTTCAAAAACCTTGCCCTCGGGGGCTATCTGCATGCCTTCCTTCTCTTCCTTACCTCCGTTAAGAGTGAGAAGAAGAAGCTTCGCCATATTACATCTTGCTCCGAAGAACTGCATCTGCTTACCTGTCTTCATTGCCGAAACACAGCAAGCGATAGCATAATCGTCACCGTAATCCTTTGACATCAGGTCATCGTTTTCATACTGAATGGAATCGGTGTCGATAGAAACTCCTGCACAAAAATCCTTAAAGCCCTGAGGAAGTCTTTCACTCCAAAGAACGGTGATATTAGGCTCGGCTGAGGGACCAAGGTTATAGAGGGTATTGAGTATTCTGAATGAGGTCTTTGTTACAAGAGTTCTTCCGTCCTCTGCCATACCGCCCTCGCTGGCTGTTACCCATACGGGGTCACCTGCAAAAAGGTCGTTGTATTCAGGTGTTCTGAGGTGACGGATGAGTCGAAGCTTTATAACAAGGTCATCAATAAGCTCCTGCGCCCCCTCTTCGTCAAGGACGCCCTCTTTCATGTCACGCTGAATATAAATATCAATAAAGCCCGAAATTCTTCCGATAGAGTTTGCAGCGCCGTTCTGCTCCTTCTGTCCGCCAAGGTATGCAAAGTAAAGCCACTGCACTGCTTCAACAGCGTTTTCGGCAGGGCGGGTAATGTCACAGCCATAGTCCTTAGCCATCTGCACAAGAGCCTTCATAAACTGAAGCTGACGTGAAATATCCTCAATAGTACGGATAGTTTCGTCCGACATATCACGCTGACCGAGTCTGTTTTTGTCGGCGATTTTTTCTTCAATAAGGCGAGTCATACCGTAAAGAGCGAGACGGCGGTAGTCACCAATAAGTCTGCCTCTTCCGTAAGCATCGGGTAGACCCGTGAGGATACCTGCGTGGCGTGCCTTTTTCATGGTGTCGGTGTATGCTCTGAAAACGCCGTCGTTGTGGGTAGTACGGTAGACGTATGACTTCTTTATCTCGTCGCTCATCTTATATCCGTAGGCTTCACAAGCCTGCTCGGCATTTCTGAAGCCTGCAAAGGGATTTACTGCACGCTTCAAGGGTGCGTCTGTCTGAAGTCCTACGATAATTTCGTTTTCCTTGTCAATATATCCGGGGGCAAAAGCGAGTATGGAGGAAACGTGCTCGGTATCTACGTCAAGCACTCCTCCCTTTCTGTTCTCCTCACGGAAAAGCTCCTCTACCTTAGCGTAAAGGTTTTTTGTGCGCTGAGTAGGTCCCTTCAGGAAAGAGCTGTCTCCCTCGTAAGGCGTTATATTGTTCATTATGAAGTCACGGACGTTTATCTCTTTGGTCCAGACTCCTTCGTTAAAATTTCTCCAAGCGTTCATAATTTTTTCTCCTTTCCTTGGAATTTATAAAAAATGGGCGGTCTCATAGAGAGACTGCCCAGGCGTTCGGCTTAAACTCTGCCCGTTCCCTCACAGTTATCTGTGTTACGCCAGTTGCGGGCAAGGTTATTATAACACGAAGCTTTGAAAAAAGCAATAGTTTTTTACTTTATCCAAAGCATATTACTTTCGGTTGTAAAGGTATCGGTGCTATAAAGGAAAAGCACTTCGTCAAAGTCCTCAAGACTCATATCAAAGGTTTTGGAAAGAAGGAGCTCTACCCTTTCTCTAACGTATCTTAAATCCACAAGAACGATTTCGGAGTAGTCCTCAATCAACAGCTGTGAAAAGATATGAGCGTAGGAGTCCTTGAACACGAGGATTTTACCACCGACGCTGTCGGTCTTTATTCTGACAAGAGGCTGATTTTGACCAAGATAATAGGAATACTTGTCCTTTTTATTTAAGAATTCGTCAAAATATATAGTCTCATATTCACTCGTCTTCATGCCGTCGTAAACTTCAAGGGACTTGACCTTTCCACGCTCCCACTTTTCAAGAACGTCGGGGGCAATTCCCACCGCACCGGACTTAGATACGCTTGTACCGAGGAAGCTATTTGATACTTCGCTGACAGTAAAATCGTCCTTATCAAGCTTTTCCTTGCCAATAGCGTTTCTGTAAGCATTGTAGCCGATAAGCGCTCCGTCAGCTGTCCAATGATGGTCGGTTCTGAAGTAAGAGTCTGTCTGAATTTCGTCAAGAATATTTATAAACTCAAGGCTTTTAAAATCAAAGCCCTCAAACAGCTCCTTTTCGTCAATAACCTCTGCGTAAGGGGGAAGCATATCACGGCAGATATAGGTTGCCGAGGGCACGAGAATAAAGCGTGAAGGGTATTTTGAAGAGAAGGTCTCCATTGCCGATATATTCTTTTCAAGATATTCTCGGTTCACTTCGCTCTGCTTGACAAAAAGAGCGTTGTCCGAAATATATACTCCGCCTGCATCGGTTTTGAGAAGCACTCTGTCGGAAAGATACTTAATCTTTACAAGGCTGTCACGAAGAGCAAATTGGTCGGTCATATAGCTCTCATAGTCCGAACCAAACTCACCCGAGAAAATGCGCTCTGCAGAAATCTGGGGAGCACCCTTTAGCTCTCGGTTTTCCCACTCGGAAAAGGCTCTGTCGGGAGTGAGCAGGTCGAGGAGAGTGAAGCCGAAAACAAGGAGCAGGAAAAGAGAAGTTAAAATATTATTTTTCATTTTCCGTCCTCCTTAAAATCTGAAATACAAAAGGGGATTGTAGCTTGATGCGGTGATATAAACCACGCTGAGAACAAAGGCAAACGCCACTCCTAAAGCAGTCAGTACAAAAGAGACCTTCGGAAGCCTCTTTTCAAGACCTTGAAAGAGCTTCTTTGGAAGGGGAGTAGAGAATATTCCTGCAATAATAAGGAGAAGTCCGAAGTTAAGAAGAAGATACATGCTTTCTCTGTTCAAAAATCCTGCATTTCCAAAGAGCGCTTTTGTGAAAACGAAAATGTCCGAGGTATCCTCAAGAGCGAATATAACCCATCCGTACACAAAGAGGAAGATGGAATATATATGAGAAACAAACGAGGGAAGCTTATTCAAAAGCTTCAAGAGGAACAGCTTTTCTAAAATCAGAATAACGCCGAAATAAAGCCCCCACAAAGCGAAGTTCCAGCTTGCGCCATGCCATATTCCCGTCATGAGCCAGACGATGGCAATGTTTCTTATCTGCTTTAAAAGACCCTGCCTGTTTCCGCCAAGAGGTATATAAAGGTAATCTCTGAACCAAGTGCCAAGAGAGATGTGCCATCTTCTCCAGAACTCGGTGATGCTCCTTGAAATATAAGGATAATCGAAGTTTTCAAGGAACTCGAAGCCAAACATTTTTCCAAGTCCTATCGCCATATCGGAATAACCCGAAAAGTCGAAATAAATCTGGAAGGTAAATGCGAGTATACCGAGCCACGCCGTAAGAGCAGGAAGAGCACTCAGGTCAGACGCCGAAACGGTATCCCAAAGAACGCCAAGGTTGTTGGCAATAAGCACCTTCTTGGAAAGTCCCGCCGTAAAGCGCCCAACGCCCTCGCCAAACGAGTCGATGGTCTCAACACGTGTTTCAAGCTGTTCTGCAACGGTCTTGTACTGAACGATAGGACCTGCAATAAGCTGAGGGAAAAGGGAGACGTAGCAGCCAAAGTTGATTATATTTTTCTGTACCTTGGTGTCTCCTCTGTAAACGTCGATAACGTAGGACATCATCTGGAAGGTGTAAAAAGAAATACCTATTGGCAAAACGATGCTGAGTACCAAATCGGTTTTCATTATAGCGTTAACGTTTTCGAGGAAAAAGCCTGTGTATTTGAAAATACCGAGAAGCCCTATATCTATTACCATTGAAACGATAAGCGCTGTCTTTGCTCCCTTGCTACTCCCTCTTGCCTTATACTTATCAACGAATATTCCGCCAACGTAATTCACGACGATAGAGAAGAGCATGAGCACAATGTACGTTGGCTCACCCCAAGCGTAAAAGAAAAGAGAGAATAAAAGTAAAAATAAATTTCGGAATTTTCTCGGCAATATAAAATAGCCAAGTATTACTATGGGTAAAAACCGAAACAAAAACAAAAGACTTGAAAAAACCATATTTACTCCTTGATTATTTTTTCACCGTCAAAAAGGAAAATTCCATATCCCGAGCCATACTTTGAGTCAGTTTTAAGACACTCTTTAAAATTCTTCTGTAACGTTGTTTCCTCGGGGAGTGCATCAACATCAGACGTATCAAAGGTATAAAAAATACGCCAAGCATCTTCAAATTTATCTTTTTCGGTCACATTTACAATGTCGAAGTCGGAAGCAAAGCGTCTTGTATTCTTGCCGTAAAAATGAAGGTGAGGGGGATAAAAAAGATATGTTGAGCAAGTAATTCTCGTTATGCCGTCGGGGAAAAGGTGAGAGAAAAACTTGTGAGCCCGTCTGTAAGACTCGAAGCAAAGCTCCTCGGTAAGAGGACCTATTGCAGGAATGTGACAATCGAGGACAGGGTCTCCCTTACAAACCTTGACACCTCCTTTTTCATAGGGTGTGTCAAAGCGATAGGTTGAAACAAATCCGTACTGAATTCTGCCAAGCTGAAAGCGTTCAAGCTTTAAAAAGCCAAAATGCCAGCCCAGAACAAAATTTCCTACCTCGCCGAATATCCTCTCACACTTCCTCGTCTTTGAAACAAGGTCGAGAGAAACGTCCCAAAAAAGCTGTTCATCATAGCCTTTTTCCTTATATAAATCATAAAGAAAGGTGTATGCGTGAGCGAGAAACAAAAAATTAAGCTGTCTGACACTCACACCCTCTTTGAGCATAGTTTCAAAATAAGCCTCTACGTCTTCGCACTCCATAGGCATATTTAAGCTGACTTGAGTTTTGGCAAAGCCCCTTATATCGGGATAAAGTGCATCAAGAGCCGTGACTTTTTCCACTTCCTCGGGAGTAAAGCCTGCCCTTTCCATAAATTCACGAATTTCCATAATTACTCCTTAGTTGAACTTCGCCATAGCCTCTTCGGTTTTGCCCTCAATTACAAGAGTAAGAGCGTTAGCGGTATTTTCACGGGCAGTCTTTAAGCTTTCAGCGTCCTCTTTCGGAAATTTCCCAAGCACCCAATCCGCTAAATCATAATCGGGGTGGGGCTTTTCTCCTACGCCTATTTTAATTCTCGGGTAGGTATTTGCACCAAGGTGAGCCTCAATGGATTTAAGACCGTTGTGACCCCCGTGAGAGCCCTTGCGTCTTATCCTTATTTTACCCACGGGAAGTGAAATATCGTCGGAAATTACGATAACGTTCTCGGGAGCAATCTTATAAAACCGTGCCGCCTCACCCACAGCCTCACCCGAGTTGTTCATAAAGGTTTCGGGCTTCATAAAGAGCACTCTCTTGCCCCCCAAATTTCCTTCTCCCACAAGGGAGTGAAACTTGGAACGGTCAATTCTTGCCGAGCACTTCTCCGCCACCGTATCAAGAGCAAGATATCCCGCATTGTGCCTTGTGTTCTCATACTTTGAACCGGGATTTCCAAGTCCAACTACTATATACTCGATTTTTGAAGAAAGCTCCTTTTCGGCTCTCTCCTTCTCAAGCTTTGCAAATATGTCTAAAATACTCATAGTATTCTCCTTCGGAGTTAGTGAATAGTGAAGAATGAATAGTGAAAAATTAAAAATTATTGTAAATTTCGCTATGGCGAAATTGTCCAAAATTATTCAATATTCAATATTAATTATTCATTATATACAATAATCTCGGTTTCAGTTGCCAACGCCCTCTCAATAAGAGCTTCTCTGTCAAGTCCTCTTTCAGCCTTTTCCACCTTTTCAAGGATGGGCTTCGTTCTGGGATGACGGGGAGTGAACACCGTACAGCAATCCTCATAAGGAAGAATAGAGGTTTCAAAGGTGTCTATTCTTCTGGCAATCTCTACTATCTCCTCTTTGTCCATACCAATGCAGGGACGGAAGACGGGAATGTTGACCGTACAGTCTGTAACGGCAAGAGCAGACATAGTCTGACTCGCAACCTGACCAATGCTCTCACCTGTGATGAGAGCCTCGGCTCCGTAACGTCTTGCCACACGCTCTGCAATCGGCATCATGAAACGGCGAAGAATAAGGGTAAAATAATCCTCTTCGCAGTTATCTCTTATCGCCTCTTGAATTTCAGTAAGGCTGATAAAGTGAAGCCTCACCTTGTCGGTGTATTTCGTCAGGCACTTTGCAAGAGCAATAACCTTTTCCTTAGCACGCTCTGAGGTATAAGGAAAGCTCTCAAAGTGTATTGCGTCAATTTCAACGCCACGCTTCGCCATCATAAAGCCTGCAACAGGTGAGTCGATACCACCCGACAGAAGAAGAAGTCCTCTGCCGTTAGAAAGATAGGGCATTCCGCCTGCTCCATGCTCGGCACCTGCATGTATATATGCATACTTTTCTCTTATCTCTACTCTTACCACAATATCGGGCTGTCTTACGTCTACCTTGACCTCGGGGCAGCGTTCTGAAAGCTCTCCCCCCACGATGGCCATAATTTCAGGTGACGTAAGAGGAAAGGTCTTGTCGCTTCGTCTTGCATCTACCTTGAAGGAGCGGTAATTTTTTATGTGGTTGGGTATATTTTCATTTGCTACCTTCACAATGTCGTCAATGTTCTTCTCGGCTCTGTAAGAAATGCAAAGAGAAACTATACCGAATATCTTTTTCAGGTCGTCGTAAGCCTCTTCCACCATGCTGTCATCCTTAGGAGTCACGTAAAGAGTAGACTGCATGCACTCAAATTCAAAGCCGTCCTCTCCAAGAACTCTTCTCATTCTCGCCTTTATTCTGTTACAAAGAAGCGCCTCGAAGGAACGCTTGTTAGCCCCCTTGAGTATCAGCTCGCCGTATTTCATTAAAATTGTTCTTACCATATTTATCTCCTTTTGATAGTTTTCACAACCTCTTCCAACGCCTCAAAGAGCCTATCTATCTCTTCCTTTGTGTTATAGTGGGAAGTGCTTATTCTGATAGCGCTGTCAGCTTCTCTGTCGGTAAGCCCGAAAGCAGTGAGCACACCGCTTTTCCCCGAATGGGAGGAGCAAGCAGACCCGCTGGAAACAAAGATACCTTCACGTGACAGGCTGTGAAGTACGATTTCACTCCTATATCCCTCAAGAGATATATTGAGAATGGACGAGCTCGCCCTTTCGGGAACGTTCTCTTTATAAGAAGAAAACCTCTCCTTCATATAATCGTAAAGCTCTGCCATTTTACTCATTCTCTCACTATCCGTCATCAGCTCGTTTACCGATGCCCCGAAAGAGGCTATACCAATAGTGTTCTCTGTTCCGCTTCTAAGGTTCTTTTCTTGACCGCCACCGTAAGTATGAGGGGGAAGTACAAGTCCTTTTTTTACAATAATAGCGCCCACACCCTTTGGTGCGTGCACCTTGTGAGCGGATACCGATATTATATCAGCCCCAAGAGACGAAAGTGAGAGCCTCTCCTTCATGTACGCTTGAACACAGTCCGAGTGCACTATCGCTCTGGGAGAACGTCTTTTCACAACGTCCGAAATAGCCTTCACGTCATATATTGCGCCCGTCTCGTTGTTGGTTCTCATAACCGTCACAAGGGCTACGTCATCGGCATTTTTCTCCACCTCGTCAAGGTCTGTCTTACCACCCCTCGTGGAAAGGCGCACCACCTCAAAGCCCTCTTTTTCAAGAGCATCTACCGCCCTTGAGACCGCAGGATGCTCGGAATCGGTAGTAATAATTTTACGTCCTGCCTTGGCATTCTTTTTGGCGGCGCCAAAAATTGCAATATTATCGCTCTCGGTCCCCCCCGACGTGAAGAACACCTCGTCGGCTCTTGCCGAAAGGCTCTTCGCTATGCGTTCACGGGCAAGAGTAACCTCTTTTTCGGCTCTCAGTCCCTCGCTGTGCAGAGAGGACGGGTTGCCGAAAACGTCCAGCATCTCTTTTATTTTATCCTTTGCCGACTCCGACAGCGGAGTTGTGGCACTGTTATCTAAATATATCATAGCGTTTCCTTCAATATATTACTTACTTCTTCACGGGTGGATGCCGAGTTTATTCTCCGTCTTATATCTGCCGCCCCTTTTATACTCTTTATATAAAAGGCTATTTGTGCCCTCGATTCCATAATTCCCTGCCTTTCTCCCTTATTTGAAAGAGCAAGGTCAAGATGTGTCATTATCGCTTCATATAAGGCTTGACCTGTGGGAATTTCGGGAGTGCTCTCTCCAAAAAGGCCTGCCTTTATCTCGGAGAATATCCAAGGTCTGCCGAGAGCTCCACGCCCTATCATAAGGTGGTCACAGCCTGTATAGGAGAGCATCTCTTTTGCACTCTCCACCGAATTTATATCGCCGTTTCCCACAACGGGACAGGACACCGCCTTTTTCACGTCCCTTATTATATCAAGGTTTACACCGGGTGCATAAAACTGCTCTCTTGTTCTTCCGTGGACGGTTATATGAGAAGCTCCTGCCTTTTCCGCCATTAGAGCCACTTCAACGGCATTTATGTGCTCGCTGTCAAAGCCCGCCCTTATCTTTACGCTGACGGGAAGGGGGTCAAGGGCGTCCTTCACTCTTGACACTATTTCATAAACGAGCTGAGGGGTCTTCATAAGAGCTGAGCCCTCACGGTTTTTAACAATCTTATTGACGGGACAGCCCATATTTATATCTACTCCGTCGGGGTGCGTTGCATTCGCAAGAATTTTGGCGCCCTTTCCCATAATATCAGGCTCCGAGCCGAATATCTGCAAAAGAAAAGGGGTCTCCTCTTCACTTCTCTTAGCAAGGGTCAGAGTTTTTTTATCGCCATATACTACTGCCTTCGCCGAAATCATTTCACTTGTGACACCGTCGGCACCGTGACGGCAACATATGGTTCTGAATGCGCTGTCTCCTACCCCTGCCATGGGGGCAAAAAACAGAAGCGGTCTTTTTTCTGTCATAATCTGTCCTTAATACTTGAATATACAAGGGTTTTGTGATATAATTACATTCACAGTTTATGATAACATAAAATGCGTTTTTTCGCAATAGTTATTTCAAAAGGAGGTGTCGGGAATGCAAAGCATGGATAAAGAAAAAATGTATCTTGAAAAAGCGAGACTTGGCGACGGCGAAGCCTTTGGCGAGCTCGTTAGATTTTACGAAAGCTTTGTGTATAATACCGCCTACGGCTTTATGCTTAACCCCGACGATTCCTTCGACGTAGCACAGGACGCTTTTCTCAAAGCTTGGCGTGGAATAAAAGATTTTAAGGGCTCTTCCGCCTTTTCTACCTGGCTTTACAGAATTACCGCCAATACTGCAAAAGACGCCCTCGCCTTGAAGAAGAAAAGAGCATCCGAGCTTTCTTCTACCCTTGAGGATGGCGAGGTCCTTGACACACCCGACCTGAGTACTCCCGAGAAGGCTTTTATTGAAAAGGAAAGCCATGAAGAGCTGATTAAAGCTCTCAACTCTCTTGACGAGGCTATGCGAGAGATAGTTATTCTTCGTGAGCTGAATGGACTGTCTTATGAAGAAATAAGCGCAATTCTCGACGTAGAGCTTGGCACTGTTAAGAGTAGGCTCAGCCGTGCACGAGAAAAGCTTCGTGAAAAAATATTGGAACAAAAAGAAAAATTTTCAGTCAAATAAATAAAAACGAAAGAAAGGAGAGGAAATATGGACTGCCGTGAATGCGCTCTAAAGCTTGATGCTCTGCTTCATAACGAGCTGGGCGAAGAAGAAAAAGAAAAAGTGCTTGCCCACCTGTCAGAGTGCGAAAGCTGTAAAAGAGAATACGAAGACGCCCTTGAATTAAAGCACAGCTTCGACACCCTTGTAGAAAAAAGTGACAAGTCCCTTGCCGACAGCGTTGTCGCTAAGATAAGAAAAGAGAATAGTCCTTATAAAAAAACTCCTTTCCTTGTCCGTCATATGGGACTTGCCGCTTCACTTGTCTTTATTTTGGTTCTTGCCGTCTATACGGGTGTTTCCGAAGTAAGAAAGGGTCATTCTGATATGAATATATCAGAAATGGGAGCATCGGTTACCGATGCCGGCGGAGTACACTTCGTTGCCGATATAAAGAACAGCGCTACTCTCGAATCCGATGAAGATTACGAGTACGCCTTTGCAGAAGGCTTTTTAGATGATGTAGCGTCTAAACAAGAGTCCGCAACCGCCAAGAACGATGAAAATCACTTTTACTCCGCCGACTACGTTTCAGGCGTGCCACTTGTACCAGAGGACTCCATTAAGGCAGAAGAAACGCCTGCTCCCGAGCCCGAAGCCACCATGCCCGAGACCGAGGCAGTAACTGAAACCCTTCGTGCCCCCGATGCACTTAAAGGCGAATGCCCCAATAAAACCGATACAGTTAAAATATTTATAGAAAACCTTGACACCTGCCTCCCTCTTCTCTCTGACTTTGAAATAATCGAGATAGGTGAGAATTATATCACAGTAAACGCCACAGACTACAAAGCCGTCCTCAAAATAATAGAAGAAATAAAGTAAAAGTCCGCCAAGGCGGACTTTTTTAATTAGGGGTTAGAGATTAAGGAAGATTTTGCCCGAGCAAAATCAACCATAATTCTTCAATATTCATTATTCAATATTCATTAATGCAATAAAAGCGTTTCGCTTTTTATTGCATTTTCCGACACCTTATGCTATAATAACCTCGGCTACCATAAACGGCGGCGGTTCAGCCCTCACTCAAGAGGGCGTGTGCCCTCTTATTTTTTGTAAGGGGGTGATGCTATGGATTATTTTATCGCCCTTGCGTTAATACTTATCGCAGCGACAGGATATATTGTAAGCATAAAAAAATAACCGCCTTTCGTCCAAAAAAGTTGCGGTTATTTTTTTATAATCAAACTTAATGGCTGAACCGTTGCTGGTAGCCTTTTTCTATACCCATTATAACACAGATTTCAAAAAAATCAAGAGCTTTTTTGAAATTAGAATGTGCGGGGCGTTTTTGTGGCGAAGCGGATTAGCGAAGCCTACAAAAAAGCAAGCCATACAGGGAACGGAGGTTGAACAGTGTGTGAGACCGTAGTGAGTCGTAATTAATGAAGATTTTGCAAGGCAAAATCAACCGTAATTATTCAATATTCAATATTCACTATTCATTATTCACTAAAAAAAGCGGACTCTTTCGAGTCCGCATTTTTTATTTAATTAGTTTCCCCAAGGTGTTGCAGGGAGCTCGTCATCGCCCTGAGCGAAGCTCGCTGTTACAATGTCCTCGCTGTCGAAAAGCACTGCTTCAATTTCGGGGGACTGGTAAAGTTCTTTTGCCATTAGCTTAGTCCTCCTTCTATTAGCCTGCGTATGCAACCGCCGCTACGTAGTAATTGTAAAGTGCGTTAACAAGGTTTGCAACGTTTGCATCTTCATTGATAGAAGCGTATGCAAGAGGTGCAAAGTTGATTGTAAGTCCGCCGATCTCTGTTGTGATAACGTCTGCAAGATCTGCAACAGCAATGTTTGCATATTCAACGTATGCATGTGTTGCATCGAGTTCTGTAAGACCAAGTGCTGCAACGTCGGTGCCTGTTGCTACGTTGAAGTAGTGACGAAGAGCTACCTTATCTCTGAGAACAAGTGAAGTTGAATTGAAAGTGATACCGTCCTGTGCACCTGCGATAGAGGGAGCAGCAACTTCAACTGTTGCATTTACTGTGGGAACTGTTGATCCGGCAAAGTAAATTACTGCATATGAACAGTAGGTTTCAGCTGCATTTACAAGATCCAAAAGAGTACCTTCAGCTGTTTCCTGATATTCGTCGATAATAGCTGCAACGGAAGTTTCAACTACTACTTCGTCAACGTCGCTTGCAGTTGCTGTGAAGGTAACTTCGTCTGCATAATCCTTAGCGGACTTTGCAATTTCTGCATAGTAGTAACCGTCTGCTGCCTTTTCAACAGCATTGCCGTTGATGTAAAGAGTTTCTGTACCGGTGTACTCGAACTTAACCTTAGCGTTGATACCGCCGTCAAGAACAAGGTTCTTACCTATTGCAGTAAGAGTAGCTGCGGGCTCTGAACCCTTAACTGTGATGGTACCGGGAACTACAGACGCAGTATCAATTAATTCTACTTCTTCGTAATCCTCATTAGTAGTAGCCAAAGTTACCACTTCAAGAGATACAACATAATCGCCAGCCGCAATGTCTGCAGGAACATTAAGAGTAACATAAGCGATAACGCCCTCGTCACTTAATCCCACATCATCATATACCCAAGTTATTTTAGTCGAATTCGCATAAGAACTAAATGTGCAATCCGCAAGAGCTTCGCCCTGTGTTGCTTTCTTAGTCATAGTAATGCCATCAGGGCAAACTACATTTAAAGTAATAGTCGCCACAGTGTTTGCATTATCTGAAATACTAATCGGTACTTGAACAGTCTCTGTTCCTTGGTCTATAGTTACGTCGCCTACTGTGAATGTAGCCGCAGACGCTACTACAGATGCAACACAAACAATAGCCACTACAAAAATAAGTGTCAAAAGTTTTCTTCTCATGATTTGTATTTTTCTCCTTTTAATAAATTGCTATTAATATTATTTGTCTTTTTAATTTTATAAAAAAGACTACATGTTTTCAAGAGTGATCTTGCCTGCAACGTAAAGTAATATTCTTGTTGCATCCTTCGCATTTACTTCGCCAGCTCCATTGGCATCCGCATTACCTGCAAAAGAATCAATCTTGCCTGCAACATAAAGCAATACTCTGGTTGCGTCTTTCGCATCGACAACACCATCATTATTGGCGTCGCCTCTCAAGCCTTCAGCCACTTCTTCCTCAACGCCTTCAACTGTGATTTCTACTGCTTCGTTAACGGTAATTGTGTAAACGCCCTCTGTTGCAGTGAGTGTTTCGCCGTTTGCAGCAACAACCATAGCGTCACCGTTATAACCGTCAAGAACCTCTACTGTGAAAGAGAAGCTTCCGCCTTCTTCAACAGTAGTGGAAGAGCCTTCTGCTACAGTTATAGTGTAGCCTACGGGAGCCTCAGGCAAGGTAACGTCATAAACGTTTTCCCATCCGATACCGGGTGTTTCGTTATCCTCGTCATAAGCGGGTTCTGCCAAGATCGAAAAGCTCAAGAGTTGACAAAGCATAAGCAATGCAAAGACAATAGATAAAAGTCTTTTTTTCATTGTAGTTTTCCTTTCTTTGTTTTGATTTATTTGATTATATCGGAGTAAGAGAGCCGAAGTGCGACACGGCTATATGTAAAATATGTGCAATGTGAACGACCGTCAACCGCATCTATGGGATAATACCCTAATATAATTCAATTGTTAGAATAATTATAAAGCCTTTTTCAAATAAAGTCAATAGGTAATTAACAAATTTTCCAAATATTTTTTTGCCAAAATACATGTTGTGTAGCAAAAGCAACGAAGTACAAGATGTTGATTCTTTGCTGACGCAAACGGCGTGCTACGCAAGCCTTCCCTGATATAGCCTCAGTCACTTCGTGAAAATTATGGTTGATTTGCTACGCAAATCTTCCTTAATTTATAATTTCTAATTTCTAATTTCTAATTAAAAAAGTCCGCCGAAGGGATGCCTGCGATAGAGCAGCAAACCTGCACAAATAGAAAAAGGATAGAAGAATTTTACGTTCTCTATCCTTTTTCTTTACAAGCACTACATTTGTAGACACAACTCTATTTTCAGTTATGAGTTATGAGGCTCACTTTTGCTCGCCGTTATGAGTTCGCTTCGCAAACGTTATGATATAATCGCTTTATTTTTTAAAACTGCACCCAAGGTGCATCATAACTTGC
>JAZNZV010000160.1:0-4337 GCA_045595105.1 Eubacteriales bacterium | reverse complement strand
GTGGGACCCAAGGAGTTGACTGGTGAGATTGTCTTCCTAAGACCGCTTGGCCTCCGACTTCACTCGTATTTCTGCACAGTGTAAGGTTTGCGGTATCAACTACTCAAGATTTATGAACGGTCTCAAGAAGGCTGGTATCGACCTTAACAGAAAGATGCTCGCTGAGATTGCAGTAAGCGACAAGGATGCATTTGCAGCACTTGTTGAAAAGGCAAAGGCAGCCCTTTAAGACACATTTAGCCGTGACAGCTTTTTGTCACGGCTTTTTTTAAAGAAAAGGAGAAATTATGAAAAGATTAATATTCTTATTCGCCCTTCTCGGTGTAGCTCTGCTTCTGCTTATATCTTGTGCAGACGAGCCCAATACCCCCGTAGCTCCCGAAAATTCGGATAATGAGAGCAACTACGACCCCCTTACCAACACAACCGAGGAAGAGTCAGTAGCTTGCTACTATTCTCTTAAAACCGAGGACGGCTTTGAAAACTATATTTTAGCATTCCCCGAGGAATGGCGTGAAGGCTACCAGGCACTTCTTGAATACGACGATGAAACCTTTGATATTGCTATCAAAAATGCCACCGAAACAGTTCACTCTCTTCGTGACGATGAATATGAAAATTCAGAATTCCATATAGAATATGAATTTGTAAGCGAAAGAGATATCACAGGCGACGAATTCAACACTCTCACCAAAGAGCTTTCCGACTATTGCTTTATGACACGTAGCTCTATTGAAAAGATGAAGGCTATGACCTACTCGGTGCATACCTACGGCGTTACCGCCGACGGCATAGTGATCAAGGATGAAACCGTAAACGAAGAGCTTTACATGGTGTTCATTCCCGATGACGGCTGGTACGTTTCTCCCCATTGCTTCGACTTACCCTAATGTATAAAAAACTGCGAGGAAAAATCCTCGCAGTTTTTACATATAGTGCTTCATGGTTTTTTCAATCCAATATTCAAAGCTTGTGTCAGGGCAAAGCTTTTCTAACTCTTTAAACCTTTTATACATTTCCACGCCGTCAGAGGGGTCGTGCCATATGTCGATGTAGATATAATCGAAGTTCTCCTTAGGCGCCACTTTTTCGGCATATTCAAAGGCATCGGCGCATACTACGTTTACCTTTTCGGGATGGGGAAACTGTGGAAGAATAAAGCGCTTGAAAATATCGATTACATTTTCGTCACGCTCTACAACGGTCACATCGGTGACTTCCTCCATAATCGAGGTCATATAAGGGAAGTATCCAAGCCCGAGACCGTAGGTGGCAACCTTGCCCCTTGCTTTCGTAATTCCTTCACGCATGGTCTCCACCTCGTTTGGCGTAACGAGCATCCACTCAACGTTATTTTCTAAGATAACAGGGTAGGGGAATTCACAGTCGAAAAAGGCTACCTGCGGTATTATTCTGCCGTCAGGGGCTTCCTTCAGGTCATCAAGGGGAATGAGCTCATAAGGCTTGATGACTGCCTCACGGAACTCCCACGAGCCCTCCTTTACTGGGGTGACCTTTATGTTTTTGTAGTAAGGGTCACAGTCGTAGTCCTCTTTTTTCAGATAGTGAATCATGTCGGGAAAATAGTTTTCAAACATTTCCCTGTCCTCTTCACTGTCGTTGATGTTCATATAGCAGGCAGAGGCAAGCACTAAGCTGAAGGCGTATTTTCGGTCAACACCGCAATCACGCACAAGCTCGTCGATAATGTCGCTTGTTATAAAATCCGACGAGTAATTCATAAACGCCGCTATGCGGTTGAGTATTTCGTGGTTGTACTTTTGTATCTTTTCTTTAGTTAACATTATAATAAAAGTTCTCGGGAGTTACCCCGAGAACTCTCCTTATTATTTTACAGTTTCGTATTTCTTAAGCTCTTCCTCTTCAAGCTGACGATATGCAACCTTACCCACAAGTGTCTTGGGTAAAGTCTCACGGAATTCTATGTCATAGGGCATAGCGTATTTCGCAATATTCTTTCGACAGTAGGAAAGAAGAATTTGCTTGTTCTCATTTGTTGGCTCCACACCGCTTTTAAGCATTACGAAAGCCTTTACCTTCTGCATCTTATAGGGGTCGGGAACACCGATGATACAGCTCATCTGAACAAGCTCGTGAGCATCGAGAATATTCTCAAGCTGAGAGGGGTAAACGTTATAACCGCTGGTTATGATCATTCTCTTAATTCTCTGCTTGAAGTAGACGAAGCCATCCTCGTCCATGTAACCAAGGTCGCCTGTATGTACCCAAGTCTTTCCGTCCTCGTGAACTTTGAGAGTTTCGGCGGTCTCTTCGGGATGATTGATGTATTCCATCATAACGGTAGGACCTGAGATACAAATTTCGCCCTCAACTCCGTACTCGACCTCGTTTGTGCTTCCCGGGTCAACTATTGTGTAGAAGGTGTCGGGGAAGGGCTGACCTATACTGCCTTCCTTGGACATATGCGATGGGGTAAGACAGCTTGCAGTAACGCATTCTGTCATACCGTAGCCTTCTCTTATCTGAATTTTAGCGTTGTGGTCGTAAAGGAACTTATCAAATCTCTTTTTCAGCTCGATAGAAAGTGAGTCTCCACCGCTGAATACACCCTTTAAGCAGGACAGGTCGGCATCCTTCATGGACTCCTGACGAAGGAATGCCTCAAAGAGGGTAGGTACGCCTGCAATGAAGTTGCACCTTGCCTTCTTAATGAGCTTGGAAAGGCTTGCGGGGGTAAATCTGGGCACGAGTAGACAGCGTCCGCCGTTAGCAAGCATTGAGTGAATGCTGACTCCAAGACCGAAGCCATGGAAAATAGGCATTGCCGCCAGCATTTTGTCACCGGGACGGAACATGCTGTTGGTTGCAATGATCTGAGCTGAAAGTGCGTTAAAGTTAAGGTTGGAAAGAAGGATACCCTTCGTAGTACCCGTAGTACCGCCACTGTAAAGAATAACGGCAGGGTCCTCAGCCTTTTTGTCGGCTTTGTACTTCCAATGGTAGCTGAGTCCATAGCTTAAAAACTTATTCCAACGGATAATGGGAGCGTCAGCGGGAATTTTCTTTATCTTTTTGCCCTCGGTGAGCATATAGCCCGCCTTTATGGGCTGAGCAAGTGCATCCTTGATGCTTGCTATAATTATGTTTTCAAGATTTACGTTCTGTCTTATTGCCTCAAACTTGTTGTAGAATTGGTCAAGAGTGATAGCGTAAAGGCTTTCCGATTCCTTGAGGAAAAATTCTATCTCGTTCTGGCTTGAGAGCGGATGAATCATATTGCACACGCCGCCCACAAGGTTAACGGCGTAGAACATAATAATCGCCTGCGGACAGTTGGGCATACAAATGGTAATTCTGTCTGACTCGCGAACACCTATTGCTTTAAGCGAGCGGGCGCAAAGCTCTACGCGGCGAGCAAAATCTCTGTAGGTGGTTTTCGAGCCCATAAAATCGTAGGCTATGTATTTCGGGTACTTGTCGGCAACACTTTCGACAAGCTCCCACATCGTTCCTTTAAAATAACCAAGCGTTTTCGGAATATCACCGTAATGCTCAAGCCACGGTGCTCGTGTTTCTTTCATATTAAAGCTCTACCTCTTTCATAATATCCTCGTCAAGAAGCTCGGGGTTTTCAAGAATTTTCTTTAAGGTTTTAATTGTGTTTGCAAAATATACGCCGTCGGCAATACGCTCGTCAACCGTAATGCCAAGCTCCAGGCCCTCGCGCACGTCAAAGGTTCCGTCGGCGTTGTAAAAGGGCATAGGTCTTTTTTCGCTGATTATAACGAAAAGCGAGTTCGTGCCCCAATTTGTAAGGTGGTGATAGCTTGCGTTCATTTTTATACTGCCGAGATTTGAAATGAACACACTGGAATAGTAGGGGTCCTCTTTCATAAGAGCTTTGGGATATTTTCCGTGTGCTTCAAGGGTACGAAGCACCCACACAACAAAGTTTATAATAGGTTTCGGAAGCTTTACAAGAAAGTCCATAATGTCGGTTGCGCCGTCCTGCTTGTTTTCAACCCTCATCGTGTAAACGAATTTCTTTATCTTTGAATACACCTGGTCGATGGGAGAAACACCCGAGTCCTTGTCAACCTTTACAAGACACAAGCCTTCCTCGCTGTTATCCACAAGACGTTTTTTTGCGGTGAAGGAGAGAATAATATCCCGCCGCTCATAAAAGCGTCTGCCCGAATAAAATCTGTTCATTCTCGGACGAAGCGCCAGCGTCTTTGCAATTCCCGCGCATATCACGTGGAAAAATGTATATTTGAACTCGGGAGAGTCGGCGTTCTTCTTTTCAAGATACGCCTTTATGTTCGTTAAATCTATGGTTTGGCTCATTACAGCCT
>JAZNZV010000159.1:0-17993 GCA_045595105.1 Eubacteriales bacterium | reverse complement strand
CCCATTCTTAGACGTTGGACGTGACGACCCCGATTTCAACGCTTTCAATGAACTTCAAAGGACTCATGCCATAGCGTTCAGCGATAACACGTTAAGACCTGACACTATTATGACAAGAGGAGAGCTTGCAATGCTTCTCGCTCCAAGGGAAGAAGCAGTCAATAAAAGGATAGAAAACATAAAACACAAAGTAATTCTGCCCTATTCCCTAAAAGCCTCTCACCCTTACAGCACTGCAATAACGTGGGCAATTGAGAATAAACTTATATCAACTATAAAAGGTAAAGCACTTCCCGATAAATGCATTACTTTGGATGATATAAATAAGCTTGAAGACTTTTTTGACACCAAAAAGCTTTCAAGCGTTGCACTTACTCGACGAAACGTGCTAAAATCTTTTATAAATAAATGATTTTTTAAAATATTTTTGATTTTTATATTGACAATTCAAATCCTTTGTGCTATAATTCCACATGTTGCACGAAAGCAACATCTGGGTGTGGCGCAGTTTGGTAGCGCGCTACCTTGGGGTGGTAGAGGCCGCAAGTTCAAGTCTTGTCACTCAGACCAAATAAAACCGAATGGATTTTTCCATTCGGTTTTATTTTTTGTGTGTTGATAGGCTGAACTTACGGCCTATTCCCTGCCGCACCATCAAAACGCCTGCGTTTTGTGGAGTGGTAGGGACAAACGGAGAAAAACGATCCGGTGAATTGTTTTTGTTCGTTTGGTAACTAAAATAGGGAGTTCTTGAAGCAAATCTATGATTTGCGCACAAGGCGACTTATTTTCGGAAGGGACGCGCAGAGTTCAACCATTACGGAGTTTTGTAGTCTCCTTTTTGTTTTGTATACAGATAAATTTAGAGCATTTTGGTTATTTTCCCAAAATGCTCTTTTCTCTTCCCTGCTACGCAGGTTTTTGATGGGTGTTACGCAATTTGCTACGCAAGGTGTGTACTTCTGCGTTTTTAATAACACAACAGTACTACAAGCTTTGAAGAAAGCCCAGCAACACATTCAATTGTTATCAAATTAGTAACGTATTAACTCTAGTTAAAATTAATGTTTAACAAAGATTTTACCAATGTATTGAATGCAATATCTTGTTTCAAATACTTCACCATCAAATCCACATAATCATTATCCGAAGCAAGTCCAATACCTTGAGCAACACTTTTCAATAACATTTTTGCAGGTACAATGGAAACCAACTTGTCATAATCAGTAAGAGTATCTATTTCAACGCTTATTTTTTGAATTTCCTCCATAAGATCTGATTTGTTTTTGTTGTTTATCGAATCTAATCGTGCTTCCAAATCCTTTGAGTAGGTCAAATTCGTTGCATAAAGCATTTTGGTATATCTTTTAGTAATAAAATCACTCAAAATAGGCGTTTTCCCAGCCTTTTTAATGTACTCAATTACTTCGTTTTTTACTGGAGTCAAATCCTTATTTAAGTGCATTGCATTAATATAGTCTAATATCTCTGACTTGATAATAAAATTCTCCCATTCATTATATCCAATAGCAAAAATGTTATCATTTCTAAGAGATTCTATTTCGGCTATTTGCATATAATCATTGTCTATTAAACCAAATGCTTTTCGTCTAAATAACGTCTCTTTTCCGTTAATACCTTTTGTATTCAATTTTACTTGTTCACACGAACTCACTGGCTGTATCTCATATTCGGGGAATAGGCATTCTAACACTTTGCAATCAATGGAACTGCGTGTACCTTCGCAAAAAATTATATCTTTCTTTGTGCCTTCAATTCCTAAAATAACATCCAAGCTAATGTCAGAATAATCTTCAATTTTTTTGAACTTCCATTTTTTGTATGCTTCAGATTTTTCAAGGTAAATCAGCGCTACATTTTTTCTGCTCTCAACAAAATCAATGCTGTGTGTTAAGTAAACAAACCTCAAATCGGGGCGTTCCGCTTCCAACTTATCGAACAGATTTCGCATCAATGCACCATTTAAGTGTCTTTCTGGTTCATCAATGAATATAAATGAATCATTAGGAGCTAACAGTGTTGCCATTATTAAGTAAGCAATATTCTTCTCCCCATCACTTGCATCATTCATTGAGTATTTAGCTATTTGATCTCCTTGCAAAAACAAAGATTCTCTGTCTGCAATAATATCTCTGTCCAATCCTAACAATGAAAAAATTTCATAAAGTCTTGTTCTTAAAACATCATTTTTATTCGTGCCTATTTCGTAGGAATCTAAAGTTCGTTTATTTATCTCTCTTGTCAAATACATCAACGAAGTATCATCTTTGAGCATTTGATTAAGGGTATAATCCGTATGCAAACCAAGATAGTTTGACGATGATTGCATCGCAGTTCTGTCCGCAGGTAAAACTATAGCATTTTTGAAAATAAGGTCAGAAATTTCTCGTAGTAATGTTGTTTTTCCGGCACCGTTTTTACCAAAAACCACATAGTTTTTAGTTCCATACTTAAACTGTTCAAATAGGTCGTCTACATTCGAAGCTAACGATATATCTAATTGTGATAATTGAGTTATAATGCTTTTTAAATAGTTATCTGCCTGTTTTGTGTCAACTGATATACCGCAAAAAGCATCTAACTGTTTGTTTTTATTCGACAAAATGTTATTAATATGATTCTTGTAAGGATTATTATAATCATCGAATTTTTCGCGCTTTAACTCTTCTATCTGCTTTTTACAAATAGCGATTTTTTCTTCTATACTCCTATAATTGAAATTGTTTAATTCATCGTATAGAGCCTGCAGAGTTGCAAATTGAGGTAACATAAAATCTTCAACTTGCATGCCTTTATCCCTGCAAAACTGTATAGCACTTTCAACAATCCAATTAATAGAAGACATCTGTTGAACAAGACTATTTAATCGCTCAAGTTTTGTTTCGTAATCCTCTAAATTGATACACAGCTTTGGTGTAATTTTTCCTTTTAACATACCTGTATTCACGTCCTATTTTATTCAAACAAATTTGCAATAAAATTTTTTATACTCAAAAAAACTTTGATATAATTAGCATCTTTATCATTATCTTTTTTAAAATTAGTCGATTCGCTAATAAATTTGTTCAAAATTGTCTTTACTTCATCTATACTATCAAAATCAGTATATTCTATCAAATAAATGTACTCGTTACCATATTGCACTTCATAATTTATAAATTTTTTTCCTTCTTCACTATAATCCATAGCATATTCTTCGAAATATTCAGTAATAGCTTTTATTGCTTCTTCAGAAAACAAATTTAATTTAATCAAAAATATACTATAATATGAGCACTCATATTTTTTCATATATTTAATATTCCCTTGCCCATTTAAGTAAACACCTGATGTTTCCCCAGAGTGAACATATACTGATGACTTTACATATTTTTCTATTTTGTTAAATCCTTCTTTTTTACTCAAAGAAGAATACTTTAACCATCCTATTTCCGACGGATCTTTTGTATTTGTCTCATTACTGTATTTATCATTCAAAACATAACTTAAAAGTTCATTGCCTAAGTTGGTTTTCAAAATACCATTGTTCAAAAACTTATAGTATTTTGTGTCAACGCAAATATTATTCTTGACAATATTATACTCTTTTTTCACCTCATTGATAGGAATAGCGAAATTAATATTTTGTCCTTCATTTAATGTTGCATATGTGATACCTACTAAATCCCCTTTATTATTAAATAAAGCCCCACCAGAGCTACCAGGAGAAATAGGAGCTGTATGCTGATAAACTTCTATTTCATCTTGAAAATATCCACTAAAAACTCCATTGGACACCGTATTTTTTAAGCCTATTGGACTTCCAATGGCTATAACTTCTTCTCCTACACTGATAGAATTTTCTGTTTCTAATGGTTTTAGTTTGTTTTTATCGTAAATTTTAAGTATAGCAATATCTTTTTTCTTGTTATAACCTATTATTCCTTGTACTTTATATTTCGTATTATTCTCAGATAAAACCTCTAATTTATAATTATCTTCGACAACATGAGCATTTGTAATTATTATATCGCTCTCAAAAACAACAACTCCACTCCCTGTTGCAATAACATTATTATATTCGTCATATACATATATTTGAACAACAGAATCCTTTAATTGCTCTATATTAGGTTTTAAAAAAGTAGGTTGAACTAGCATCACAGCAGTAATAAGTA
The DNA here is from genome assembly GCA_045595105.1 of Eubacteriales bacterium. Taxonomy (GTDB): domain Bacteria; phylum Bacillota; class Clostridia; order Oscillospirales; family SIG627; genus RGIG6353. The sequence goes on along the minus strand of JAZNZV010000159.1, from coordinate 13,815 downwards.
AAGACAAAAAGAGAACAGCGATAACAACTTTATAATATATTCCAAAGTTTTTAACTGTATCTCTTTGTTGTATTTTTTCACCGCAAAAAGGACATATGTTATACTTTTTTTGAATTTTTTCACCGCAATTAGAACATTTCATAAATTCACTACCTTTCTATCAATTACAAAATTATGTGATGTATTTGATAAACTTACAATTTGTAATAAAATTATACCACAAAACACGACCATTTGCAACAATTCCGCTAACATTCCTATTCCCCTATTCGCAAAAGCTACAATTCACGATATAATTATCCTATAACAAATACGGAGGATAATTATATGAAATCAATACTTGAAGAACTATTCTACGACACGGAAAAAACACTATCAAATAAATAAAACAGCTGATTTTTTGTGATATTTGTATTGATTTGTCGTTCAAGTTATGATATAGTTTTTTAATCCTACTTTTATATGGAGTGATTCGATGAAAAAGTCAACAAAAAGAAATAACGACAGCAAATACAAACCTATGAAGAAAGACACGCTAATCATTATCGGAAATGGGTTTGACAGATGGCAGGGGCTTGACACAAGCTATAATGCATTCCAAAAATACTATTTATTTCACCGTGACGAAATACTTAAAAAACTGCGTATAGAGAAAATGGGAATAAGGCGCATTAACGGAATTATAGAAGAGTTCAGTGACGTAGAATTAATTTACGGTGACCCTTTTCACCCTGATGAGCTTGACGAAATATTCTGGGGAAGCTTTGAATCGTCTTTAAGTGAGGTTGATGACGAAAGGTTAAATTTGTTTTTTGGTAAAGAAAAAAGCGACCTCAAAGAAATGAAACGCAGTATAAAAAACGCAAAGAAAATACTTGCAACCGCCTTTTGTGACTGGGTCGCTTCCTTTAAAATAGACGAGCAGGAGCCAAAATATAAGTTTGGTGACAATTGCATCATCATTAATTTTAATTATACCGATACTCTTGTTAAGAGATTTGATATCCTTAAAAATAACGAGTATCATATTCACGGTGAGGCAAGTGACAGAAAATCTATTATATTCGGTCATTCGTCTCATCCCGAATACCCTATGACACAGTTATACAAATTCGGGGGAAGATTTCGAGGAGCATTCTTTGTAGACAGTCTTCTATACGAAACAGACAAGCACGTTCAAGACAATATCCAACATTTAGCCATGTTCTTGGCTCTTCACACAGTATTTTGCGAGGATATAAAGGACATTTACGTTTTGGGGCATTCAATGAGCCCTGTCGATATTGAGTATTTTCAATTCTTTATAAATGCAACTTCTGTAAATTCTCCTGCAGAAAATTTTGCAAACGACCACACCAGTAACGACCCCATGGAAGATTTTATGTCACAAATGGAATACGTTCTTTCTCACAGTGAGCGCACGTTTAAAGGAGCTCAAGCAAAAGAAAAACAAATCAACGCCGTAGAAAAAGAGTTTATCGCAGAGCAGGAAGAGAGAAACTCAATGATGCAAAAAATGTTTTTGAAAATGATTGGAGCAAGAGAAAAAACAAAAGAACTGCATCTTCCTGACACCAACGTTCAAAAAAGGTCTGAGGATGCACATTGGCATATCTCCTGCCACAAACCCAAAGACAAAAAATGGGTCGATATGGTTATGAAAGAGTTAGGATGCAACAGCTACACAACTTATGAAACTATTGATGAATGCATAGCTGATTTTAAAATCAATTAACCGTTTTGACAAAAAAACGCTCATCACCTTTCGTGTGATAAGCGTTTTTCGTGTTTTATATCAATACTTTTACAAAATCGTGGATTACAAGCGAGTGCTCTTCAACATCACAATTGAGTGCAAAAACGCCCACTCCCTTTTCCTTGGCGCTCTTCAAAGCTCTTGCAAATTCGGGGTGAGTTTCGGCATTTGGAGTAAAGTGTAAGCAGTCCTTCATTTGAATTATGAAGAACACGTATGCATCATATCCGTTACTTTTTGCATCTATCAGCTCATTCAGATGCTTTACTCCCCTCTCGGTAGGTGCATCGGGGAATAATACGATGCCGTTATTTTCGAGAGTCACGCCTTTTGTTTCGATAAATGTTTTTTTACCGTCCGCTTCAAGATAAAAATCGAAGCGAGAGCTTTTATATGTTTTTTCTGGCTTTATATGTGTTATTTTACCGAAGAAATCGGTGGTGCTCAGCCACTCGCAAAAAGCCTTATTAGGAGCTTGACTGTCCATATTTATGAGCTTATCCGACTTATATACTGCTATTAAGTCATATTTTGTTTTCCTTAACAGATTGTCAGACCTTTCAAGTATTACCGTCGCTCCGTCCACAAGAAGCTCACGGCATCTACCCGTATTCTTTACGTGGCATACTTCAACCTTCCCGTCAATTTCCACGTAAGCTATAAAGCGATTGGGACGGCTTATAAATTTTCCTTTAACGGTATTATTGTAAATCATACATTCTCAAATTCAGCTTTTCTGCGCTGACAAAAATTTCTTCTATCTCTTCTGCTGTTGCCGTTTTCAGCTTTTTCTTTTTGGGATAGCCCCATATATTAAAAGCGCTCGGTCCTATCCACTCACACATTTTTGTTTCTTCAAATACCCCCTTCAATATGCTAAGGGAAGCTATGTCGAGCTTCATAAAGATTATTTTCATCGGATGCTTGATAAGAGCAAAAATAAGCTTAGGATAGTGAGACGTAATATTTGTGAGAGTTATGCCCGGGTGGGTAACGGACAGGGTCACGTCTTCCCTATTCTCAAACAGCTTCATAAAGGAATACATAAGATATCGCTTGGCGTTTCCGTAGACGAGAGAGCTTTTTTCTCTTTTTGAAAAATCTTTGTCATGTACGTCGGTTACGGAATAGTTGTGGGCGATACTTCCCACAATCACAACTCTGCCACCCTGCATATACGGAAGAAGCTCTTTAGTAATATAATAAGGAGATGCAAAATTAATCTGAAAGACGTTATCAAGTCCTGTGCTGCATTTGCATCTCGGTATTTTATAGGCGCCTGCGTTATGAATCAGCACGTCTATTTTTTCTTTTTTTAATTCATTCGTAACCTTTTTAACTTGGTCTGTTATGGACAAGTCAAGGGTTATGCATTTCACCGAAGTGTCGGGGTATAGAGCTGTGAGTTCAGCTTTCAAGCTCTCAGAACGCTCACGATTCCGGTCAAGGAGAATAAGATTTGCGCCAAGGGTCGCAAGGTATCCCACAAGGCTTCGACCTATGCCTCCCGTTGTACCTGTGACGGCAACGGTCTTATTTTTAAGAGAGTGAGTATTATCTCTCAGCCATTTATCAATATTCATTTCCTTTTCAGTGTCCTCAAATAATCTTTGGTTTCATCAGAAATGCGATAGCTTTCAACAGCCTTTTGTATAGACTTGTTATGCACCCAGGTGTCGAGGGTAGGAGCTGTGAAGTACTTTATCGTAGCATCGTATTTCTTGGTGAGAGCGGTGGCGAAATACCAGGCTATCATCATGTTGACGTAATATTCGTCGCTCTTAATCCTCGAGACAATATGAAGATATTTTTCATCAAAGTCCTCGTCGAGAAAGTGACACATAAGCATCCCTATTGCAAATCGGAGGGTATACGTGTGAGAGCTTTCAAGCCAACCCATTATATGAGGCAAAAGCTCATTTTTATGGTTTTTGAAGCACTTGGGTCTGAAGGAGTCGCATACAGCCCAATTATCTACGTGAGGTAAAAAGCGCTCAGCTTCAGCAATACATGAAGAGAAATCTCTGACGTTTGAAATAACAAGGGCGTGCAAAAGCTTCTCTTCGTGATAGTTATACTTATAAAGCTTAAAATCATCAAGTGAAAGTGTTTTAGCAAGCTTGCGAAGCTCGGGCATTCTTACGCCAAGCACTTTATCAATAGGTGTTGTAGGTATGAGGGCGCCTGAAAAAGCCTTATAATTCTCATCCGCAAGAGAAATGAGAGTATTTGCTATATTAATTTTCATCTGTATTCTTTCTCTTAATTTGTCTGAATTTAAATATTCCAAATGCCACAAAGAACAAGGCAAAGACTACCTGCTCAAAGGAATTTACGAAAACACGTCCGACTGCGCCGTAGTCAAGCTTTACGCAGACAAGCCAGGTTGCAGGAATCTTATACAGCCACGAGGAAAGAATGAGTACAAGGGCGGGGTATTTGACGTTGCCCGCACCTCTGATACCTGCTGAAAAGGCATTTCCCGTAGACCAAAAGAGAGCCGACACCACAAGACCGACTTTAAGGGCAAGGGAGGATATTTCTATGAGTGTTTTATCATCTGTATAGAAGGATACCAGAGTATCTGAAAGAGGAAAAGCTATGGCAGATATAACGATATGCATAACGGTAGAAATAGCGGTAAGAGATGCCGACACTGTGTAAGCGTGCTTTTCTTCACCTGCACCCATATATTTTCCTGCAAGTATCTGAACAACGTATGCCATTGCGAGAGGAGCAAGGTTTACGAGAGACTCGGCAGAGGATGCGATATTAAAGGCTGACATTTCGGTGTCACCCATTGTGGCAAAAATCTGGCTGAGGATAAGACCGCATATTGCGACGGCAAAGCTCTGAATACACACGACCCCGCCAAGCTTAACGGTCTCAACTGCTACCGATTTGTCATAAAGCTTAAAGGCATCCTTAAAGCACCCTTTAAAGACACCGACCTTATTAAGAATCAAAAGAGAAACGGCTGTAAAGAACAGATTTGAAAGAACGCTGGCAAGTCCGAGACCAACTATTCCTAAGCTAAACTTTACCATAAACAGGTATCTGAGAGCAATATCAGCCACACCGCCGAAAAGCGAAATATAGAGCGGTCCTTTTGTATTGAGGCAACCTCTGAGAATTCCTATAATATTCGTTCTGAAAAACGACATAGGAACGGTTATTGCGAGAAATATAGAGTATATATTAGCGTTAACGAGAAAGCTCTCGGACATATTCGGATAAAGAAGTGAAAGGACGGGGGCTCTGAATATTATAATAAATGCTGAAATGAGAAACGAAACTGCAAAGCCCATTAAGTTAGAGGTGGCAAAAAGCTTCCTTGCACGGGCATTATCCCCCGCACCCATGTACTGACTCATGAGAATTGCCGAGCCTGTGGCAATCGAGCCGTAAACGGTTGTCAAAGGACCGACGGCACTACCTACAAGAGACGTGGCGTTCAGGTAGGCTGGGTCGATGTTAGTGGAAATAGCACTGGAAACAACCGACAGTAAAACAGATGCAAGCTGTTCCCAAAACACAGGAAGAAACAGAGTTAAAACAAGAGCAAAGTCAATACGTGTACTGCTTTTCATACGAAATAACATAACGCACCTCATAATATTGTTTTTTTCTTCACCTAAAATATAGGTCAAATATAAGAAAAAGTCAATAGAATTTTTCAAAAAATTCTATTGACTTTAAAGTTATTTATTGATAATGAAATGGACGGGCAAGCCGTTTTCAAATTCGGGAATACTTTCACCCTCTACAAGAGGTGCTATCCATTTAAGGCAGTCCTCGGTAACGTTGTTGCCTCGGCTGTTAATAAAGTGTCGGGGAACGGAGCGTACCACGTTTGCAACAGACTCGATGTTGGTTTTTTTGCAGTCGCAGAAGTAGTCACTGCCCGCTCTTCTTTCGTAAGCTGCCATACAGCCTGTTTCACCGCTTACTGCAAGTGTGACTGCATATTTACCTACACGCACCGACTCTTCTATGTCCGTTTTCGACGCTATGTGAGCGGCACATCTCTGTAAAAGGCTCATTTCAACAGTTCTTGCTTTACAGCCTATATATTCTCTGACGTAGCTTTCAAGAACACGTCCTGTTCCTGCAAGGTATTTGTGACCGAAGGCGTCAATTTTGCCCGCCTGTTCACTCTCACCTATGTAAGCGCCGTGCTTGTCTCTCACGCCCTCTGAAACCGCAACAACTATATTGGGCTTCTTCTCAAGGAGGGCTTTAAGGTCGTTTATAAAGTCGTCAACGCTGAAGGGCACCTCGGGGAGATAAACCAAATCGGGAGCAGGCTTTCCAAAAAGTGTGGGAAGAGCTGCCGAAGCGGTGAGCCAGCCTGCGTCACGTCCCATAATCTCCACAATAGTTACCGCCTTAACCGTGTAGACGGCTGTATCTCTGATTATTTCACTGACAGACGTTGCAACGTACTTTGCGGCTGAGCCGTAGCCGGGTGTGTGGTCGGTGCAATCAAGGTCGTTATCTATTGTCTTAGGTACACCGACAAACTTTATATCCGAGCCAAACATTTTAGCAAAGTGAGACATCTTGCGGATAGTATCCATAGAGTCGTTACCTCCGATATAAAAGAAATATCCCACGTTATATTCATCAAGTATCTCGAAAAGCTTTTTATATTTTTCGATATCGTCAGCATCGGTGGTATCAATTGCAGGGAGCTTCTTTCTGCAAGAGCCGAGGGCTGCCGCAGGAGTTTTTTCTAATGCTACAAGGTCTGCTTCTGACGTCATAATATCGTTGAGCACACATACTCTTCTTTCAAAGAGACCTTCTATGCCGTTGAGCATACCGTAAACCTTGTCAATCTCTTTTGACTCAAAGCATCCTCTTATAACACCCGAAAGAGTGGCGTTGATGGCAGCTGTCGGTCCTCCCGACTGTCCTACAATGGCGTTTTTCATCTGTTGTCCTCCTTGTTTAACGGTTGGTTTTAGAAATCATGTCTTTTAATTCTTCTTCAGAGAAGATATATTCTTTTTTACAAAATCTGCAATTTGTAACGATAGGCTCATTTTCCTCGAGCATTGAAGTAAGCTCATCCTTGCCGAGACTTATAAGTCCTTTTTCGTATTTTTCCTTTGAACAGGTACATTTAAAAGAAACGTCGATGGAGTCGAATTCTTCGTACTCTATACCGTCAAATACGATATCGGCGAAATCCTTTGCATTTTTTCCATCGTTCATAAGATTGGTAACAGAGGTTATCTGCATCATATTTGCTTCAAGCTTTTCGGCGACAGCATCGTCTGCACCCGGTAAAAGCTGAAGAATGAAGCCACCCGATACACGGCAGGTATAATCCCTGTCAACAAGGACTCCGAGAGCGCAAGCCGAATGCGTTTGCTCACTGTTATAGAAGTAGGCGGTCAAGTCCTCCGCTATCTCTCCGCTTACAAGCTCGGACATTCCTATATATGGCTCTTTACCTCCCAAATCTCTTATGACACAGAGTAATCCTTTTCCCACAGCACCCCCAACGTCAAGCTTACCATTAGGCTTTAAAGGTAAGTCTACCAAAGGATTTTCAAGGTATCCTCTCACGTTCCCCATGTAATCGGACACACAAGTGACAGTTCCCGCAGGACCGTCTCCCTTTATCTGAAGAGTAAGAGAGTCTGTCTCGTTTTTCATGAGGCTGCCAAGGAGTGATGCCGCAGTGAGTGCTCTGCCCAAAGTTGCAGATGCAGTAGGTGTAGTTAAGTGTATTTTATGAGCGGTATTAACAATCTCGGTAGTGTCACCGAAGATAAGTCTGGCTGAGCCGTCTGAGGTTATAAATCTTGTAATTCTTGAACTCATATTTTTTTCGCTGTTATATAATACCTTTCTGTTTTTTCGTTAATTTCCGATTTATCGAAACCTGAAAATGCATCGACAAAACACAGTCCTGCTTTTTTAAGGCAAGCCTTTATTTCATCAAGGGTGAACATTCTTTCGGTCTGTTCTTCGTAGAAGCGCTTATACACTCCGTTTTCTTCGGCAAAAATGTTGATATAAAAATCACACAGCTTGCTTTCAGCGTCGAAGAAATTTTGCCATGCGCAGAAAACACCGTCTGCTTCAAGCACGTAGCTGTTATCGGCATAAATCTCCTTAAACTTATATTCTGAATTCATATCGAAAAGGAAAAGACCTTCTTTTTTAAGCTCTCTTGAAACAGATGCAAAAGCACGTGTAAGCCCTGCTTTTGACGTTACGTAGTTGAGGCTGTCAAAGGTCGATATTACAGCGTCATACTCACGTCCGGTAGAAAAGGACGTCATATCCTGACAGGTGTAAAATACGTCGGCATGAGCTTTCTCAGCCTTATGGGCTGCAAGAGCAAGCATTTCGGGAGAGTTGTCAAGTCCTATGACGTTTGCGCCTTTTTTGGCAAGTAGAATGGACATATCCCCCGTACCGCAACCAAGGTCAAGTATATGAGCCGAATTCAAGCTTACACTATTGGCGATATAATCTAAATATGCCTCATAATCTACGTCGGAATTCAAGGCGTCGTAAAATGCAGGCAGGACTGTATATTCACTTTTCATTTCCTCACCCCTATTCAGCTAAATAATATCAGTTTTTCCCTTTATTGTCAATATAAGTCATAGGCGTATAAACAGTTCCGTTTTCTTCTTTTCGGCTATCTGTCTTTATAAAGCCAAGCTTTTCGTAAATGGGAATTCCATAGTCGCTTGCGTTAACTGTGACGGGCTTGTTTTTGTCAGTTGTATCAAGAAAATAAGCGAAAAGCTTTTTACCTATTCCTTTTCCCATATAATCGCAGTTTACAAAGAATAAACATATGTGGTTAGTTCCTCTTTTACCAAGCACCCCTACAAGACTTTCTTCTTCAAAGGCACCGTAAAGAGTAACGCTTCCGTCATAGGTATTCATTTTGAAGGACAGTGGTGACGTCGTATCTCTGAAAAACTCGATACCCTCGGTGGTATAGGTTGGCATTATATATTTATAAAATGTGCGGAATATCATTCGGGATGCGGTATCGAAATCCGCTTCCTCCAGCTTTCTGAACGTAAGTTCCATATCATACCTCAAAAAAGGTACACAGAAGCTGTGCACCTAAGTTATTTTTTCTTTATAAGACGCATTAAAGTAATAGCAAAAATGATTACAAAATGAGCACACAAAGCACCCAAGAAGTCCACCCACACGTCGGTAACCTCAGCGCCTCTGCCCGGAGAGCTGAGCTGTAAGGTTTCATCAACAAGAGCTGTGAGAAGAGATATACCAATCGAGATAGAAATCATAAAATGACTGCGCTTTTCTAAAAGATAAGTGCCTGCGTAGTAAATTCCACCGAGCACGAAGAACTCAAAGAAATGCGCCGACGTTCTGATAGCTGAGGGTTCAACGACTGCATCCTTATCGAAGGTAGAAACAATCTTCTGTGTAAGCTCTACCACCTTTGTGCTCTGTTCAGACGATTCGGTGGCACTCGACATTGAATTTGAAAAAATAAAATAAAGCCAAAACAGTAGCACAAGGAAATAAACTATTATGTATATCTTTTTGTACTTGGAATAACTTATGTTTATCATTTATCTTCTGCCTTGTAATATTGGTGAAATTCTCTTATAGAGAATAAAAGTAACGAGAAAATTCAAAAGTCCTTTAAAGAACGTAAATGGAAGATTGAAAAGAAGGACTACCTTCAAAACCGCATCTACTCCCGCAATGCCAAGTAGTGTTTCCTCGGTGATAAATCCCGAATACTTAAAATATGCGGGGTAAACTATAAAGTAGTTAGAAAAAATTGCACAGACCGACATGGTCAAAACGCCAATCAAGGATGCAATAAGAGCCCCTTTTTTTGTTTTGTGTTTTTTGTAATAAAGTCCTGCCGACAGCACGAAAGCCGAGCTGAGAATAAAATTGGACAGCTCACCGAACCCAAGAGTTGAGGAAGCGGGTAAGCTGATAAGGTTTTTTATAAGACAGACGGCAATACCGCTTAAAGGTCCCACAGAGTATGACGCAAGAAGTGCGGGAAAATCCGAAAAATCGATTTTCAAAAAAGGCAGCGAAAAGGGCAATGCAAAGTTAAGGTACATCAGCACGCTTGACAATGCCGCAAGGAGTCCTGTTACAACGATTTTTCTTGTTTGTGATATTTTCATATATGCCTCCATATCAGAGCAAAAGAGGCATACGCCACTTTTGTTTCTTTCATCCGGACTATACCGTCGGTATCGGAATTACACCGATTCAGCAAGAACGCTCGTGGACTTTACCACCGGTGGAGAATTTCACTCCGCCCTGAAACAATATTTTATGTCTTTATTATATTATCAATAGCCAAAATTGTCAACACAAAAAGTAATTTCATTTTTTTGCTATTGACTTTTCACAGGATTTGTGAGATAATTATCTATAATAAATGCAAAACAAATATAAAATAAAGGAAAATATTACAAAATATTGCGATTTTACCATGAGAGAAACAGTATTATTTGAAAAGGCGATACCTAAATTTGAAAAGGTTATTCCCAACATTGACGGCATACCCGTTAAAATCAACAAAAGCTATGCAGATTTGGTAAAGAAGAAAGGATACGTCCTTTCCGACCTTCATATACATACCGACATAGAGCTATTATATATTCATGAGGGAAAGCTTGGCACAAAGCTTGCTGACGGAACGGTATACTATTGTAGCGACGGCGACATAATATGCATTAATTCAAACGTTCCTCATTCCACCTTTGTTTCAGAGGACTCCCACATCAGATACAGCCTTTTGCAATTCAAATCCGACGTGTTCAAGAAAAAGAATCTTGATGACAAATTCAGCTTCCTTAACGTTCTCACTCACCGTATCGGCATGCCCGTTTATATTTCAAGTGACCCCGAGCTCAGACAGCTATGCGACAACACCTTCAGATGGGCGAATGAAAAGGACTCCGCCAAAAGTCTTTTTGTTGCATCAGGTATTTACGGAGTTTTAGCAGTACTTTACGAGAGAGGTTTTATAGCGGATAATCTCTCAAACGCCGATTCAGCCAAATTCAAAAAGCTTCTTCCAGCTCTTGAATATATTTCGCAAAAATATAAAGAAGATATTTCCCTTTCGGAGGTTGCACAGGTGCTGAACATGAGTAACTTCTACTTCTGCCGTGTTTTCAAGGAAACGCTTGAAATGGGCTTCACCGACTATCTTAATTATCTTAGAATTTACAAGGCGCAGGAACAGCTCATAAACACCGAAAAGAGCATACTTGAAATTGCTTTTGAAAACGGCTTTTCTTCTGTTTCGTACTTCAACAGAGTTTTCAAGGCAACTAACTGCTGTTCACCCTCCGAGTACAGAAAGTTCTGCAAAGAAGCGTCTAAAATATCAACCTTTAACGAATAAAGAAAAGCTGAGTGTTGCTCAGCTTTTCTTTGTTTCATCCAAAAACGTTATAATATTGCAAAAATCGGTATTCTTCCATTACTGCTTTTTCATCGCCTGACGCTTCAGACTTTCTTACAAGTGTTCCTTTTTCATTTGAATAATAGCCGTAAAAATTAATAGCGGGTATTTTTTCTTTTAAGCTGTCGAGATAAGAAAAATAAGGAGTGAGTCCTATTCCCGCTTTTTTCATCATGACTGTGGACAGGTAGTTAAGACTTGTCAGCTCGACGGTTTCTTCTTCGATATCGTAGTTGGTCCATATCATGAAAGGAACCGAATGCTTTTTCATTTCCGACAAAAAGCTTCCATTGGCGTCCCCCAGCACCTCTTGATAAAATCCTGAAGAAACGCTTGGGAAATGGTCGCCGAAAATTACAACCATTGTCTTTTCATCATAGCTTTCGAAGAAAGAAATAAGGTCACGCAGAGCATCGTCACTCTTTTTGAGGAGAGTAAGGTACTGATTTACGCTGAGATAATCTCCACCCTCATAGAAAACGTCTTCTTCAAAGCCTCCGTATTCATAGCCACCGTGATTTTGCATAGTTATACAAAATGCGAATATTTTTTCGTTCTGTTTTTTCTCTTCAAATCTCGTTGCTATGTCACCAAACAAGGTTTTGTCGCTGACAAAGCCTCGGATTTTACCCTGTCCTGAAAGCTCGTCGATAAAGTACATTTCGTCAAAGCCGAAAACGTCGTATACTATATTTCTTCTCCAGCCCGTTGAACGGAAGGGATGCATGGCAACGGTCGTATATCCGTTATCATTCATTACGTCCACAATAGAGCTTGCTTTGTTCTTTATGTATTGCTGATATGCTACCGAGCCGTATGGTAAAAACGCTTGAGAATTACCTGTGAGGAATTCCCATTCAGACGTAGCGGTATTACCGCCGTAGACCGATGAAAGAGCGTATCCTTTTATAGTATTTTCTGTAAGCGAATTGTAGTATTCAAGGGGATCTTGACTCATTTTAACGTCGCCAAGGACACCGAAATCGGCGAAGGCTTCTGACATGATAACGACTATATTGGGAGTATCCGCATCGCTTTCGGTTGATGGATACTTTGACAGTAATTCCTCGGCTTTTTCAGGTGAGTATCCTTCGGGCTCTGTTATACGGCTGTCTCTTGCTTCGATAAGGAAGTTATACGTCACGCCGTTATACTTAACCCCTTCAAAGCCCCAGAGCTGCATATAGTTTGTAGAATTGTTCATACACCACGAAACGGTGTAAAGAGATATTCCCAAAAAGATGGCACCAAAAATTCTCGGAAGCTGACTTTTTGAAGATTTGTGTGTGATTTTCGTTACCCATGCAAAGAAAAGCACTGCAACAAAAATCGCTATGGAATAGTTTACACGGCTTATAAATTCAATCTTGTACTGCCCCACTACCGATGCGGCAGTTCTTATCGAATAAAAGTCGCTCATTTTAATTTCACTGCCTCTGAAGGATATAACGAGATAGTCTATAAAAGTGAAAACAAACAGTATTAAATTGGATATAGTAATGGAAAGCCTTACTCGGTTTGTAATAATGAGCAGTAGATACGTAAGTCCAGCATTAAGCGCTACGTTTCCAATAAAGGTAGGCGTATTTAAAAGCGTGGGGTCGCATCCAAGCATAAGCTGAAAAACAATCGTAAATAAAAAAGAATTAAGCAGGGGCAATAAAAGGTCTGCTAATACCGTTTCCCTTACCTCAAATCTTATTAAAGAAAAGAATATAAAAAACAGTGCGATTATCGAGTATCCCTGCCTCGAAAAAGGAAGAAGGGAGCATTCACAAAGTATTACGAAAATATATGAAAGTACAAAAACAGTATAAAATATCTTGTCCGGTTTTATCGAAACTTTAAAAAAAGGTTTCTTTTCCACAATATACACCTCCAAACAGAAAGTATCATATCACAAAATGATGAATAATTCAACTTTTTTCGCTATTTGTGTAAAATGACTGTATTTGTTAAAAAAATGTTCACATTCTCGTGAGATAATACAAAAAGAATTTTTTGAATACATATTGACAACGAGGTGTGATTGTTGTATAATTATGCATATCAAATGAATAAATTTACAAGAGGTGTTTAAAATGGATAAAACAAAAATCAAAAAGGTTGTCCTTGCTTACTCAGGCGGACTTGATACTTCTATCATCATTCCGTGGCTCAAGGAAAACTATAATAATCCCGAAATCATTGCGGTATCCGGAAACGTAGGACAGGCAAGCGAGCTTGAGGGACTTGAAGAAAAGGCAATTAAAACAGGTGCTTCCAAGCTTTACATAGAAGACCTTACCAAGGATTTCCTTGACAACTACGTATTCCCTTGCGTTCAGGCGGGTGCTAAGTATGAAGAATATCTTCTCGGTACAGCCTTTGCACGTCCTCCGATTGCAAAGAGAGTTGCTGAAATTGCTCTTGCAGAGAAGTCGGATCGTAGCCATGTCGTTCTGTGAGCCAAGGAGTTGACTGGTGAGATTGTCTTCCTAAGACCGCTTGGCCTCCGACTTCTTGCGTTCAGGCGGGTGCTAAGTATGAAGAATATCTTCTCGGTACAGCCTTTGCACGTCCTCCGATTGCAAAGAGAGTTGCTGAAATTGCTCTTGCAGAG
>JAZNZV010000158.1:0-7984 GCA_045595105.1 Eubacteriales bacterium | reverse complement strand
TACCTTTTCACCTTTGATAACGAAGATGTAAATAGCAAAAACTATTGCCATGAAGAACCAAGTGAACTCGTATGCAGTGTTGAGAATGTCACCGCCGAGTAAATCTACTTCATCAGCAGTAAGCTCGGGGTATTTGGGTGCCATCTTGCCGATGTAATCGTCAGCAATGAGGGTATCAACGAAGGAGCCAACGGCATCAATAATACAATAAAGTATAGGAAGAAGAATTGCGATAAAGCTCTTTGTATACTTTCTGCCCGATGCCGACTGACGAAGGGCTCTTGCCTCGTCGTTCTCACGGTAGTCAACGATACCAAGTGAAAGAACGCCGATAACGATAAGGATAACACCTATAATAATAGGAACGTTTAAGAAGATGGCGTCGCTGTCATCGTCAACCCACTTTACACCAAAATAACAGATGCTAAGCAAGAGGCAAAGAGCACCGGAGGTGTTACAGATGGGAGAGGATATGGAAAGCTCAATGTATCTGAGAGCTATATATCCCATCATCATAGAGAGAATATAGAAAAACGACGCAGGTAAATATGTAATTATATCGGAAAAAGCGAATGGTACGCCTCCGATGGTAATTGAATAAATTGCGTGAATTCCCATGATAAGACCAACGGCGATACCCACTTTAAAGTGCGAGTATTTGTCGTTCTGTCTTGAACCTGCTTTACTGAAAAGGTCGGAACCGCTCCAGAAAAGCATTGCGATTAGTGAAACTATCCACATGGCTTTTTCCTCCTGTGTTTTTTTATGAATTTTTAATCTATATGAACGAGGTCATCCTCGATTAGCTTCTGAAGTGACATAAGGATACCAAGCTTTGCATGAGCCCAGGTAAGTCCTCCTTGAAAATAAACCGCATAAGGCTCACGGATAGGACCGTCGGCAGAAAGCTCGATGGAAGAGCCTTGCACAAAGGTACCTGCCGCCATTATAACGTCGTTGTCGTAGCCGGGCATGGGTGCGGGAACGGGCTCGGCGAAGCTGTCAACGGGGGCTGCAGCCTGAATCCCACGGCAAAAGGCTATCATCTTCTCGGGTGAGCCAAGCTCCACCGCCTGAATGATATCGTGTCTTGACTCGGTGGAATTGGGAACCACCCTGAAGCCCAGCCTTTCGTAGATATTAGCGGCAAAGATTGCACCCTTGAGGGCAGAGGCTACTACTGTGGGAGCAAGGAAGAGTCCTTCGTAAAGGCTTGCGATTATACCGAAGTTTGCGCCAACCTCCTGACCGAGTCCGGGGGCTGAGAGTCGGTATGCACAGCGCTCTACACACTCCTTTGTACCTGCGATGTATCCACCCGATATGGCAAGTCCGCCACCGGGGTTTTTAATAAGTGAGCCAACGGTCATATCGGCTCCCACGTCGGAGGGCTCCATAAGCTCAACAAACTCTCCGTAACAGTTATCCACCATACATATAACGTTGGGCTTTATGCTCTTCACAAAGCTTATAAGCTCTCCGATTTGACTCACCGAAAAGGTGGGGCGAGTCTTATATCCCTTAGAGCGCTGAATGGTGACAACCTTTGTTTTTTCGTTTATTGCCTTCCTGATTCCGTCGTAGTCGAATTTGCCACCCTCCAGAAGCTCTACCTCACGGTAACTGACGCCATATTCCCTGAGAGAACACTTAGACTCTCTTATACCGATGACCTCTTCCAAGGTATCGTAGGGTCTGCCAACAGGTGAGAGAAGCTCGTCGCCGGGCAAAAGGTTTGCCGAAAGAGCGACAGTAAGAGCGTGAGTTCCGCAGGTTATCTGAGGACGAACTAGGGCTGCCTCGGTGTGGAAGATGTCAGCGTAGACACGCTCAAGGGTATCTCTTCCAATGTCATCGTAGCCGTAACCCGTGCTTCCTGCAAAGCAGGTTGCTGACACTCTGTTCTTCTGCATAGCCGAAATAACCTTCGCTTGATTGTACTCGGCATTTCTATCTATTTCTTCAAATCTTTCCTTTAACGAGAGAAGTACGTCCTCTCCAAAGCTCATAACCTTGTCGGAAATACCAAGGTCTGCAAAAATATTATTCATAGCCAACTCCTTTTAAAAAAAACAAGAGAATTATACATTTTTTTGTTATTTTTGTCAATATTTTCTTTTATCACAATTTAAGCTTTTTCACATATAATATAGCATAAGGGGGAAAGGGTATGCGTAATTCTTGCAAAAATATGGGAGTAACCGTTTCGGCGTTCGGATTAGGAATTCTTATAGCCTTTTTCGTACCCGAATGCGTGCTTGTAGTAATAGAAGCCTGTGTTATTATCCTAGCAGGATGCTTTTTTATGAAAGGGTGACAAAATGAAAATAATAACAGTAAAGCCTCCGAAGGTAATCCGAAAAATTCTATTGAAGCTAAAGAAAAAATGAGTCAAACGACTCATTTTTTCTTTGCTATTTTACACTTATTTCTATCCTGAAGCTTTTCTTCTCTCCCGCTTCAAGAGTATTGAAGGAAAGGCTTTCGTCAAGCTTTGTGGTAGAGGGCTCAAGTCCGAGAGCGAAGTCCCCTGCTGTCATTGCCTTCCACTCGAGAAATTCGGGTAGGGTATCCTTGGAGTAATTTATCTTAAAGGTCTTATTTATCTTTTTGTTTTCAAGGGCAATTTCGCCATCAAGGTCAAAGTAGTAGCACATCTCTTCTCTTCCCACCTCGGGAGCAGTGATTTCAAGCGCCTCGTCGATGCATTCTCCTGCATAAGGAGTTCTGGGAGTAATACTCTTTACGTTGCCGAGAATCTTGCCACCCTCGTCAAGCATGGGGAAGCCAACGTTTATGTGATAGAGTACAGCGTAGTCGGCGGGAGTGAAGCCCTCGTTTGTAAGGGTATCCTCAACGGTGAGCTTGCTCTCTCCTGCTTTGGCTGAAATGCGACGTCGGAGTACAAGGTTTTCGCCGAAAATTGCGGTGTCACGCACGATACCCTCAACTACAATTTCCTCTTCGTCACACTTTGCCACAACTATTTCGGCGGCATTGTTGTGATGTCTTCCGTGAGTGGTATAGCCCTCTCTTCCACCTATGGCATCAAAACCGCAGGTATAGAGCATTCCGCCCTCAAATCGGTTACCGAAGTCATGCTCAAGGGGAGAAAAACCGTTTTTGCAAATAAAGGACATATTCTGCCCCTCGTGGTATAACTGCATTATATCAAGTGCTTTCGTCACGTTTATGAGAAATCTTATCTTGCCGTTGTCACAGTCAATAACGTCAAGACCCTTTTCAGCACCCTCGCTGACGGTGTAACGTCTGAGAGTTGCAATCTGCTTTAAGTTAGAAAGTTTGGGATTCATAATGTTCTCCTTAACTGTTTTTTTACATTATAGTACAAATGCAATGCTTTTTCAAGTTTTTGACATAATTTTAATGTAAAGAAAGAACACACCGTCATCGGTGTGTTCCAAGTGTTTTACAAAAGCTCTTTTATGCATTCGGGAAAGTCGAGGTAGTTATCTACCTTTATAAAGTTAAAGTCTGACAGATATACAGACTCGTCGTTGCCTCCCGCTCCGTAGTCGTCTCCCACGAAAACGGCTTCGCTATGAAGAATATCGTGCTCCTTGCAATATTTATCGAGAGCGTAGTATTTATTGTAGGGCTTAGGTGCCATATCGAAGGATGACGAGCCCCCTACGAAGACGTTATAATCGCTGAAAAGCTCTTTTACTTCGGGGTAGAATGCACGGCGTTTCTTTCTGTCGGGGTCAAACGCCACCTTATCCTCTATATTTGCCTTTGTGCCAAGGACGGGAAAGGTAATACAACCCGATACGTGATATTCAACGTTGTCACCTGCAAACTCGGTGTATCCATACTTTTCACGAAGGTAGGTTACCTTTCTTTCGCACTCTTCCCTATTGCACTCGGTTCTGATATCGTAGACCATTTCGATATCATTCTTTTCGGGTACGTACTTTGCGTACTGCATTCCGTAGTTGCCGATAATATCGATGGGGAATGAATTCATCTGGTCGAAAATTCTTCTGCACTGCCCTGCTCCTGCCATAAGGAGCTTATATTTACAGCTGAGAGCCGTCAAAATCGCTCTGTGCTCATCGGAGAGCTTGGTTCTGTGCTGGGTGAGAGTTCCGTCAAGGTCGAATGCCACAAGCTTTATGTTTTTCATAGCTTCCTCATCTAAAATAGTGATAATAGAGCCAGAGAACTGTATATCTGTCCTTTAAGTCCTTGGCATAGAGAAGAGATTTTTCAATTTTTTCTTCTCCGTAGGTATTGACAAAATCCTTATAATAGAGTCCTACTCCCTCTGTCATTTCCACAAAGCGGTCTGAGGGGGGCACCTCTGACAAAATCTCCTTGATTTTATCAAAATTTTTCATTACCTTATCGGTGTCAACGTTTTCATACCAGCCAAGCTTTTCCTGCAGTGCTATAACGCCGTCGGCTGAGGTTTTGTAAATCTCTCTTATATCCTTTTCCCAAGCCTTTTTGTCAAAGGGGGTGAACTTGGGACGTGAAATGATAATTCTCTCACGAAGCTTTGCAGTCTCAATTGTAGAAAAGGCAACGTCAATTCCGTGAGGTAAATAGTCCTTGCCGTCAAGAATTCCCGTTATCTCGAAAAAGTGGGAGAGGTGATGCTCACTTCCCGATGCGGGACGTGATGAGCCTGTAAAGCTCATTGCAACTCCTACAAGCACTAAGGCTTCAAAGAGGTCTGCAACGGTGTCGGCATCTCTTTCCATCAGAGCCTTTGCCATGGGCTCGACCCTCTTCACACAGTCCATAGTCAGGTCGTAGGTCTTTTCACAAAAATGCTCGCCGTTAATAAAGGCAGAAAGCTTCCAGTCGTTGAGACAAGAGTACTTACCGATAATGTCTCCGTAGCCTGCCGAAATCATATCGAGGGGTGCGGTTTTGAGCACGTCGCCGTCGCCGATGATGGCTTTGGGGGGACGGGCGTTGAGGGTTACCTTCATGCCCTCCAAAATGAGTGCTGAGCCAACCGAGGCATATCCGTCCATAGAAGGAGCCGTTGCAACGATAGCGTAAAAAAGACCTGCCTTAAAGCTGGTGTATTTGCAAAGGTCGTTTATAACACCCGAGCCCACGCCGATGATGAAATCGGTCTTGTCGGTAATGCTATTTTCAATCTCTTCTATCTTCTCTTCGTTAGGAATAACTACTTTTTCCTGAGGCTCAAGGATAAGGCTCTTTTCCACCTTTTCACAAAGTAGCTCTTCTACCCTCTTTCCTGCCACCTCATAGGTATTGGGGTCGGATATGAGAAGAATGCTGTTAT
Organism: Eubacteriales bacterium; assembly: GCA_045595105.1. Classification (GTDB taxonomy): domain Bacteria; phylum Bacillota; class Clostridia; order Oscillospirales; family SIG627; genus RGIG6353. Next base: position 2,700 of record JAZNZV010000158.1, on the reverse strand, counting down.
ACTCCTTTGCAATCTCTGTGACAGAGCTTATGGCACCCTTGCCTATTTCAATAAAGTCAATAGGACAGGTATGTACCTTCCCGCAAGGGCAATTTTCAAATTCTTTATGTAATCTTTTTATATCCATTTTCTTCACTCCTTTTACCCTTTAATAATACTACCCATGATAAATCTTGTCAATATATGGGGTGGTTTTTGATAATTTATCAATTTTTCTCAATATTGCTTTATGATATCAAAAAAAGAGCAAGACTTTTTTCTTGCCCTTTTATATTCCTATCACTTCATGCTTTGTAACACTCTTTTGACTATCTCGTCAATATCAGCACTGCTTTTATCCATATATTTATTGTATTCGGCACTGCTCGAATCAGAGAAAAAGCTTATAGATCTTCTCGCATCCTCTCTCATTGCCTTGGTCGCTTCGAGTTCAATATCGTGATATAGCATATCATTTTCAATTCTTGATACTGCCGTTCCTCCTGCCTTTGCCATATATGTATAACAATTAATTTTTCGAATGCCAAGCTGAATCGACTTCTTATAATCCTCGGGATTTACTCCGCTTCCTCCGTGCATTACCAAAGGAATTGATACCATTTTGCCTATCTTTTCAAGTCTTTCAAAATCAAGCTTAGGTGCTTTTGTGTAAATTCCGTGAGCTGTTCCGAAAGCGCAGGCGAGAGCATCTATTCCCGTTTCTTCGGCAAAATCCTTAGCATCATCAGGATCTGTATATACGCTTTCTCCTCCTTTTCCGCCTCCCTCTCTTGCCCCCATTGAACCTATTTCTGCTTCTACTGAAGCTCCTGTTTTTCTTGCCATTTCCACTACCATGGAAGTATTAGCAAAATTCAGCTCTCTATCAAGTATCGAACCGTCGTACATAACTGAGGTAAAGCCCAAATCCAACGCTCTTTTAACATAGGACACATCCGTTCCGTGATCAAGATGAACACAGACGGGGACAGTTGCTCTTTCTGCCATAAAGAGCATTATGGGAGCTATTTCTTCCATTTTTACTATGTTCATTTCGTCATGAATTTGAGCGTGCATTATAATTACGGGCATTTTGGCATCCTCTGCCGCACCAATTACAGCCCTCATGCTTGCAAGATTAGGTGTATTAAAAGAGCCAATTGCACACTTTTTTGCAACCGCCACCTTAAGTATTTCTTTTAAGCTTACTAACATTGTTTTCTTCCTTTCACTGCAAAACTTCTTTTACTGCCTTATATACTTTTTTGTACGAGATGTAGTAATCTTTATACTTTGCCATTCTTTGGGGATTTGGCAGGAATGTCTTTTTTTCCTTCACGAATCGTTCTTTGGCTTCATACAAATCTCTGTAAATTCCTATTGCCACTCCCGTCATCATACAAGTGCCCAGTGCTCCAGACTCCTTTGCCTCAAGGGAAGTGATTTTTCTGTTTAAAATATCTGCTTTTATTTGAAGCCATACTTCGCTTGATGCACCGCCTCCCGTTGCAAACAGCTTATCAAGTTTTATTCCAAAGCCTTCAAGATGTTCTGCGTTAATCATAATTTCATAGGTTACACCTTCCATAATGGCTTTGTATATATCCTTTTGACCGTGTTCAAGAGTAAGCCCCAAAATAGCCGCCTTAGAATTGCTGTCCATATAAGGATTAGCAGCACCCGCAAAATGAGGAAGCACTAATATTCCGGTGGGTTCTGCGTCGGCTATTAAGTCAAGCTCCTTGTAGCTTTTTTCTTTTGCAAAATTATCACGAAACCACTTAACACTTGCTCCTCCCGTAAAAGAAAGCGCATAGCATACGTACTTTCCATCAAAAACGTATGGCACGACTGAGTAACCTTCATCGTAAAGTCCTTTATTATCGGGAATTGTATCAAACACAGGTGTTATGCATTCAACCGTTCCCGTACCGTCAACAGCTTGACCCGACTCAAAAACACCCGAACCAACTGCTGCTGCCACCTGATCATGAGAGCCGTTAACAACCTTAAATCCTTTTTTTAATCCAAGTGATTTGACAATATCACATTTCAGCTCTCCTGCTACGTTGAAAGCAGGGACAGGCTTTGAAAAAAAGCTTAAATCAATTTCCGCACTTTTGAAAATCTCTTCACTCCAGCTCTTTTTTCTTATATCAAAAGCCATAGTTCTTGCTGCAAGAGAGTAGTCGATATAAGCATTTCCCGTAAGCATATAGACGATATAATCCTCTATGAGTAAAATTCGTTTAATCTTACAAAATAATTCCGGCCTGTTTTTCTTTATCCACATAACCTTGGGAAGACTGTACATTTGATTAGGCTTAACTCCCGAAATACTGATAATTTGCTCTTCACCCAGCTTTTCTGTCAATATCTTACACTCTTCTTTTCCTCTTGGGTCGGTGTAAAGCATCGAAGGTAAAAGAGCTTTATCGTTTTCATCAAGTGCAACGAAGGTTTCTCCAAAGGTAGTTACGCCTATCGCTTCAATCTCATACCTTGAAGCACAATCCTTTATCACCTCTAAAGCCCCTTCAAAAATAGCTTCTCCATCTATTTCGTGCTCACCGCTTTGCCTTGTTACCTCATATTCTTTATAGGAATTGTAAATAAAGCTTCCGTTTTCGTCGTAAATTGAAAGCTTACACCCCGTGGTTCCTACGTCTAACCCTCCAAGATACATATTACACCTCTATACTAAGTCGGAGGCCAAGCGGT
>JAZNZV010000157.1:0-12149 GCA_045595105.1 Eubacteriales bacterium | reverse complement strand
AATACAATTAAATTTAAATATTAGGAGACAGTTATGGAAAAAAGATATTTTATAGGAATAGACCTTGGCGGAACAAATATCGCCGTTGCCCTTTGCGACGAGGAGGGTAAAATTCTCGGACGTGCCAAGAAAAAGACCCTTGCTCCCCGTCCCTACAACGAGATATTCGACGATATGGTTGAATGTGCTTACCTTTCCTGCGAAAAGGCGGGTATCCCCTTTGATAAGGTGGAGTCGGTGGGCGTGGGCTGTCCCGGCTCTATCGACATAGAAAAGGGAACCATCGAATATTCCAACAACCTGCAATTCTTCGATGCTCCCGTAGTAGCCTACCTTGAGGAAAAGCTGAACAAAAAAGTATACGTTGAAAACGATGCCAACGCCGCCGCTTGGGGAGAGTACCTTGCAGGCTCGGGTCAGGGCGGTGACAGTCTTGTCATGATAACCCTTGGCACAGGAGTGGGTGGCGGTATCATCATCGATGGCAAGCTCATCTCAGGCGCTTTCGGTAAGGGTGCTGAGCTTGGACACATGGTTATAGCCCTCGACGGCGAGGAATGTACCTGTGGCAGACGTGGCTGTCTCGAGGCTTACGCTTCGGCTACCGCACTTGTTAAGCAGACCAAAAAAGCAATGCTCGCTAACCCCGACTGCGATATGTGGAAGGTTGTAGAGGGCGACATCGATAAAGTCAACGGCACTACCGCCTTCAAGGGTCAGGATGCAGTAGCGAAGGCTGTTGTTGATACATACTTAAACTACGTATCCGAGGGAGTTCTGGACGTTGTAAACCTTCTTCAGCCCACTGTGGTTTGTATCGGTGGCGGCATCAGCCACGAGGGTGAGTCCATTCTCGCTCCCATGAAAAAAGCCGTAAAGGAACGCTCCTACGCACGCCACTCGGCAAGACAGACCGAGGTGACTCTCGCCACTCTCGGCAACGATGCAGGCATTATCGGAGCGGCTCTCCTTGGCAAATAATGTATATATACAGCGTTTATGCATAAACTGTTTGTCATTTTGCTTAAAATTCAAAGTTTGCAGTTTAAAATATTAACATATTTATCAAAAATTCAAAAAACTATTGCATAATTATGCGTTGTGTGTTAATATTAATGCATAATTATTTAACGTGAGGAAATATGAAAAAGATATTTATAGACGGAAGTGCCGGAACTACGGGACTTAGAATTCACGAAAGGCTTGGTAAGAGAGAGGACATTACCCTTGTCACTCTCAGCGACGAAAAGAGAAAGGACCCCGAGGCGAGAAAGGAAGCTATAAACAATAGCGACGTGACCTTCCTCTGTCTGCCCGACGATGCGGCAAGGGAGGCGGTTGCCATGACCGAAAATCCCGACACGGTCATCATCGACACCTCAACGGCTCACCGAACCGAGAGTGCCTTTGCATACGGATTTCCCGAGCTGTCGGATGAATTCTTTGAAAAGATAAAGACCTCTAAGAGAATAGCTGTGCCCGGCTGTCACGCAGGTGGCTTCATCGCTCTTGTATATCCCCTTGTAAAGGCAGGGCTACTTTCCCCCGACACTCCCCTTTTCTGCCATTCGATAACAGGATACAGCGGAGGAGGAAAGAAGATGATAGCGGAATACGAGAGCGACGAGCTCGACGAACTCCTCACCGCTCCCCGTCAGTACGGACTCACACAAAGCCACAAGCATTTAAAGGAAATGAAGGCTATCAGCGGTATAAACAGCTTCCCCATATTCACCCCCGTTGTTTCAAGCTTTTACAGCGGTATGACGGTAACGGTTCCTCTATTTGGGGAGATGGTCAAGGGAAGCGTGAACGATATAAAGGACATTTACCGCTCTCTTTACAACACCTCTATCGTGAAGTTTTCAGAGAGTGCCTCGGAGGACGGCTTTGTGTCGGGTGCTTCCCACTCGGGACTTGACTCCATGACGGTGGCAGTAGCAGGTAACGACGACAGAATTCTCCTCATCGCCCAATACGATAACCTTGGTAAGGGTGCATCGGGTGCGGCGGTTGAATGTCTTAATATATCTCTTGGTGTTGACCCCACAACGGGACTTGAATTGTAGAAAGGAATAATAAAATGATTAATATAATTGAGGGCGGTGTATGTGCCGCAAAGGGCTTTAAGGCTAACGGTATACACTGCGGTGTAAGAAAGAATAGGTTAAAGCGTGATATTGCTCTTATTTTAAGTGAAGTTCCTTGTGCTGCGGCAGGTGTTTACACCACTAACCTTGTAAAGGGCGCACCTATCCACGTAACGAAGAAGCATATTGAAAACGGCTATGCGAAGGCTATTATCTGTAACAGCGGAAACGCAAACACCTGTAACGCCGACGGCATTGAGGTGGCAGAACAGATGTGTCAGCTCACAGCAGATGCTCTCGGAATTGCTGCCGACGACGTAGTTGTTGCGTCCACAGGCGTTATCGGTCAGAAGCTTGACATTACTCCCATAAAGGAGGGCATGGCAGAGCTTGTGGCAGGTCTTGGCGACCACAGTGAATGGGCGGCAGAGGGTATCATGACCACCGACGTTATAAAGAAAGAGATTGCCCTCTCCTTTGAAGTGGGTGGCGTTGAATGTAAGATAGGCGGTATCGCCAAGGGCTCTGGCATGATTCATCCCAACATGGCGACAATGCTCGTTTTCATTACCACCGACTGTAATATTGCCCCCGAAATGCTTCAAAAGGCACTTTCCAAAGATATAAAGAATACCTTCAACATGGTGAGCATTGACGGAGACACGTCTACCAACGATACCGTTGTGGTACTTGCCAACGGAATGGCAGGAAACCCCGAGATTACCGCTGACGGCAAGGACTTCGACGAGTTCATGAAGGCTCTCAACTCCTTGACGGTACATCTTTGCAAGATGATAGCCGCCGACGGCGAGGGCGCTACTAAGATGCTGGAATGTAAGGTTACGGGCGCTGACTGTGAATGCAAGGCGAAGAAGGTTGCAAAGAGTGTTATCTGCTCTTCGCTTGTTAAAGCGGCAATGTTCGGTGCTGACGCTAACTGGGGAAGAGTGCTGTGTGCTGCAGGTTACAGCGGTGCAGATATCGACGTGAATAAAATCGACGTAAAATTTAAGTCAAAGGCAGGAGAGGTGCTTGTCTGCAAGGACGGCGCAGGTGTTGACTTCTCGGAAGAGGTTGCAAAGAAGGTTCTCCTTGAAAAGGAAATCGAAATTCTCGTAAGCCTTAATTCGGGAGACTTTTCGGCTACCGCCTGGGGCTGTGACCTTACCTACGACTACGTTAAGATAAACGGAGATTACAGAACATAAAGCCTGTGGCTTTATGTTCAGTTAAATTTGCCTGATGGCAATCGTATTACAGATATTCCACAAAGTCAGGGACGAAGAAAATGTCCGTCAGACGAGGCACGAGTAAAAAAGCAAACCGATGGCTTACTTAGCGTAAGTCGAGGTGCTTTTTTGCGAAGAAACGAAGTATCACGGACATTTTCAATGTCCCAAAAAAGGAGTAAATATGTCACTCAATATTACCAACGCTCAAAGAGCCGAAGTCCTCACTCAGGCACTTCCTTACATACAAAAGTATAACGGAAAGATACTTGTAATTAAGTATGGCGGAAACGCTATGATAAACGAAGAGCTGAAGCAGTACGTTATGGAGGACATTGTACTGATGCACCTTATCGGTGTAAAGGTAGTGCTTGTCCACGGGGGAGGACCCGAGATAACAGAGATGCTTAGTAAGGTTGGCAAGAAGACAGAGTTTGTCAACGGGCTGAGAGTAACAGACAAGGAGACTGCCGAGATAGCGCTCATGGTGCTGGCAGGTAAGATAAACAAGGGTCTTGTAGGACTTCTCGAGGCTAAGGGCGGAAAGGCTATGGGAATATCGGGTCTTGACGGCAAGCTCATTGAAGCCGAGATGAAGGACAAGGCGCTTGGCTACGTTGGAAGAATAACAAAGGTTAATATCGACCCTATCGTTGACCTTCTTGAAAAGGGATATATTCCCGTTGTGTCAACGGTTGGCTGTGATGATGATGGCAACGTATATAACATTAACGCCGACACCGCCGCATCCTATATTGCAGGTGCGCTTGAGGCGGAAAGCCTTATCGCTATGACCGACATTGCAGGAATTCTGAGGGACAAGGACGACCCCGCCTCTCTCATTCCCGAAATTGACCTTGATGATGCAAAGCGTCTTTTCGACGAGGGCGTTATCTCGGGTGGCATGATACCTAAGGTTGAATGCTGTATCGAGGCAATAGAGCGTGGAGTCAAGAAGGTGTTCATCATGGACGGAAGAATTCCCCACTCCATACTCATCGAGACACTTACCGACGAGGGTGCGGGAACAATGGTTATAAAGGAAAGAAAGAAATGAATACACAAGAAAAAGATAAAGAGTATATAGCCTCCACCTATGGCAGATTTCCCCTTACTATCGTATCGGGTAAGGGATGCCGTGTCAAGGACGAGGAGGGAAAAGAATATATCGACCTTGGTACAGGCATTGCAGTAAACGTGTTCGGCGTGGGAGACGAGGAGTGGATAAGCGCTGTAACAAAACAGCTTTCCCTCGTTCAGCACACCTCAAACCTATTCTATTCAAAGCCGTCGGCTGACCTTGCCGAAGAGCTTTGTAAGAGAACGGGAATGAAAAAGGTGTTCTTCTCAAACTCGGGAGCAGAGGCAAATGAGACTGCCGTAAAGGTAGCGAGAAAGTATGCCGCCGAGAAGAAGGGAAAAGACTGCAACGTTGTTATTACCCTTAAAAACAGCTTCCACGGAAGAACTGTCACCATGCTGTCCGCAACGGGGCAGGATACCTTCCACCGTGACTTTTTACCTCTTACTGAGGGCTTCGTGTATGCCGAGGCGAACAACCTTGACGACGTGAAGAGACTTGTCTCGGAAAATAAGGTTGCCGCCATAATGTTTGAAACCGTTCAGGGTGAGGGTGGCGTGCTCCCTCTCACACAGGACTTTGTAAAGGGAGTTGAAGAGATAGGAAAGCGTGAGGATATTCTTCTCATCGTTGACGAGGTACAGACGGGCAACGGCAGATGCGGAGCGCTTTACAACTATATGAACTACTCTATCACTCCCGACATCGTCACCACGGCAAAGGGACTTGGGGGAGGACTTCCTCTCGGTGCCACGATGCTTGGTGAAAAGGTTAAAGACGTGCTTCAGCCCGGTGACCACGGCTCCACCTTCGGAGGCAATCCCGTTGCAACGGCAGGCGCTCTTTCTATAATCAAGAGAATAGACGAAAAGCTCCTTTCCGACGTGAAGGAGAAAAGCAAGTACATATTCGATGCATTTGCAGGTGCTAAGGGTGTCAAGAGCGTGAGCGGTGCAGGTCTTATGATAGGAATTGAGACCGAGAAGGACGTTGCCGAGGTTCTTGCTCTCGCCCGTGAGCGTGGCGTTATAGCAATAAAAGCGAAGAACAAGGTAAGACTTCTCCCACCTCTCAATATACCCATGGAAGACCTCAAGAAGGCAGTAGAGGTACTGCTTGAAGTGATTAAATAAACTTTTTATAAAAAGGTTTTAAGCGGTTGCAAGGCAGAGCCTTGCAATGTGAAAGGATAGTTATGATAGATTTAAAAAACAGAAGCTTCTTAAAGCTCCTCGATTATACCCCCGAGGAAATAGAATATCTTTTAGACCTTGCCGCAAAGCTTAAGGACGAAAAGAAGAAGGGTATCCCCCACAAGCTTTGTGAGGGCAAGAACGTGGCGCTCATCTTTGAAAAGACGAGTACAAGAACGAGATGTGCCTTTGAGGTTGCCTGCCGTGACCTTGGAGCAGGGGTGACCTACCTTGACCCCACAGGCTCTCAGATTGGTAAGAAGGAGAGCATTGCGGATACGGCAAGAGTCCTTGGCAGAATGTTCGACGGCATTGAGTACAGAGGCTATGGACAGGAAATAGTAGAGGACCTTGCGAAATTTGCAGGCGTTCCCGTCTGGAACGGACTTACAAACGAGTTCCACCCCACCCAAATTCTCGCCGATTTCCTCACTATCCGTGAGCATTTCGGAAGACTTAAGGGAATAAACCTTGTATATATGGGTGACGCCCGCTACAATATGGGCAATTCTCTTCTTGTTGGCTCGGCAAAAATGGGCGTAAACTTCACAGTATGCGCACCCCGTGAATACTTCCCCGACAAGGCGCTTCGTGATGAATGTGAGAAGATTGCCAAGGAAAGCGGAGCAATTCTTACATACACAGAAAGTCCCGCCGAGGCAGTAAAAAACGCCGATGCTATCTACACCGACGTGTGGGTATCTATGGGCGAGCCCGATGAGGTTTGGAAGGAAAGAATAAACGCACTTCTCCCCTATCAGGTAAACGAAAAGCTCATGTCAATGGCGAAAGACGACACCGTCTTTATGCACTGTCTGCCTGCTTATCATGACGAGGGCACAGCGGTTGCGAGAGCGGTCAAGGAGAAGTTCGGAATTGCCGAGCTTGAAGTGACAAACGCAGTCTTTGAAAGTGAGCAGAGCATCGTGTTCGACGAAGCCGAAAACAGAATGCACACAATCAAAGCGGTAATAGCCGCTACATTGTAAAATAAAGGAGCCTTTCGGCTCCTTTATTTTATTTACCCTGTTTCATTTCGTCAATTACTTCAAGTACCATGTCTGCCATATATTCGAGCTGTTCAGGTGAGAGTCCATAGAGAGGAAGGTGAGTGAACTTATTTGCGAAGAGGTCCTCTGCAACGGGACAGGTCTTTGCAATCTCGTCCTTATCGTAGCCCATATCCTTCATGAGGCTGAAGTGATAGAGAGGTGCGTAGTGAGGAATTGTGGTAACACTCTTCTCTTCAAGCTTCTTCTTGAAGGTCTGCACGTCTCCCCCTGCCTTTTCGGGCACGATCTGGAGCTGATAAAGGTGGAAGGTGGGCTCGTAGTCCTCGTTGCCAATGCTCTGAGGAATAAGTGCGTCACACTCTGCAAAGCGTGAGTTAAGGTATGTCACAGCTGCCTTTCTTGCGGCGATGATGTCCTTAATTCTCTTCATCTGCATGCGGAGTCCCAACGCCTGAATTTCTGTGGGAGCGTAGTTTACTGCAACGAAGGGCTCGGTCTTACCGGGGATAGAAACAACGTCGTAGCACCACTTGTCAATAACCTTAGAGAAGTCTGCTCCAACGAATCTTGAAAGCTTCATGTACTCCTTGAATTCGGGCACGCTTGTGGTAACGATACCGCCCTCACCGAAAGCGGTGATGTTCTTAACCTCGTGGAAGCTGAAGGAAGCGAAGTGACCTGTTGTTCCAACCATTCTGCCCTTGTATTTAGCACCGAAGGCATGAGCGGCATCCTCAAGGACAACTATGTTGTGCTTGTTCGCAAGCTCCATAATGGGGTCAATATCTACGGGGTAACCGCCGATATGTACGGGAACTATCATCTTTGTCTTGGGAGTTATCTTCTTTGCAACGTCTTTGGGGTCCATGTTGAGTGTTATGGGGTCAATATCTGCAAATACAATCTTTGCACCAACAGAAAGTGCGTAGGACATAGTGGAAACGAAGGTTATAGCGGGAACGATTACCTCGTCGCCGGGCTTGAGGTTTGCGTACTTATACGCAATTTCAAAGCCTGCTGTGCAGTTTGTAACAAGGGTGGAGTTGTCAACACCGAGGAACTTGTTGCTCTCTTCCTCAACTGCTGAAACCTCACCTGCAAGTGAAAGACGTCCGGGAGGTGTTGATATCTTATCAAGCTTCTCTACCTCTTTTGAAATGTTCTTTATAATTTCGTCGTATTCCTTGCCTTCACCCTGCATGAGGAACTTTACTACCTCAACAAGGTCTTCTGCGTTATAGTTTTCACCAACCGATACCCAAGGCACTCTCTTTGCGCCTGTGTTATAACGGTAATTTGTATGCTTGTCTGCCATTGTCTTTTCCTCCTGATATTTTCTTTAAGATAATTCTACCAAACAACACTATTTCAAAAAAGTATATTTATTCCCTCTTTTTTGTAATATGTTCCCAAAACGCAAAACTATTGACAAAAAATCAATATCTGATATAATTAAATTATAAAATCTCTCAAAAAATAGTTTTCATAGGGGGTTTGGGGGAAACACTTTTGTAAAAAGTGCTTCCCCCAAATATTGATAAAATGAAAATCAATTTTAACATTGAAAAAATAAACGAGCTTATAACCGACTTTTACCTTGCCACGGGAGTGAGTATTGACCTTTTCCGAGAGGACTTTTCCCCTGCAGGTGCGAAAAGCTTCTTCAACACCGCCCCATACTGCAAGTGCATACAAGACTGCCTTGGGGGCCCCGATGCCTGCAAAATGTCGGATAAGTTGCTCTTCGACAAATGTAAAAGAGAAAAGCGCACCGTTATACACACCTGCCACGCAGGGCTTGTTAACGTGCTTGTGCCTATCGTCTACCGTGACACTATCGTAGGCTATATGATATTCGGTCAGATGAAAAAGGGAGGCGACTTCGACATTGAAAGCGCCTTTCCCGAATATTTCGACCTGCTCTCCCCCGTCTACAACGATATGCCTGTCTTTGACGAAGAGAAGATAAACAGCCTCTCCCGTCTTGCCGACGTCCTTGTAAAGCACATACTTTTCGAGCACATGCTCAAGCCCACCCTTGACGAAAACCTTGAAAAGGCAGTATCCTTCATTGAAAAAAACCTGAAGGAGGATTTGACTATCGAAAAGATTTCCAAGGGTATAAACGTGTCGAAAAGCGTCCTTTACCGCCTTTTTCACTCCCACTTCGGCAAAACGCTGGGTAGCTTCTTAAACTCAAAAAGAATAGAATACGCCCGCTCTTTACTCCTTGATACCTCAATGTCAATAGAAGAAATATCGGAAGAAGCAGGCTTTTCGTCAGCCTCATACTTCAGCAAGGTCTTTAAAAAAGAAGTTGGAATATCCCCCTTGAAATATAGAAAAAAGTGAAGATGTAACGTAATGAAAAAAGTAACCGCCTGTCCTTTAAACTCGGCGGTTACTTTTTTGTGAGCTGAAGTGCTCAGTAGCCCTTTAAAATATACAAACTGCTATATTATTCTTCTAACAGCTTTAAAGTGTTGTGATTACCAAGAACTCTTAGCTGTGATTTTGCCATAGCGTTGAGTTGAATAAGCCTTTCTCTTTGGGGTACACCTTGTTCTATAAGTATGGCGTTAAAGCTTTCCATATTAGCGATTACCAAAAGCTGCTCTATTGTCGCATAATCTCTTATATTCCCTTCTTCCCCTGCTTTCTGTTTTTGCATTCCTTATATACTAATTATAACCCGAATTTCAAAAATTGCAATGTTTCCTTTAACTCAAAGCTTTTTTAATACTATTGATTTCTTTTTCTATTTTTTCAAGATGCTTTAATACGTCGTGGGTGCTTTTTATACTTATATCACTTTCCCCGAGAAGATAGTCGGTGCTTACGTTAAAAAACCTTGCCAGAGCAACTATTGCAAAGCTGTCGGGATTTGTCTTGCCCGTCTCGTAATTTGACAGTGTCTTTTGGTCAATTCCCGTTGCATTTGCAACGTCTATCTGCCTTAAATCTCTATCCTCTCTTAAATCTCTTATCCTGCTCATTTTAACTTCTCCTATAATGTAATATAGTATTATTTACCTATTTATGAACAATTATAGAAAAAAATTAGTAAAAACTATTGACATACTAAGAATTTAGGTATATAATGTCATTGTACTAATATTTTAGTAAAACAAAAGAAAGGATTTACAAAAATGAAAAAAGGAATTTACTTAGTACTTATCGCAGGACTTTTAGCTTCAATGCTTGCCTCATGTAGCGGAAGAAAATGCGAAATATGCGGAAAGAAAGCAACTGAGAAACATGACGGCAAGTCATACTGCGAGACATGTGTTTATTTAGCAGAAGCAAATGACGCTCTTGGAGAACTTGGTGATTGGTATTAATATTTAAATAAGGAGACAAAAATGTTTTGTAAAAATTGCGGAGAAAAAATTAATAACAATCAAGCTATATGTTTAAAGTGCGGGGTAAAAGCAGGTGAAGGCAACTCTTTTTGCAAAAATTGTGGTAAAGAAGTTTCCCCCGAAGCCGATGTGTGTCTGAATTGCGGAGTTAAGCTGAAAGGAAACATCGCAACTTCAAGTAACCCGAATTATCTTAACGGACAAGATAAACTGACTATGGCTTTAATATGCTTCTTCCTTGGTAGCATAGGAATACATAACTTTATGCTGGGAGAACAGAAAAAAGGTATTGTAAAAATTGTCGGTTGCTTTTTATGCGGAATAAGCGGTATATTGGCTTTAATTGATTTTATTAAAATTCTTACCGATAAATACGTTGTAGACCCTGATAAAATGTTTTAATTAATTAAACTCCGTGCTTAGCATGGAGTTTAATTCTATAAAGATGAAATATAAAATAGTTGGAATAATGAGCTTTATGCTTTTGTACTTGATTTTATACAAACTCGGCATTACCTGCATCATAAAGTATTTTTTAAAAATAGACTGCTTGGGGTGCGGATATACAAGAGCATTGATATATGCTATAAAATTTGATTTTAAAAAGGCTTTTTATTTTCACAAAATGTTTTGGAGCTTTCCCGTTTTGTTATTGTACTTCTTCTTGGATGGAAAAGTATTTAAAAATAAAGCCGTAAACCTCTTAATACCTTTTTTCATTTTTATTGGATTTCTTATAAACTGGATTTCAAGAATATAAAATCACGAAAGGCAAAAACCCTTCGGGGTTCTTTTACTTATAATATTTCACAGCCGAGTCAAAGAGCTTCATATCGTAGTTGCCTTCTACGTTCTTGTAGAGTCCCTCGCCGATACGCTCTGCGTGTCCCATCTTACCGATAACACGTCCGTCGGGTGAAAGGATACCTTCAATTGCATCGATTGAGCCGTTGGGGTTGAAGTCGATATCCATTGTGGGATTGCCTGCCATGTCGCAGTACTGAGTTGCAATCTGTCCGTTCTGACCGAGAGCGTCGATAAGCTCACGGGGAGCGGTAAATCTTCCCTCGCCGTGGGAGATAGGCACGTTATAGACGTCGCCAACCTGCACTCCTGTCAGCCAAGGTGATTTGTTGGAAGCTACTCTTACTCTCACTATTCTCGACTGGTGGCGTCCGATGATGTTGCCCGCAAGCGTTGCCGAGTGAGGTGATGGAGGTGTGATTTCGCCGTAGGGCACAAGTCCAAGCTTGATAAGTGCCTGGAAACCGTTACAAATTCCGCACATAAGTCCGTCACGGAATTCGAGAAGTGTCTTGACCTCTGCCTTTATCTCGCTGTTGCGGAAGAATGCGGTAATGAACTTACCCGAGCCGTCGGGCTCGTCACCGCCTGAGAAACCGCCCGGGATGAAGATTATCTGTGAGTTTGCCGCAGACACTGCGAAGCGGTGTACCGAGTCGGCAATAGCGGTAGAGGACAGGTTATTTATAACGAATATCTCGGGCTCTGCTCCCGCTTCTCTTACTGCTCTTGCGCTGTCGTATTCACAGTTTGTACCTGGGAATACAGGGATAAGAACTCGGGGACGGGGTGAGCCGTTCTTGGATTTATAAGTATGGAAGGTATTGTGGCTATAAACGGGTGGCTTCACATCCGTCTTTTCGGTATTGACGGGGTAAACGCCCTCAAGCTTGCCGTTATAGGCTGTCATAACCTCAGCCATGTCAAGCTTTTCGTCGCCGTAAAGGAATGCTTCTTCCTCTATTGTCTTACCGAGAAGTGTGCCCTCGCTAACCTCTCCCTCAACCTCAACTATAAAGGAGCCGTAGCCGTAGGAGAAGAGCTTGTCAAGAGCTACGCTCTTTTCAAATTCAAAGCCGATGCCGTTACCCATAGACATCTTGATTATCGCCTCGGCTATACCGCCAAGGGTGAGTGTGCGTACTGCCTTTGCCTTGCCCGAGCGAATGAGAGAGGTTACGCTCTCGTAAACCTTCTTCTGTGACTCAACCTCGGGAATATCGCCGTTATAGACGGGAGAAATGAGCACCACGTTATGTCCCGCCTCCTTGAACTCGGAGGTGATGACGTCGCTTGTCTCACCTGCAGAAACTGCAAAGGACACAAGTGTCGGGGGTACGTCAATGCTTTCAAAGGAACCGCTCATGGAGTCCTTGC
>JAZNZV010000156.1:0-10271 GCA_045595105.1 Eubacteriales bacterium | reverse complement strand
GACCGCTTGGCCTCCGACTTACCCCATTACTCCCCAGACGGAAATTGCCGCATACATGGCAAAGAGAATGCCCAAAATCGGCGGTTGCTTTTTGCAGGCAGAAAGTGAAATTGCCGCTATAAATATGGTTTACGGAGTTGCTTCCACAGGACTTCGTGTTATGACCTCCTCATCCTCCCCCGGAATTTCTCTTAAAGGTGAAGGACTTTCCTACCTTGCGGGTGCAGACCTTCCCTCCCTTGTAGTTAACGTCCAGAGAGGCGGTCCCGGTCTTGGCGGTATCCAGCCCTCACAGTCCGACTATTTTCAGGCTACAAAGGGCGGAGCACACGGCGACTTCCACATGATAGTTCTCGCTCCCGCTTCCGTTCAGGAAATGGCAGACCTGACCGTTCACGGCTTCGACCTTGCTGACAAGTATCGCATGACATCTATGATTCTTGCCGACGGTACTATGGGTCAGATGATGGAGCCCGTATCCCTCGACCTTGAGGTGAAGCCTATGCCCGAAAAGCCTTGGGCTACCACAGGTACAAAGCTCGAGAGAAAGCACAACATCACAAACTCTCTTTCTCTTGACCCCGAAGAGCTTGAAATGCTCAACTTCAAGAGATATGAAAGATATAAGGTAATCGAAGAAAACGAAGTTATGTACGAGGAGTACATGATGGATGATGCAGAGATTTGTATTGCTGCATTCGGAATTGCTTCCCGTGTAGCGAAGAATGCAATTACCGAGGCAAGACGTCAGGGCATCAAGGTTGGTCTTATCCGTCCTATCACCCTTTGGCCCTTCCCCACAGCGCCCTTCAAGGCGGCAGCCGATAAGGTACATACGTTTATCTCGGTTGAGCTTTCTATGGGTCAGATGATAGAAGACGTAAGACTTGCAACAGAGTGTCGCCGTCCTGTGAAGCTCGTTAACCGTGCAGGCGGTATGATTCCCTCTCCCGAACAGATTCTTGAAGCAATAAAGGAAGCAAATAAAAACGGAGGTGCTAACTGATGGTAGTATTTGATAAACCCCACGCACTCAACGATATTCCCATGCACTACTGCCCCGGCTGTACTCACGGTATTATCCACCGTCTTGTTGCCGAGTGCCTCGATGAGCTTGGAATTGAAGGACAGACAATAGGCATCGCTCCCGTTGGATGTTCAGTACTTGCATATAACTATTTCAACTGTGATATGATTGAAGCGGCTCACGGAAGAGCGCCTGCCATTGCAACGGGTGTTAAGCGTGCCGACCCCGAAAATCACATTGTATTCACCTATCAGGGTGACGGTGACCTTGCGTCTATCGGTATGGCTGAGACAGTTCACGCCGCAGCAAGAAACGAAAACATCACCGTTATTTTCGTAAACAACGCTATCTACGGTATGACAGGCGGTCAGATGGCTCCCACCTCACTTCCCGGTCAGGTTACACAGACCTCTCCCTACGGAAGAGATACAAGCCACTGCGGTTTCCCCATCAAGGTTTGTGAGATGCTCTCTGAGCTTGACGGTCCCGAATACCTTGAAAGAGTTGCCGTTAACAACGTAAAGAACGTAAAGAATGCTAAGAAGGCTATAAAGAAGGCTTTTGAAAATCAGATCAACAAGAAGGGCTTCTCTCTTATCGAGGTTGTTTCAAGCTGTCCCACAAACTGGGGTATGACGCCTCAGAAGGCTCTTGAATGGGTAGCAGATAAGATGATTCCTTACTATCCTCTCGGAGTATATAAGGACAGAAGCGCAGGAATTGTAAAGGGGGAAGTTAAAAATGACAAGTGAGTTTCTTTTTGCAGGATTTGGCGGTCAGGGTATCCTCTTTGCAGGAAAGCTCCTTGCTTACAAGGGCCTTACCGACGGTAAGGAGGTTTCTTGGCTCCCCTCCTACGGACCCGAAATGAGAGCCGGTACAGCAAGCTGGTCTATTATCCTCAGCGACACCCCCGTTGGCTCTCCCATCGTTTCAAATCCCGATATTCTCATCGCTATGAACCTTCCCTCCCTTGACAAGTACGAAAAGACTGTTAAGGCAGGCGGTATGATATTCTACGATTCTTCTCTTATCGGACGTGAGGTTGAAAGGAAGGACGTAAAGGCGTTCCCCATTCCCGCTACAAAGATGGCAGAGGAAAACGGTACTCCCACACTTGCTAATATGATTATCATGGGTAAGGTGCTCAAGGAAACAGACGACTTCACCGAGGAGTCTGTAAGAGCGGCTCTTACAAAGGTAATATCGGCTAAGCGTGCCGACATGCTTGACGTGAACTTTGGCGCCATTAAGCTCGGCTACGATTTTTAATTCTGAAAGAAGGTATTAAAATGGAAATTAAAATTACAAAAGCCACAGAACTGAAAGCTAAGCCCGACCCTTCAACGCTGGGCTTTGGCAAGATATTCACAGACCATATGTTCATTATGGACTACTCCAAGGAAGAGGGCTGGCACGATGCGAGAATCGTTCCCTTCGGACCCTTCCCCATCCACCCCGCATCAACCGTTCTTCACTACGGCTCCGAAATATTCGAGGGACTCAAGGCTTACCGCACCGCTGACGGCTCGGTTCAGCTTTTCAGACCTATTGAAAATATCCGCCGTATGAATAACTCAGCAGAGCGTCTTTGTCTTCCCGAAATTCCCGAGGACCTTGCTCTCGAGGTTCTGACAAAGTTCGTTGAATTTGAAAAGGACTGGACACCTTCGGCTGAAGGTACTTCCCTTTACATCAGACCCTTTATGTTCGGTAACGACGAGACCCTTGGCGTTCACGCAGTACACAACGCAACCTTTATGATCATCACCTCTCCCGTTGGAAGCTACTACAAGGAAGGTATCAACCCTGTTAAGATCATGATTGAAGTTGACGACGTGAGAGCAGTAAGAGGCGGTACAGGCTACGCTAAGTGTGGCGGTAACTATGCCGCAAGTAACAGAGCAGGTCAGAAGGCAGAAGAAAAGGGCTACTCTCAGGTTCTTTGGCTTGACGGTGTTGAGAGAAAGTACATCGAAGAGGTTGGTGCTATGAACGTTATGTTCAAGATCAACGGCGAGATAGTTACTCCCATGCTCTCAGGCTCTATTCTCCCCGGTATTACACGTAAGTCTTGTATCGAGGTTCTGAAGAGCGAGGGCTACAAGGTAAGCGAGAGACTTCTCTCTATCGAAGAGCTTGAAGAGGCTATGGACAATGGAACACTTGAAGAGGCTTGGGGTTGCGGTACTGCGGCAGTTGTATCTCCTATCGGCGAGCTTGCATACAAGGATAAGAAGTTCACCGTTAACGGCGGTAAAATTGGCGAGGTTACTCAGCACCTTTACGATACTTTAACCGGTATCCAGTGGGGCAAGCTGGAAGACAAATTCGGCTGGACGGTTAAGCTTGACTAATAATCAATGAAGCTTTCGGGGAAACCCGAAAGCTTTTTTATATTTATTGTGAGGGAATGCTTTTTTCAAAAAGTTTTTCCTCAAAATACTTGACAGACATAAAAAGTTGTGATACAATTTTGTATCATTAAAAAATGCATTGAAGGAATTATCACTTATTCCCCTTTTGTCAAAGAGAGCCGAGTTTGGTGAGAGTCGGTACAAAAAGCTTAGGTGAGTCTCGTTCCGGAGCAGAATTGCAGAAGGTCTTTTGACTGCGTAAGCAATTACGGCTTGCCCCGTTACCATGGCAGAAGACTTGTTTGAGTCTTGACGAGTGACTGCGTTAGCAGTAATTCGGGGTGGTACCGCGAAAATGTATTTTCGTCCCCTTGACAGAAATGTCAAGGGGCTTTTTGTATTTCAGAAAGGAAAGAAAAAAATGAAACAAATCAGAATTTCAGACGTTACTCTTAAAAAGCTCTCGGAAGAAAATCTTCTTTTCCGTGATAAGACCGCTATTGCCATATGCGCTTCATCTCTGGGTGCTGATACCGTTGAGCTGGCACCTATCAAAAACCTTCGAGAAGACACTATAATCTATAAAACTATATCACAGAACGTCAAGGACTCGGCTGTTGCCATTCCCGTAGGCTTTAGCGCAGATGACGTTAAAAACGCATATGAGTGCATCAAGGAGGCGAAGAGCCCCCGTCTGCAAATTGAGCTTCCCGTTTCCACAGTTCAGATGGAATATATCTATCACCTCAAGGCTGAAAAAATGCTCACGAAAATCAGCGAGCTTATAAAAGAAGCGAAGAATTACACCGACGACGTTGAGTTCATCGCTCTCGACGCTACAAGAGCCGACGAAAAGTTCCTCATCGACGCTATAAAGGAAGCTGAAGCACAGGGTGCTACTGCTGTGACGATTTCCGACGATGCAGGTATTGCTCTTCCCGAAGAGATTGAAGCACTCGTTAAGAACATCAAGGCTGAAACATCACTTCCCCTCTGCGTTCAGCCCTCAGACAAAATAAATCTGGCAGTTGCGGTTGCTCTCTCAGCACTTAAAGCAGGAGCCGACGGCATCAAATGTGCCATGGCAGGCAAGGACGTCCTTCTCATGGGCAAGATTTCCGACGCTATTTCCACAAGGGGAGAGACGATTGGTGCCGAAACAAAGCTTCAGAACACTAAAATCCACGCAAATGTTGATGAAATGCTCTCTTCCATAAACCATAACACCTACGAGGAAGCCGTTGTAAGCGACAAGAAGAAGATACTTCTTGACAAGGACACCACCCTGACAGAGGTTGCGAAGGCGGCAATGGTGCTTGGCTACGACCTGTCCGACGAGGATGCGGGAAAGGTACACCGTGGACTTATGCAGGTGTGCGAGAAGAAGGACAGCATCGGCTCAAAGGAGCTTGAGGCACTTATCGCAAGCTTTGCTATGCAGGCGCCCTCAACCTATCACCTTGAAAGCTACACTACAAGCTCTTCAAATATAACAGGCTCTATGTCTCAGGTAACTCTCACCTCAGGTGACGAGACCTTACTTGGCGTGAGCACAGGTGACGGTCCTATCGACTCGGCTTTCCGTGCTATCGAGCAGTGCATCGGATATCACTACGAGCTTGACGATTTTCAGGTACAGGCTGTAACTGAGGGCAAAGAAGCTCTCGGCTCGGCAATAGTCAGACTTCGCAACAAGGGTAAGCTTTATTCGGGCAACGGTATTTCAACAGACATTGTTGCCGCAAGCATCAGAGCGTACATAAACGCTCTGAACAAGATAGTATACGAGGAGGAATAAGATGAAGCTTGTATTTTCAAGTGAAAACGTAAATCGAAGCTCCTTTCTTGACCTGTGCCGATATGCACACGACTACGGGTACAAGGGCTTTGAAATATATGACGCCTTGAATGAGAGAAAGCATCACTACGACAGCATTCTCAGAAGCGGTTACGTGGCAGATGCCAAGAGAAAGCTTTTAAACAGAGGTCTTTCTGTGTCGGCGCTCACTCTTCCCCTCCCCTTGAACGACGACGAGGTAACACCCGAGCTTCTTTTAAAGTACGTCACTATGGCAAACGGTGGCGGTGTAGAAAACGTCATTGTAAGAATAGACGAGAAGATGCCCTGTGAGGAGATAGGAAAGAAGCTGTCTTCCGCTATAAAGGAAGCAGAGAAAAACAATATTGAAATTCTCTTCGAGACCTCGGGCTATCTTGCTCACACCGAAAACGTAATAGAGATTATAAACTTCCTTTCGTCCACCGTGACAGGCGCTGCTTGGAACGTAAGAGAGACCTACTTCAAGGCGGGTGAAAGTGCCGAGACCACCATAAAGAGCCTTGGCGCATACATCAGATACGCAAAGCTGGGTGATATGAAGGAGGGCAAGACCGTACTTATCGGCGAAGGCGACCTTCCCGTTGAAAGCTTTATAAACGCTCTCTCATCCCTCAACTTCGACGGCTACGTATCTGTTCTTTGGAACGAAGAGATAAACGATGCCGACATTGTGCTCACTCACTTTGAGAGCTTTATGAGCAGAATAGAAATGAAAAAGGCGAAGCCTGTCAAGATGCATTATAACAGGTCGAAAACAGGTACCTTCCCTTGGCAGAAGTATGAGATAATGGACGCCACCTTCTCGGACGTTCTTGACACGATGGTGAAGAACTACCCCGACCAGTACGCCTTTAAATACACCACTCTCGACTATACCCGAACCTATACCGAGTTCAGACGTGACGTTGACGACTGTGCCGCCGCTCTTATATCTCTTGGCGTTAAGGCGGGTGACCACGTGGCTGTCTGGGCGACAAACGTTCCCGCTTGGTTCATAACCTTCTGGGCTACCACCAAAATAGGAGCAGTGCTTGTAACTGTAAACACCGCTTATAAAATTCACGAAATAGAATATCTTTTAAAGCAGTCCGATACTCATACTCTCGTTATGATTGAGGACTGTAAGGATATCAACTACAAGGAGATTATAGAAGAGCTTTGTCCCGAGCTTGAAAGCCTTGAGCCCGGTCAGCCCATCTACTCCAAGAGCCTTCCCTTCCTTCGTAACATTGTAACAGTTGGCTTTTCCATGAAAGGCTGTCTCACCTGGGAAGAGATGATGAGACGAAGCGAGCTTGTACCCCGTGAGGAGGTGCGCCGACGTGCCTCTCTTGTCAAGCCCGACGACGTATGCAATATGCAGTACACCTCGGGTACAACGGGATTTCCCAAGGGCGTTATGCTCACTCACCGCAATATTGTAAACAACGGTAAGACTATCGGTGACAGAATGGACCTTTCCACCGCCGACCGCATGATGATACAGGTGCCCATGTTCCATTGCTTCGGAATGGTGCTTTCCATGACGTCTATGATGACTCACGGCGGAACTCTTTGCCCTATGCCCTACTTCTCACCCAAGTCCTCCCTTGCTTGTATAAACGATGAGCACATCACCTGCTTCAACGGTGTTCCCACCATGTTCATCGCACTTTTCAACCACGCAGACTTTGCGAAAACCGATTTCTCTTATATGAGAACGGGTATCATGGCAGGTGCAAACTGTCCTGCAGACCTTATGCGCCGTGCGGCAGATGAAATGAATATGCGTGAGATAATCTCGGTTTACGGACAGACCGAGGCTTCCCCCGGATGTACCATGGGTGAGGTCAACGAGGATATCGACCACAGAGTAGAGACTGTTGGAAGCGCATTCCCCGGCGTTGAATGTAAGATAATCGATCCCGAGACGGGTGACGAGCTTCCCGACGGAGAATCGGGCGAGTTTGTGGCAAGAGGCTTTAACATAATGAAGGGCTACTACAAGATGCCCGAAGCAACTGCACAGACAATAGATGCCGACGGTTGGCTTCATTCGGGTGATATCTGTTGCCGTACCCCCGACGGATACTACAAGGTTACGGGCAGACTCAAGGATATGATAATCCGTGGCGGTGAAAACCTCTATCCCCGTGAAATTGAAGAATTCTACCTGACAAACCCCAAGGTTCGTGACGTTCAGGTAGTAGGTGTTCCCGACGAACGCTACGGTGAGGAATGCTGTGCGTGGGTAATTCTCCACAAGGGCGAGAGTGCCGACGAAAACGAAATGAAGGAGTTTGGTAACGCATCTATCGCAAGACACAAGGTGCCCCGCTACTTCCTCTTCGTTGAAGAGTTCCCCATGTATGCCGCAGGAAAAATTCTCAAATACAAAATGAGAGAAGAGTCCCTTGAAAGACTTGGACTGAAGAAATAACAAAAAAAGGTTTCGGAAAATTTTCCGAAACCTTTTTTACTTTACTTTTCAATCTTAATATAATTGAAGTCCGTTATAGCATTTGAGAAGTATCTTGACTGATATACGAGGTTGTCTATAATCTCGTCTGCCCTCTCGTCAAAGACGGGTGTGGGAAGATAGAGGTTGTCCTCAGAGGTATTGACGATAGGGATAATGCGGTAGGAAAGAGACTTCACTGCACTTCCGTCCTTAACGAAGGTCTGACGGAAGATGAAGGAATAATTTGTGTTCTTCTGTTCCTCGTCAAGTGCTCCGCTATAAGTGAGGTCACCTGTTTCATAAACGATAAACTTATTATTGTAAGACTCAATTCCCTGCGCTACTCTTGAGCCGTAGCCAACTACAAGGTCGGCACCGCTGACGCCGTTGCCGATAGCGGCACGGGCAATCTCTTTATTGTAAGCGTCAAAGTGAGGCTCGTATACGCTGATAGCAGTTCCAAGATAATCGGAAGAAAGGGAGTCAGCCTTACGCTGTCTTGTGTTCCAATGGAGAAGAACTATAACAAGGTCGGCGCCGTTTGTACGCTCGGCTTCAACAGCGTTCTTTATAACCTCCTTGTTTCTCTCCTTCTGCTCGTCGGTAACGGGAGTATCGGTCAGGTCGAAGGTAATATATACAGCCTTTCCGAAGTCGGAGTTCACACTCTGTGAGCCCTCCTGCACCGAGTAGGAAATTCCGTTTTCACGAAGTGCCTTAACCGTTTCGTCGAAGCCTTTTTCACCGTAATCCATAATTGCCGATGAAGCCAGGCTGACTGCGTCGATGCCGAGAAGTCTCTTGGCGTAATCGGGAGAGCCCTTAGAAGGATTAAAGGACTCGGAGTCGGTTGCGGTAGTGAGAGGCGCTTCAAGGCTTGACAAGGTAAGGTCGTCTCTCAAGGTGAAGGCGGAAATCTTATAGAAGGGATAGAGATACTTGTGACCCGCAAGCTGGTCGGAGAATTTAAGTCCTGCGGTAGTACCGAGTCGGTCGCCCATAAGAGCACCGCCCGTAACGGTAACGGTGAAGGTGTCGGCATCGGCTGACAGACTATCCTCGTAAACCGACAGAAGTGCCAGAGTGAGTGCTCCGTTTGCATCGGTATCTATATCGGGATAGAAGCTGGAATTATCTTTTGTGAGAGCGTTCTTTTTGTTTTCAAGCTCAAGGAGAGCGGTGCTGACACGCTGTGAGAAGTCACGGTCATTCACAAAGCCCTCCTTTGCCATCTTCAGCGAAGAGGAAAGGCTTGCAAGATATTCGCTACCCTCTTTATCCCCTACCTTATCAGAGGCAAGGTGGGAAGAGATGCTGTCCAGATTTTCTATAATATAAGAAAGCTCTTCCTTATATTCCTTCTTTTCACCGTAGGCGAGAGCCTCGACGAAGGCTTCTGTCTTATCTGCAAAAGAGGATATGGCGTTGTTTGTCAGTGCTACAAGTCCGTTTTTGTCACCTTTTCCCTGCTCTGATGAAGGAGTCTTATCCTTGTCGGAGCTTATTACGGGTGGGTCTATCTCCTCGGAATTTATAAGTTTAACTGTCATAAGCATTGAAACGCCAAGCGCTACAACGCAAAGGCAAAGACAAATAATTCTGCTTTTCATTTTTATATCCTCTCATTTTTGTATTCAATATAATGATAACATACTTTTATGCTTTTGAAAAGAGTTTTTTGAAATTTACTCCGCTTTGAAGTCAACCACGTCTCCGATAAGCTCGTCGCTTGCCTTATTTATAGAGGTATATCCGTCGGGCACCTTGCCAACTATTACAGTGTCTGCAACCACTATACTGTCCTCTGTTTCAACGCTGTAAACCCCTGTGAGTATGGCTATCTGCATTATGATTTTTATTTTTATGTTCAGGGTATGACGGGTCTGATTGATTGCGCATTGAGTAAATGTGCTTTCAAGACGGCTTTCGGCAAAGCTCACCTCAATTATCCGAGCCTTGACAGACGGGCCTCTTCCCGTAAGAAGAAGTGTTCCCGTAAGGTTACCTAAGGGAATTGAAATATTACTTTTACCCTCTTCAAGAAGCTTTTCGAGAATTTTCGACGAAACCTCGCTTTTAAAGGTATTGACGTTTTCTACCCGTGTAGAAAGGCTTGTAACGTTGTCCTCGCTGTCCTTTTCCACACTTACAAGGTCGTCGTACCTGAGCTGTGTTTTTTCTATAACCTCTTCAACCGACTGTGACAGCACTCCAAGCGCCATATTCCTCGCACGGCTCTCGGCAAAAGAAAGAGCAAGGGGGCATAGTCTCTCTACACTCCAAAAAGCCAAAAGAAGGAGTAACGTCAAGGTTATAAGAAAAATCGTGACCTTTTTCACATTTTTCACCTCATTTTAAGTCTATTCCCAATTTTATAAATGAGTGAAAAAGTAAATTTGAGGTTTTTTTATTTTTTGTGGGTTTAAAAAAATTTTTAAGCCTTAGTCTCTCTCTTTTTCAAAAAGCTCTGCCAATCCTCTTTTATGCTGTGAGCGTACGTGGTAGCGGTCGATTATCTCACGGGAGTCGGAAGATACCTCTTCCCCCTTGATGAAGCGCTCTACCTCGTCATAGGTCACTCCCATTTCCTTTTCGTCGGTCTGACCC
>JAZNZV010000155.1:0-1584 GCA_045595105.1 Eubacteriales bacterium | reverse complement strand
GAGAAGTACTGAGCCTTACGAAGGTCGTCATACTTCTTGTAGATAGCAACATTCCTTTTTGTACCTGCATACCTCTCGAAAGCGGAATCTCCGTCTCCGTTGAAAACTGTGGAGAAATCGTACATGAGAGCAAGAGAGCCTATGTGATGAACTGAGTCTGTGTGATGATACTTTGTATGCTCATTTGCAGGATATTTATCCGTCTGAGGATAGAAGTTATACCAACCCAAAGTAGGAGAGAGATAGCGGTCGATGAATTCTTTATTATCTCTTGTATGCCAGAGATTCCAGTTTCTGTAACCACGGTAAGGAGTATCCCAGGCACCTATTCTTCCTCGTGCTGCCCACATTGAAGGCATAAAGTCAGCACCCTCTAAAACAGGGTAGGTGTTACAGCCCTTGAGAACCTCGCAAACGTATTGCGCCATATAGAACCAAGCTTCGTCTTCTTCGTCGCAGTGATGGCGGATTCCGTCAAGAGCATCAAGATATATCATCTTAAAGCCACCTTCGTTGTATGCCTTTGAGGTGAGTCTTGCTATTTCAAGATATAATTCCGAGCCGGGTTTGGGCATAAGACCATAATAGTGTCCTTCAAGGTGTTTGATAACAAGTCCCTTCTTGTGAGAGCTTTTCTTTGACTCTGCCCTGCCTCTGCCTGTAATCTTAAGTCCCTCGGGGGTGATAACGAACTCAACAAGCTCGTCGTCCATAAGGAAGAAGGGAGAGTTGTTCTGACAGAATCCCCTGTCGGTTGGAATTAAATTATAGTCCTCTTCAATTTTAAATAGTCCTGTGAAGTCCTCTGAAATATCCTCTGCAAGAGTGTATTCTCCCATGACCTTGATTTGACGGAGGTTTTCAGGCTTAGAAAGAATTGTTTCAACGTCATAGTTAACGTAGAATGAGTAGGTGTGAAGACCTGCGGTCATGCCGTTCTTTTCAAGTACGTCGGAAACGTTCTTTTTGAACTCCTTAGCATCTTTATAACGTTCAAATTTGAAGTCACCCTGACGGAAGGTAAAAGGCCCTTTGTGAATGTCAATTTGGTCAACGCCAAGTGATTTGAAATAGTCAATGTGATTATCAATGTATTCTTTTTCTGACTCTGTAATAATTGTGTAGTCAGAGAAGTTGAGCCTTGAATCTCTACCCCAGGCACCGCCTGTTGTTGAAACAATACCACAGTTTTTGTCTATATTCAGGCACACTTTTTTGATGATATCACGATGCTCAACGATTGGGGCAATAATGAGGGCAATTTTAGCTTTAACATCACCAAGGTGAGGGAATACACGGCAGTAGGTCTCCTTGTCCTTGGCATCCGGATAACGGACAGGGTCAGCCCAAATAGTCATAGGGATAATTACTGCACCTGTGTTTTTCTTGTCAAGGTAGTCGTAGTCATACTTCACGTATGCCATGTACGCCTTGTAAATGCCCTCGGGCATATCGGATATCACTTCAAAGGTGAAGTAGTTGTCAAGAGCTTCTGCCTTGACGTCGAAGCTTCCCTTTTCGGTGTCCACTGTAATAACGTCACCGTTAAGGGCAATACCCGTTACAGCAACGCTTTCCTCTTCC
>JAZNZV010000154.1:0-3606 GCA_045595105.1 Eubacteriales bacterium | reverse complement strand
TCGGAGGACTCTTTGCTCCGGATCTTTGCGGAATGAAGAATCCCGTTCTGGTGAGCGGAACCGACGGCGTAGGAACCAAGCTTCGCCTGGCTTTCCTGCTTGACAAGCACAATACGGTTGGAATCGACTGCGTTGCTATGTGCGTAAACGACGTTATCTGTTCGGGCGCCGCACCCCTCTTCTTCCTCGATTATATCGCTTGTGGCAAGAACCTGCCCGAGCGCATTGCAGATATCGTCAAGGGCGTTGCCGAGGGCTGTGTGAGAGCGGGCGCCGCTCTTATCGGCGGTGAAACTGCAGAGATGCCCGGCTTCTATCCCGTTGACGAATACGACCTTGCAGGCTTTGCAGTAGGTCTTGTTGACAGACCCCGTGTTATAGATAACACGAAGATGGCAGAGGGTGACGTGGTTATCGCCCTTCCCTCATCAGGCGTACATTCAAACGGCTTCTCACTTGTGAGAAAGGTGTTCGACGTGGAGAACTGCGACCTTAAAGCACCTCTCGACGAGCTTTCGGGCAAGAGCCTTGGCGAAGCACTTCTCGAGCCTACCAAGATATACGTAAAGCCCGTCCTCGCCCTTATGAAAGAGGTTGACGTTAAGGGTATTTCACATATAACAGGCGGTGGCTTTTACGAGAATATCCCCCGTTCAATTCCCGACGGACTGTGCGCTGAAATTAAGCGTGACAGCGTTCGTGTTCTTCCTCTCTTTGACCTCATTCAAAAGGCAGGCAATATCCCCGAGCGTGATATGTTCAATACCTTCAATATGGGCGTTGGTATGAGTATCGTAGTTCCTGAAAAGGACGTGGAAAAGGCAATAGACATTTTGAGAGCCCATGGCGAAGACGCTTACGTTATCGGTAAGATAGTTAAGGGAGAAGAGAAAATTAATCTCATTTAAGAAAATTAGAAATTTGAAATTAGGAATTAGAAATTAAGGAGAATTTCCCTTCGGGAAATTTACCATAATTTATCATTTCTCATTTAAAAAGGAACGTTATGAATAAAGTCAAAATAGCGGTATTCGTCTCAGGAGGCGGTACCAACCTCCAAGCACTTATTGATGCTGAGAAAAGAGGGGAGATAGAAAGCGGTGAAATAGCCCTTGTGCTCTCCAATTCTCACTCAGCCTATGCCCTTGAGAGAGCGAAGAAGGCAGGTATAAAAACTGCGGTAGCTACTAAAAAGGAAGAGGGAAGTCAGGAAGCCTTTGAAGAAAAGGTAAAGGCGATTTTGAAGGAAGAGAAAATTGACCTCATCGTCCTTGCAGGCTTTATGTCAATTCTCACCAAAAGCTTCACCGACGACTACCCCGAGAGAATAATCAACGTGCACCCAGCCCTTATACCATCATTTTGCGGTAAGGGATTTTACGGACTCCACGTTCACGAGGCGGCACTTGAAAAGGGCGTCAAGGTGACGGGCGCTACCGTTCATTTTGTTAACGAGATACCCGACGGCGGAAAGATAATCATGCAGAAAGCCGTTGAGGTAAAAGAGGGGGATACCCCCGAGATACTCCAGAAGAGAGTAATGGAAGAGGCGGAGTGGATAATACTTCCCCGTGCCACCGAGCTTGTGGCAAGCGAACTGAAAGGAAAGGTAAAATAAATGAGTGTAAAAGGACTAAATTCTATAAAGAGTCTCCTCTCTACTAATTCATATCCCGGCAGAGGAATAATTATCGGCAAGAGCAGTGACGGCAAAAACGCAATGATAGCCTATTTCATCATGGGCAGAAGTGAGAACAGCCGTAACAGAATATTTCAGCGCTTTGAGGGTGGTATGAGAACTAAGGCTTTCGACGAATCGAAGCTTACCGACCCCAGCCTCATTATCTATAATCCTTATCTTTCAGCCTGTGGCGGAAGCGTTGACATTATCACCAACGGTGACCAGACGAATACTATCTTAGATTTCATGAAGGAAACACCCGAGGACGAATTCGCCTTTGAAAACGCACTGAATACCCGTGAGTTTGAGCCCGACGCTCCCAACTTTACACCCAGAATTTCGGGCGCTCTCTACTATAACTTCATGGAAGAGAGCTTCACCTATAAAATGTCTATTTTAAAGAGCGCCGACGGAAATCCCGACGTGTGCAACCGCTACTATTATAACTATACACCCCTTGACGGTGTGGGTCATTTCATTCATACCTATGAGTGCGACGGAAGCCCCATTCCCTCCTTTGACGGAGAACCCGAGAGAGTGGTTATTCCCGATACTATCGAGGACTTTGCAGAAGAGGTTTGGCAGAGCCTTAACGCCGACAACAAGGTGTCACTCTTTGTAAGATGCGTGCCCCTCGACGGCAGTGCCCACAGCGAAATTATCATAAATAAGAATATTTAAGGAGTAAAATGATGCGTGAATTTGAGCTTAAATACGGTTGTAACCCCAATCAGAAGCCCTCAAAAATATATATGAGAGATGGAAGCGAGCTTCCTATCGAGATACTCAACGGCAGACCCGGATACATAAACTTTCTTGACGCCTTTAACTCATGGCAGCTTGTAAAGGAAATAAAGGAAGCCACAGGCATGGTTGCCGCAACCTCCTTCAAGCACGTTTCTCCCACCTCTGCCGCAGTAGGTAAAATTCTTCCCGAAAGCCTTAAGAAGGCTTGCTTCGTGGACGATATTGAGGACCTTGACTCCTCGCTTCTTGCCTCAGCTTACGCAAGAGCGAGAGGAACCGACCGTCAGTCATCCTTCGGCGACTGGATAGCACTCTCTGATAAGTGCGACGTCGTAACTGCCCGCCTTATCGCAAGAGAGGTTTCCGACGGAATTATCGCTCCCGACTATGAGCCCGAGGCTCTTGAGATACTCAAGGGTAAGAAGAAGGGCGCTTATAATATCGTTAAAATCGACCCCGACTACGTTCCCGCCGAGATAGAGCACAAGGAAGTGTTCGGCATCACCTTTGAGCAGGGAAGAAACAACTTCAAAATCGACCGTGAGCTCCTTTCAAATATAGTTACGAAAAACAAGGAGATACCCGAGGATAAGAAGATAGACCTTATCATCGCACTTATCACTCTTAAATATACTCAGTCAAACTCTGTTTCCTACGCTTACGACGGACAGTGTATCGGCGTTGGCGCAGGTCAGCAGTCGAGAATTCTCTGCACACGCCTTGCAGGAAGTAAGGCAGACCTCTGGCATCTCAGACAGCACCCCAAGACCCTCGCTCTTCCTTTCCTTGAAAGCGTAAGACGTCCCGAGAGAGATAACTGCATCGACATCTATCTTTCCGACGAGCCCGAGGAAGTGCTGGCAGACGGCGTTTGGCAGAGCTTCTTCTCCGAAAAGCCCGAAGTACTTACCAAGGAAGAAAAGAGAGCCTACCTCGATTCTATTACAGGCGTATCTCTCGCCTCTGACGCTTTCTTCCCCTTCGGTGATAACATCGAGCGTGCAAAGAGAAGTGGCGTAATGTACGTAGCCGAGCCCGGCGGTTCAGTCCGTGACGATCAGGTTATCGAAACCTGTGACAAGTTTGGTATGGCTATGGCATTTACGGGAATGAGATTATTCCACCACTAAAATTTCTTCGTCTTTTTCCGTTCTGCTTCGCTACTTGTTCGACTCGAC
>JAZNZV010000153.1:0-5372 GCA_045595105.1 Eubacteriales bacterium | reverse complement strand
CATAGAACTCCTGCTCACCTGCAGTAAATACAAATTCGCTGCCGCAGTCTTTGCAGACTAATGTCTTGTCCTCGTACATCTTGTTACCTCTTTCGGTTAATAAAAAATTTATGCGCCTTTTCGGCATAGCCCATAAACGGATTTTCACCGCTATCTCTCCCAAGGGAGCGCTTTTTTTAAGCTATACGGACATATTGGCTGATATTAATTATTTATATATTGAGGGCTTTCACCCGATCAATAACTTCAGCTTGCCTCTTATTCTTTGAATCGCATTGTCAACCGATTTCGTCGATGTTTGCAATCTTTCTGAAATTTCCCCGTACGTCATTCCTTGAAGAAAAAGCTTCAGAACCTTTCGTTCGTACCTTGACAGCTCCGAGTCTATTTTAGAAACGAGAGCCTCATAGCTTTCTCTTTCGATGATAAGCATTTCGGGTTGTGTAATGAGACCAAGACCTTGAATTTCCGCTGTGTCACTATCCGAGTCCAAGGGAAGGGAAGAGCGGATGGGATAATTCTTTTTGCCGTAATATATTCTTAATGCCGAGATAATACTGTGCTTTATGCAGATACCTGCATAGGTTGAAAACGAAGTGCCCGACTTTTCATCATAGGTCAATGCCGCCTTATAAAGCCCTATCAACCCTTCTTGATATAAATCGTTCTTTTCGTCGCTTGAAACGTTCGGAGTATCCGATACCTTGCGTATTGTCTTTTCATATCCACGTGCGAGCTCTAAGAAAGCATCGTGGTCACCTTTTTTTGTACGCTCTGCAAGAAGTATCTCAAGAGCTAAGCGGGAATCTTGCATGGACATTACGCTCCAAACGGTATACTATTAAGTTTAGTATATCATCTTTTTGATATATGTCAAGAGCTTTTTTGAAAAAAGTTCACAGGAATTTAACAAAATGGCTGTAAGAAAACCTTTAATCAAGCTTTCTTACAGCCGTTAATAAATTAATCCAAGGTGTCGTAAGACGAGTAACCGTGATTGTGTGCGTATTGAGAATACTTGCCGTATTTTCCGTAATAGCTCTTTGAATGATAATAAGGCTGTGTGGAGTCGGTTCCGATGTAGATAAGACCGAGAATGTTAGCCTTTATCATCTTAAGCCCTGTGATAAGCTTGTTGAAATCCTTTGCGGTAATTACAAGCTCTCTTGCAACAACGACTACACCGTCGGCAGTGCGGATAAGAGGAAGAGCGTCCGACACTACGTTAACGGGAGGCGTATCGATGAGTATGTAATCATACTTTGTGCTAAGCTCACTGAGAAGAGAGCTCATGGCACGGCTTGCGAGTATTTCAGCGGGGTTGTTAACAATAGTTCCCGATGAAAGGAAATCAAAGTTTTCGTGCTTTGTCTTGTTGACAACGTCCTCGAACTTCGCTTCCTGCTTAACTACGTCGGTAAGTCCCAAGGTTGAGTTAAGCTTCATGTATCTGGACGCCTTTGTCTTTCTCAGGTCGGCGTCTATCATGAGCACCTTCTTTTCAAACTGTGCAATAGCTATTGCAAGATTGATAGAAGAGGTTGATTTTCCTTCTCCGGGCAGAGAGCTTGTTAAAACAATAGTGTGACAAGGCTTATCGTCAAGATTGAGGATAATGTTTGTTCTGATCGATTTGTACGCTTCCTTTACCGCAAATAGAGTTGTGGCAGGAATTTCGCTTGAAGACGGAGTTATAGTTGTTTCGGAGTTTTTGCGATTTAACTTATTCTTAGCCATCAGACATTCTCCTTCCCATTACTGCTCGATTTTGCTTTTTTAGGCTTGGCAGATTTAGTATTTGGAGCTTCAACTGTGGTGTCGGGAATTACTCCCAAAATCGGAATATCGTATTCGTTTGAAATATCTTCAATGTTCTTTATTCTGCCGTCGAACATTTCTCTGCAAACAAAGAAGGCGGCTGAGAGAATAACACCGAGGGCAAAGCCTATAAGCGCATTCTTTTTAACGTTGGGGGATGAAGGGGAAAGTGCCTTTATAGGTGATTCTACCATAGTAATGGTGTTAAGATATTCAAATTCGTTAATCTTTGAAACGGCGTACTCCGCAACGGTTTTTGAAACGTCATAGGCTGTTGCAGGGTCGGTTGCAGTGACCTTTATGTAGAAGGTGGGCTCGTCGGCACTGCTGGAGTCCGAAATGGATGTCATAGCCCTGATTTCGCTTGAGGTGAATACAGTTTCACCTTTTTCAGCGTTGTAAATATCTGTAACCTCGTTAAAGAAGTCTCTTGTGTTGAAGATAGCCATATAGGACTTCAACGCATTAACCGAGAAGGACTGCTCGGAAGCCTTGTTCTGAGTTACTTCCATATCTACAAGAAACTTTGCAGAAGAAGTATATTTTTCGCTTACAAACATTTTGGTATAACCGAAAGCACCTATTGCAAGAATAACGGCAATAAGAACTATGTACTTGAGTTTGCTTACAAGAAGTGAAAGCAAGCGGTTTAAATTAATTTCCATGATTTTTGCGTGTATCCTCCTTAAAATTGTATATCTGTGCATTTTGTCTAATTATAACACAACGAAGCACAAAAAGCAACCTTAATTTTTTTATTGTGCACTGTTGCCTTTTTCCAGTCCCGAGAAGTCGATGATTGAGCTGGAGCCTGTTGCATAAGGAAGCTTACCATCCCATTTTTCTATCATCTTATAGTCAACAAGTCCTTCTTTTATAGAGTTGGCGATAACCTCGTTTGCCTTCGCCTCCGACTCCGCCTTAATGATGAGGGCATCTGCCTCAGCCTGTGCCTTTATCAGCATAGCATCTGCCTCACCCTGCTCGGTAACCTTCTTTTCTTCGGCTTCCGTTTTTGCTTTAAGAAGCTTCTGCTCGGCAACCTGCTTTTCTTCAATGGCGCTTATGTACGCCTCCGAAAAGTCGAAGTCTATAATGTTTACGTACTCTACTGTGATGCCTATATCGTTAAGCTTTTCGTTGAGCTCTACCACAAGACCCTCTGATATCATTTCACGGTTTGTAATAGTCTCCTCGGCAGTATACTGAGATACTATTGACTTGAGGACCTCGTTTGCCGCAGGGAGCACGAGAATGGACTCATAGAAGTCGCCTACTTCCTTGAATATGGAATATGACTTTGACTTGTCAACTCGGTATTCCACCGCAATAACTGTGGAAACCGTCTGCAAATCCTTACTGAAGGCTTCGGTCGCCACGTCCAGCTTCGTGATTCTGTTGTTGATTTTATGTACTACCTGCCAAGGCATCTTCACGTGAAGACCTTCTTGTAAAACCTCCTCGGAAACCTTTCCAAAGGTGGTAATAACACCCGTGTGTCCCGAAGGAATGACGGTCATAAACGAAATGGATATAGCAATAAGCACTACAACCACAACTGCCAGAGTGATAAGCTTTGCTGTTTTGTTCATAATTCTCCTCCAAACTGATTTTATTTAATTTAATTATACAACCGTTCACCTTCAATTTCAATATATAATTTCAAAATTTATTGCAAAAGAAAAAATGTTGTGATAAAATTATAGTAACAAATTCAAGGAGGATTTTTTATGATACCAACAATAATTATCGTAGCAGTAATAGTAGTAATAGTAATGTGGTTCGTCTCGGTACAGCGTAAGCTTGTTACTATGGACGAGAACGTAAATAACGCCATGAGTCAGATAGGTGTTCAGCTTTCTTCCCGTTGGGATGCTCTCACAGCTCTTCTCGACATCACTAAGGGATATGCAGAGCACGAATATCAGACCCTTGCCGACACCGTTAAAATGAGAAGAAGCGTTGTGGGTACAACCTCAGCTGGGGAAGTGCAGGCACAGGAAAACATAATTACCGAAGCACTTGGTAAAATCATGGCAGTTGCTGAAAATTACCCCGACCTCAAGGCTAACGAAAACTATATGAAGCTTATGGACTCCACAAACAGCTATGAGGATATGGTGCGCAAATCACGTCTTATTTACAACGACTCGGTTACGAAATTAAACCGTGAAATACGTATGTTCCCCACCTCAATCGCCGCATCACTTCTCAGAATCAATATGCGTGACTACCTGGAAGAAAATAACGCAAAAGCCGACATGCCAAGCATGAAATAAAATGAATAAGCTTTTATTGTTTTTATCTCTTTTTATACTTCTCTCCTTGACCGCCTTTGCCAACAACGTGTCGGATATAGATATATCCGTCAGCGTTGACAAGAAAGGAAATGCCAGAGTGACTCAGGTATGGCAGGGAGAATTTGAAGAGGGAAGCGAAAACTATATAGTCATAGGAAACCTTGACGGCATCGAAATTGAAGACTTTGCAGTATCCGATGAAAGCGGGGAGTATACCTACGTTGATGACTGGAATATAAAGGCTTCTCGTACAAAGAAGAAGGACAAGTGCGGAATCGTTGAAAATAACGGCTCCTACGAGCTTTGTTGGGGTATCGGCGACTATGGTGAAAGAAGGTATACCATAAGCTATACCCTCGAGGGGCTTGTAGCTTCTTACGACGACAAGGACGGCTCTAACTTCATGTACGTCAACCCCGAGATGTCAACCTTTCCCACTAACGTTACCTTTTCACTGTTCCTTGCCGACGGAACGCTCATTACCGACAGTATTGCCGACATATGGGCTTTCGGCTTTGACGGAGAGGTGAGGCTTGAGGACGGAATAATTACAGCCCGCACCTTTTCTCCCTTAGAGGATGAAATGCATTTTCAAATTATGTTTTCCTTTGAAAAGGGCGTGCTCTTGCCTACTCTTGTAAAAGAAGGTAGCTTTGAAGACCTGAAGGAAAAGGCGTTCAAAGGCTCGGACTATGGCACATCAACAGGCGAAAAGCTTGCTTTTATAGCGGTATTTGCACTTATAATTGCAGGTGTCGGCTCTGCCGTTACATATTCCGTTATAGTTGCAAACGAGAGAAATAACTTCAAGAAAAACGCAAATTATTTCAGAGATACCCCCAATAACGGTGATATCTCCATGTCCTACTACCTTTGCCGTAAGTTCGGTGTTGGAGGAGAAGAGGGGGATATAATGAGTGCCCTTATTCTCTCTATGATAAACGACGGGAACATCATCTGCGACACCGAAAGGTCGGTTTCCTTCTTCGGTAAAGAAAAGGAAACGAATGAAATTAAGCTTGTGTCAAGACCCGAAAAAGAGCCTCACGGCAGTCTTTACGATATAATGAAGCGTGCCGCAGGCGAGGACGGAATTCTGCAGGAAAAAGAGCTTGAAAAATACTCAGCGAGGAACTACAAGGCCCTTCGTTCATTTATAGACCAATGTAAAGAAATGGGAGAAAACTCCTTTTGTGCCAAGGGTGGCTTTGTTGCAGGTATATCACACCGCATAAAAGGGCTCAGCGACAAAGG
>JAZNZV010000152.1:0-1699 GCA_045595105.1 Eubacteriales bacterium | reverse complement strand
AAATTTCAATATCTTTTTCATAAGTAATCCCTAAATAGTTAAACTTGTTTTCATAAGGGGTTCGGGGGAAACACTTTTATAAAAAGTGCTTCCCCTGAATATTAAAAGCGTTTATTTGATAACCTTGGTTGAGCTTTCTTTAAGTATTACGTCGTGAGCACCGCCCTCAACGATACTTGTAGCTGAAACAAGGGTGAGCTTCGCATTCTTCTGGAAATCGGGAATGTTAAGACTTCCGCAGTTACACATAGTTGACTTGACCTTGTTTAAAGTCATCGTAACGTTATCCTTGAGTGAGCCTGCATAAGGCACGTAGGAGTCAACGCCCTCTTCAAAGGAAAGCTTCTTGTCTCCGCCCATATCGTATCTCTGCCAGTTTCTTGCTCTGTTGGAGCCCTCTCCCCAATATTCCTTAACGTAGTTTCCGTTGATGTTAAGCTTATTTGTGGGGCTTTCGTCAAAGCGTGCAAAGTATCTGCCAAGCATTACGAAGTCAGCACCCATAGCAAGGGCGAGAGTGATGTGGTGGTCGTAAACGATACCGCCGTCGGAACAGATAGGAATATAAACGCCTGTCTTTTCATAGTACTCGTCACGTGCTGCCGCAACCTCGATAACCGCTGTTGCCTGTCCACGTCCGATACCCTTCTGCTCACGGGTGATACAGATAGAACCGCCACCGATACCAATCTTAATAAAGTCGGCGCCTGCCTCGGCAAGGAACATAAAGCCTTCACGGTCTACTACGTTACCTGCACCAACCTTTACGCTATCGCCGTACTTTTCACGGATAAATGCAATAGTTCTTGACTGCCACTCGGAAAAGCCCTCAGATGAGTCGATACAAAGTACGTCGGCACCTGCCTCAACAAGTGCGGGAACTCTCGTTTCGTAGTCACGGGTATTGATACCTGCACCTACCATGTAACGCTTGTCCTTATCAATAAGCTCAAGAGGAGTTTCCTTGTGCGCAGAATAGTCCTTTCG
This sequence comes from Eubacteriales bacterium, assembly GCA_045595105.1. GTDB lineage: Bacteria > Bacillota > Clostridia > Oscillospirales > SIG627 > RGIG6353. The sequence goes on along the minus strand of JAZNZV010000152.1, from coordinate 712 downwards.
GAATACGAAATAAAGGAGTCTGTCATCATCGTCAACAATGGGAAGAGAATTTATCTTGTGGTCCCAGATAATATCGTTGGCAATTTTAAGAGTAGTGTCCTTGCCCGCCACAACAAGAGCGTCACGGGGAGTCATGAATTCACTTACCTTTGTGGAAAAATCCATTCTTGATACACGGTAGTCACGGCTTGTAACAATACCGAGGAGCTTACCGTTGGGAGTTCCGTCATCTGTTACCGCAATGGTAGCGTGACCTGTTTTGGCAGTGAGATTTACAACGGTTTCAAGTGTGTCATCGGGCTTCACGTTGGAGTCGCTTACAACAAAGCCTGCCTTATAATTTTTAACTCTGGATACCATTGCCGCCTGGTCCTCAACAGTCTGAGAGCCGTAGATAAAGGATATTCCGCCCTCTTTTGCAAGAGCTGCGGCAAGCTTATCGTCGGAAACCGCCTGCATGATGGCAGAGGTCATAGGTATATTGAGGCTGATAGCGGGCTCCTCCCCCTTCTTGAACTTTACAAGAGGGGTCTTGAGAGAAACCTTAGAGGGCACGCATTCAGAGCTTGAGTATCCCGGAACAAGGAGATATTCGTTAAAAGTGTGAGAACATTCTTCAAAGTAAAAAGCCATAATTATACATCCATTTCTCGGCAAAGATTTTTTCACAACGTATTCTGCCGTAAATACGCCGTTGTTTTTTTGTTTACTT
>JAZNZV010000151.1:0-6890 GCA_045595105.1 Eubacteriales bacterium | reverse complement strand
TTTCGAGCACTTTTTGGAGAGGATATTTCCGAAAAGCTTACCTCATTTCGAGTCAGCCCCGTTATGACCACTTCGATATCTCTGCACTTATTTACCAAAGAATTATATCATAATACTCGGGATATGTCAAGAATGCTTTGTACGTTTTTTTAGTGCTCTGGTGAGAATTGTTCCAAGTACTCCCGCTGACAGCACTTCACCGAGGAAAACCGTGAGATAAATAAGAGGCAGGGCTGTTTCCACGTGGTATGCGAAGGCAAGAACGGGAGGAACTACGATGGTATTTGCTACAATTGCGGGGAGAGGGGCAAGGTATGGGAACTTCTTCAGCTTTCTCGTGATGATGGCTGCAATAAGGGTGGCAAGGCTACCAAGCAAGGTATCAACAATAATGCACCCCGTGAGAATATTTGCAATAAGGCATCCGAGAAAGAGTCCCGGAATTGCCGATGCGGTAAATAGTGGAAGCACGGTGAGAGCTTCTGAAAATCTCAGCTGTACCGCCATTTTATCAAGTCCCAGCATCATGGCAACGTAGGTTAAAATAACGTAGAGGGCGGCAATCATGGCGCCCTCAGCAATAAAACGACTTCTTGTCTTGTTCATTTTTTGGCTCCTTAGTTTTTATTTAAGTGAGGATGGTTACGAACTCACTGTTTTTTGGGGATTAATTATTAGATATTATTTCAATATCCGCACCGACTGCCCGAAGCTTTCCTATAATGTCTTCATAGCCTCGCTGAATATGGAAAATATCGTCGATATCCGTATGTCCCTTGCAAGCAAGACCTGCTATAACCATAGCCGCTCCTGCTCTCAGGTCAATTGCTCTCACGCTTGCTCCATGCATAGCCGAGCCACCGTTGATAGTGGCGGTAGTGTCTTGAACCTCTATGTCCGCTCCCATTCGTTTCAGTTCTTCCACGTATCTGAAGCGGTTATTCCACACGCCCTCTATCATTTTACTCTTGCCACCTGCAAGGCACATGAGAACGCACATCTGAGGGTTCATATCCGTGGGGAAGCCCGGGTAAGGCTGTGTTTTTACGTTAATGGGAGAGAGAACGCCGTTTCGACTAACTGTTACAGCGTCGTCATCCTCGTCGATGGTCGTTCCCATTTCAACAAGCTTTGCAGATATTGACTCAAGGTGCTTTGGAATAACGTTTGAAATCTTAATCTTGCCACAGGTGGCAGATGCCAATACCATAAATGTACCCGCCTCTATCATATCGGGGATAATAGCGTATGTAACACCGTGAAGACTGGGAACTCCCGTTATCTTTATAACGTCGGTACCTGCACCGCTTATCTTTGCACCACAGGCATTGAGGAAGTTTGCGGTGTCAACGATGTGAGGCTCACGGGCTGCGTTTTCAATAACCGTTGTGCCATCAGCCTTTACTGCCGCAAGCATTACGTTTATAGTAGCACCAACCGATACCACGTCCATGAAGACCGAGCCACCCTTTACACCGCCTGCAGTTACTGCAACGATGTGGTTGTCGGTAACAGAAACGGTAGCGTCAAGCGCTTCAAAGCCCTTGATGTGCTGGTCGATGGGTCTGACACCAAAGTCGCAGCCACCTGGGCAGGCAACAGAGGAGCGTCCGAACCTTGCAAGCTCTGCACCAAGCACGTAGTATGATGCTCTCATCTTTTTTACCAGCTCGTCGGGAGCCGAGCAAGCCACGATATTCTTAGAATCTATTTTAACCGCACTTGGCGATATTCTTGTAACCTTGGCACCCATAGCCGACAGGATATCAAGAGACATATTTACGTCACTTATGTTCGGGAGGTTCTCAATAGTACATTCGTCCTCCACCATAATATTCGCAAGAAGTATGGCAACCGCCGCATTCTTCATGCCGGAGATGACAATTTCCCCGCTGAGCGGTTTTCCGCCGTTTATCGAAATCTTATCCATTTTTTAAAAATTTTCCTTTCGGTTCATGCCGAATATCATCGACATTAAGAGTATAACATAAATACTGAAAAAAATAAAGTATATTTTGATATTTTTATGAAGAACGCTTTGCGGCACTTGTGGCGTCATATATTTTCACACTGCCGTCGGAGTATGAAAGCCTATATGACGGTGTAAGATACACCGAGCTTTTTTTGTCGAAAACTACCGCATAAATAAGCTCCATAGAGCGTATTTCAAGGTCGCTTTTTTCAATTTCAAAGAGAATGTTTATGCTGTCAAATGCGTCGGTTTCATAGTCGTTATAGCTTTCTGCAAAAAACAGCTTTCCCGAAATATACACGGGCTTATCAGAGCTCAGCGCAACAATGACACCTGCACCCTCTATTTCATAAGAGTCAACGCATTGTACCGCTTCAAGGTAGGTCAAAGAGCCGTTTGTAACGCTTTTCTTTAATTTAAGAGAAACCTTGTAGGGGTCGGAGTTTATGTTTTTGAAAAAGGCTTCTGTAAGCTTTTTTACTGCCTTTTCACCCGCCTCATCACTGTCGTTTATCAGTGCGAGAGCGTTAGTCACCTTGTCTTTTGTGACGTCCGAGGGAAGGTATATATACTCCAAATCATAATTTTTAGAGAAGGAGAGGGACTCGGTATCGTTTGTATAACTGAATCCGTCGGGAATTGTAAAGCTTCCGTATTCCTCACGCATAAGCCTTTTTGCAATGCTTTCTGACGAAATAGAGTTGAATTCAAGCTTTATTACGTTTGGAACGCTTTTTTCTTTTATAACCAATTGCTCTTTGATTTTTACTCCCTTTTCATTTATTACCTTTACGGCTTCGGATATTTCCTCATCGGTAAAAATGTTTTTTGAGGAATAGAGCCCCAGGGTTTTAAACGCAAAAAATGCACTTGCAAGTAAAAACAAAAGGGCAATAAGTATTTTCAGACTGGAGGACTTCATTCTTTTACCATACCTCCTTTTGTCTTTTCCATCCATAAAGGCAGGACACTTTCGTCCTCTGTTATATTGTAAACAGGAGCAAAGTCACCATTGCTGTTCAGTATCTGTGATACTACGTCGGGGGTAAGTGACATATCTATATATTCTGTGCTATTTGTCACATTATCCGATGGAGTAAATATGAGAGGAAGGAAGGTGGCTTTAATCAGCGCACTGTCACTAAATGTCAAGGTAAAGCCTGCCTTTTCACCGCTTTTTAAAACTTCCGAAAGCTTGTAGTAATAGCTGAAGCGCAGGGTCGTTTCTCCTTTTAACTTGGAATAAGATATTCCGTCGAGAATGGGGAGAGCACCGTCACCTATGAGAGAGGTGGGAAGCTTGCCAAGAAAGGCAGTAGCCGCTGTAATAAGCTCATTTGTAGAAAAGCTGTTTCTCTCAGAATTAAGAAGGGATGCAACGGTCACGGGAGCGTTATCCTTTTCGGTAGCAGAATACTCCACAGCTCCATCTGTGTCAATGAATAGAGTCATTTCCTGTCCTACAAAAAAGCTTCCCGAAACGGGGTCGGAGTAGTATCCTACAATGTTCGGGTTGATTTCAAAGACGTCGAAGAGAGAGGCGAGCACAGCGTCTGTATCGAAATCCAAGGGCTGAGTGCTTTGGTAAGAGGAAAGCTTCAAGGGAATATCGTCAAGGGTGAACTTCGCCGTTACCGCTTCAAGGGAAGGTGAGAAGGAGAGAAGCTTATATTCCGGCGGAAGATTTTCGTTTTTTTGACCGTCTTTTAATTTAAAATTGAAAACGAAGTCAGTAAAACCTTTATTTACAGTATATGCGGCAAGATTGTTGCTGTTAAAATCATAGACGATATTCGGGGAAGAGGGGTCCTTTAAGGTATAGGAAAACACCTTGCCGTCTCCATCCTTTGAAAGGGCGGTCAGATTACCTCTTTCGTCTGAAAAGAGCAAGAGTGATTTTATCCTCGTCACCTCTCCTTCCGGAAAGTTATCGTTTTTTTCGCAAAACAGAGCGATGACCGTGTATGGGAAGGAGGTGGGATAATCTATCATTACGAAGTTTTCGCCCTTCAAAGCGTCATTCCAAAGAGTGGTGTTTGCAGTAGTGCAGACGTAAGACGAGGAAAGCACTTCCCTTATGAGGGGCTTGTGGTTTTCGTAAAGAATATTGGTAAGCTCGGGATTGTAAGCCGAGGTATGACCTTCACCTGACAGCACGAGAGACACCGACAGAGGTGAGAAAAAGTACTCGTCTGCCACAACGTCCACGTTGGCATCGGTGGTTCCCGAGAATATCCAATACTCGCTGTCAAGCTTGGGGGTGTCCTGTTCTACGTCAAATCGCAGTGAAATATAGTTTATCCAGAGAGCGAGCATGACAAATGCAAGAATGAATATTATAAGGGTTGCAATTTTTTTCATTTTCTCACTCTCCTTTTCTTCTGGCTGTTAGCCACTTATATTACGAATTTTGCCTTAACGGGAAGATAGACGGTAACTGTTGTGCCTATCTGAACCTTACTTGCAATAGTTATTGTACCGCCGTGTGCTTCGGCAATCTCACGGGCAATGGCAAGACCGAGTCCTGTTCCACCCTTATCCGAGTTTCTCGCCTTTTCCACACGGTAAAATCTTTCAAATATGTGAGGTAAATCCTCTTCGGGAATGCCACTGCCGTTGTCGGTAACCGCAACTGTGAAGTATTTTCCGTCGGCAAGTCCTTCCACTCCCGAAACGTCATTGAGATTGGCGGAAATGAATATTCTGCCCTCGTTCTGGGTGTATTTCAGGGCGTTGCCTACGATGTTTATAAGTATCTGTTCTACCTTTTCTCTGTCTGCTATTATTTCGGGGAGAAGCTCCTCGTTCTTTATGAATTTAAGCTCCTGAGAGTTGTCATTTGCCTGACCCGAGAGAAGAAGACAGCATTTTTCGATTACTTCATTAATGGGGAAGGAAGAGGGGGTCCACTTCATTCTGTTGTTGTCAAGTCTGGACAGGACGAGAAGGTCGTGAACGATGTGCGCCATTCTGTCGCTTTCACTTATAACCATGTCAAGGAAGTGGTTTTTCACCTCTCCCGGCATTTCGGGATTGGCGAGAATAGTCTCGGTGGCACCCTTGATGCTTGTAAGAGGTGTGCCAAGCTCGTGAGATACCGTTGCGATGAATTCTCTTCTTGACTTGTCAAGCTCGAAAGACTCGGTTACGTCGTGAAGAACGGCAATATAACCGCCAAAGGATTTGTCAGAAAGATTGAAGTTGAATTTTCCGAAGCTTACGTCAAATACCCGGTTCTCGTAAACAACGTTGGTAAGGTTTATAGAATCGTTTTCTCCCACAGTCAAGTCCTCGGTAAAGGAATCAAGGGACAGCTTTTCGGTAAGTGCGTCAAGGGTGAGCTCGTCCTTTTCACGAAGTCCGAAAAGCTCCTTTGCCTCGGGGTTTATGTGTATGGGATAGCCCTCGCTGTCGAAGGCAATAACGGGGTCTTTGAGATAATAGAAGATAGTTTCAAGCTTTTCACGCTCGCTCTTAATCTCACTCATGTTATTTTTAAGAGTGTCCGCCATTCGGTTAAAGGTGACGGTAAGAGTACCTATTTCGTCATCGGAATACACCGTCAGCTTTTCGTCAAAGTCTCCACGTGAGAGCTTAGTGGCTTTTTTCGTTATGTTCTGAATAGGGGAGACAATAGCCTTGGACAGGAAAAACGACAAGAGGATCGCAATAACGAGTCCAATGAGGAGTGACTGAAGAATAATGGTGAAAATCAACCACGAGAACTCTTCAAGCTCTGTGTTATCGTCCGATATATAAACGATGGCACGTACCTTTCCGTCGGGTGAGGAAAGCACCTCAGCCCAGTCCATCATGGAGTTTCCTGCATTCTGCTTATGGGAGCTTTTTCCAGAAATGGCACGTACAAGGTTTTCCGTCTTTTTTATGTCGGCGTCCTCTTCTGCAACCGAGCCCGAAAGGAATGACCCGTCAGCATCGAGAACGTAGTAGTTTCTGTAACTGTCAATTCCAAGTCTTGCCGAATATGCAGCAAGTGTATTTTTCAGTCTTTCGGGATAGTCGGCGTAGGTGAGCGTCTTTTCAAGCTCATCTATAAACTCATCGGTAAATACTCCCGACTGCTGACTCAAAAAATCGTCTTCAAAGTAAGAGAAAACGTTTGAAATAAGTATAGTTCCCACAACCGTCATAACGCAGACGATAAAGGATACAAGTATCAGAACTATTTTAAATTGCAGCTTCTTATACAAGGTACTCTCTCCTTAAATCTTACTTTTCGGGTGGTGCTATAAAGTAACCCATACCTCTTTTGGTCTGGATAAGACTTTCGCCCGTTCCGTCGCCGTCAATCTTCTGACGCAGTCTTGCTATCGTTACGTCAATGGTTCTTAAATCTCCGTAAAAGTTCTCGTAGCCCCAAACCGCACTCATAAGCTCCTCACGGCTGTATATCTTACCGAGATTTTTTGAGAGGTGGGCGAGAAGGTCGTATTCCTTCTTGGAAAGCTCGAGAATTTTATCTCCTTTTTTGACGAGATAATTCTCACAGTCTATAACCACATCACCAACGACAATAGTGGTATCGGTTATCTTTCTTGCAACCGTTTCGTTGGAGTAACGGCGTATATTGGCACGGACTCTCGACATGAGCTCGTTTATGCTGAAGGGCTTAGTCATGTAGTCGTCAGCTCCTGTGTCCAGTCCCTTTATTTTATCCTGCTCGGTGTCACGTGCGGTAAGCATTATAATGGGGGTGTCAAGCTTTTCACGAAGCTTTTCACATACCTCAAATCCGTCCATAACGGGAAGCATAAGGTCGAGAAGAATGAGGTCGTATTTTCCTGTCATGGCTTCATCAAGACCGCTTTTTCCGTCGTGTCTCGCCTCTGCGTCAAAGCCTGCCGCCTTTATGTTGTAGAGAAGAATTTCGGCAATGGTCTTTTCGTCCTCTACGATG
>JAZNZV010000150.1:0-11975 GCA_045595105.1 Eubacteriales bacterium | reverse complement strand
TGGAAAATGCTTTGAGTCTTGCCCAAGACACATTATTTGGAGCTCAGTGTGCAACGTTGTGCACACTGAAGCGATATAAATTCTTTCAGAATTTGCGATATAAACAAGGTTTGCGATATACCTTTGGTGCGATATATCCCTTCGGGATACGCTAAAGAATTTATATCATATCGTAACCAAGCAACGTGAGGTTATATCGCAGCCGAATGAAATTTGGCTATATCGCATGAGCGAAGCGAATATATCGCATATAAGAGGGATTTATGAATGATAAAACAATAAAAGAATTAGCCATAGAGCTTGTAGTAGAGGTAACCGCTATTTGTGATAACATCAAAGGACGTGCCGTTTTTACAAATCAATTATTACGCTCCTGCTCCTCAATAGGTGCAAACACATATGAAGCAAAGTATGCTCAAAGCAGAGCAGATTTCATTAGTAAAATGGAAATTGCACTAAAAGAATGTTATGAAACGGAATATTGGTTAGAAATTCTGTTTCAAGTCAAGGCTTTTGATGAAGTAGTTTACAAAAACCTATGCGACAAAAGCGGAACAATAAGGAGAAAGCTTATTGCCTCGATAACAACAGCAAAGAAAAATAACGACTCTAAATAAATTCTTTCAGAATTTGCGGTACAACAAAAAAACTGTGGACTTTTCGGAGAAAAGATGTTAAAATAAAAACACAATCTCCGAGATAAAAAACAGGGAGATTAAATCTCCCTGTTTTTTCATTCTTCTGTAGCTTCTTGTGTTTCGGCATTCTCAAGGGCTTCTTTGTAAGCCGCAAGAACCGCTTCTTCGATTTCTGTTCTGAACTCAGCGTTGATAGGATGTGCGATGTCACGGTAAGTTCCGTCAGAATTTTTGCGGCTTGGCATTACGATGAAATATCTGTCGTTTGCATAAATTACCTTGATGTCGTGTACTGCCAGCTGAGCGTCGAAAGTAAGCGATATAACCGCTTTAAGAGGACCTTCATCAAATGTTTTTCTGATTTTGATGTCTGTGATCTTCATAAACTTTGGCTCCCTTCCTGTTTGTACATAATTAATAAAAATTTTTGAACATAGAATGATTATATATGCATTTTATTACATGAAAGGCGAAAAGATGTTAACAAATTGTAAATTTTTCTATGATAAATTTATTAAGGACAAAACTTGCCTTATTTTAGGTATAGGCGGAGTGAGTATGTCCTCCATTGCATTAGTGCTTAAAAGCATGGGTTATAGGGTGTCGGGCTACGACGAGAGACGTGGTCCCTACACCGAGCTTATGGAAAAAGAGGGAATTGAAGTTACATACGGCGATGTGATGCCAAGTCTTGAAAACGTGGGTGCAGTTGTATATACTGCCGCCATAAAAGAAGATTTCCCACTGCTGGTTGAGGCAAGTGAAAAAGGTATCGTCACCGTTGTAAGAGCGCCTTTCCTTGGAGAGCTTATGAAATGCTATAAAACAAGGATAGGTATTTCGGGAACTCATGGCAAATCTACCACGTCGGGTATGATATCCGAGATATTCCTTCATTCTCCCCTCGACCCTACCATTATGATCGGAGCAGACCTGCCTTCCATTAACGGCGGTGTAAGAATAGGCTCTGAGGACTCCTTTGTTTTTGAAGCATGTGAGTACAAGGACTCTTTCCTTTCCTTTGCCCCCACAGTTTCGGTAGTGCTCAACGTGGAGCTTGACCACACCGATTACTTTAAAAGTATTGACCAGATGAAGGAGTCTTATACCAAATTTATGAATATTTCGGATAAGGCCGTTGTCTGTGCCGACAGTGAAAACGCCGTTGAAGCCTCACGTGGCTTTTCGGGGGAAGTGCTCTACTACTCTGTAAAGAAGGGTGTGGGTGATATCTGGGCAGAAAACGCACGTCTTGTAAAGGGATTTGGTGAATTTGACGTCTTTGTGAAGGGTGAGTATTTTGCTCATATCAAGCTTTCGGTTCCCGGTCTCTTTCAGATAGGAAACGCCCTTGCCGCTATCGGTGCTTGTATTCTTTCGGGAATAGACAAGTACACTATCGTCAAGGGACTTGAAGCATTTCGTGGCGTGGGCAGACGCTTTCAGTACAGAAAAACGCTGAACGGCGCCGACGTTTACGACGACTATGCACACCACCCCGACGAGATAAGGGCAACGCTGGAAACTGCGAAAAGTCTTGAAAAAGAGCGTGTTATCGTGGTGTATCAGCCTCATACCTATTCAAGAACTCACGACCTCTTCCCCGACTTTGTGAAGGCATTCCATAACTGTGATAAGGTAGTGTTTGCCGATATATATGCCGCAAGAGAGAAGAACGTCTACGGCATCACCTCAAAGGACTTAGCTGACAATATCCCTCACGGAAAATACGTTGGGGACTTTGAGAACATTTCGGAATATCTCAAAAACAACGTAAAGGAAAACGACCTTGTTCTCATAATGGGTGCGGGGGATATAATAAAGTTGAAAATATGAAAAGTGGCGAGCCACCACTGGCATATCTCGCCTATCGTAATGATTCTAAGCAAAACGGCGAGGTCGATTAAATGCAATTCCCTAGTAAATAAAAAAATAGGAGATGTATAAGACATCTCCTATTTTTTACTTGAAAAAAGGCAGAGTGTGTGCTATAATGTAGCAAAGAATTACATTTTAGGAGAATAGATATATATGAAGCTTGGTATAGTTGGACTTCCAAACGTTGGAAAGTCTACTCTTTTTAATGCTATAACAGGAGCAGGAGCAGAGGCGGCAAACTACCCCTTCTGTACCATCGACCCCAACGTGGGTGTAGTAACCGTCCCCGATGAGCGTCTTGACGTTCTGGCGAAAATGTACTCCCCCGAAAAGATAACTAAGGCTATTATCGAATTCGTAGATATTGCAGGCCTTGTAAAGGGTGCGGCGGCAGGCGAAGGTCTTGGTAACAAGTTCTTATCTCATATTCGTGAGGTTGACGCCATTGTGCACGTTGTAAGATGCTTCGAAAATGATGACGTCATTCACGTAAACTCGAAGATCGACCCACTCGACGATATACAGACTATTAATACCGAGCTCATTCTCTCGGACATTGAAATTCTCGACAGAAGAATAGACAGAGCCACAAAGGCGCTCAAGGGTGACAAGAGTGTTCAGGCTGAGCTTGATTTCTTGAACCGTCTCAAGGCGCACCTTGACGGTGGTGAGAGTGCAAGAAGCCTTGAAAGAAGCGAGGACGAGGAGAAGTTCATGACCGACATTCCTCTTCTTTCTGCCAAGCCCATTATCTATGCGGCGAACATCGGTGAGGACGATATTCCCGACATTGACTGTCTTGAGGAGAAGAACGAGCACTACAAGGCGGTAGCCGACTTTGCAAGAAGTGAAAATTCGGGCGTTCTTCCCATCTGCGCTAACATCGAAGCAGAAATTGCCGAGCTTGACGATGAGGAAAAAGCCATGTTTCTTGAGGACTTGGGACTTAAAACCTCGGGTCTTGACAGACTTATAAAGGAAAGCTACTCACTTCTCGGTCTTATAAGCTTCCTCACCGCAGGACAGCCCGAGGTGAGAGCATGGACTATCAAAAAGGGCACCAAAGCCCCTCAGGCGGCAGGAAAGATACACTCGGATATAGAGAGAGGCTTTATCAGAGCCGAAATCATCGCCTATGATGACCTTATCGCCTGCGGTTCAATGAACGCCGCCAAGGAAAAAGGACTCCTTCGAAGCGAAGGCAAGGACTATATAATGAAAGACGGAGACGTAACGTTGTTTAGGTTTAACGTATAAAAAGAAGAGCCTTTCGGCTCTTCTTTTATTTAAGGCAAAGGAAAACCCTTTGCCTTAAGTTATATTTGTCCTACGGACAAGTTATATTGACTTCGTCAGTGATATTTGTCGTTCTGACAAGTTATATTTTTGCCTTCGGCAAAAGCTTTGGACAATTTTGCGTTGCAAAATTTACATTAATTTTCAACTTTCCATTTTCAATTTTCAATTAAATTAGGCTTAGCCTATTTTTTTACTGCGTATATAAAAAACGCTGTTATTGACAAAAAAATTAAAATTACGCTGACAAGTCCAAGGGTTATGGCAATCTGAGATGTCATAGATGAGGATATAAAATAAAGGGCAAAGCCGAGAATACCTAAAATAAAGGATATGACGGACAGCTTCGCTTTAATTCCTGTGTTTTCACCGCATTTCAAGAGCACCATTTCTTTTATGAAGCTTGTCACGTTCATCACGGCAAAGATGACGGGGCAGGAGAACATCATAACGAAGGCAAGGTTCGTGGTGTAATTATAGGTCATAAGTCCGCCTTGATTGTGGTTATTCAAAAAGTACGCCAAAAAGAAGTCGGCGACTATAATGCTCAACCCTGAGATTATCATTATATTTCTTGCTATTTTCTCTATTCTTTCTTTTTTCATAAATTCATCACCCGACTACATTATACCCTTTGCCCACAGAAAAGTCAATTATTTTGAAAAAGCACGTCTGACAAGCTTATAGTCGTTGAGGGTCAGACAGCCCGACAGACGCATGGTGAGTAGATAGACAAGGGTAGAAATAGCAAAGGCTACTATAAGTGAAAAGAGGCTTTGACCTACTGCTCCGTGGAAAAGCTCAAGAAGTGTACGGGTGAGGGTTACTGACAAAAGAGAGCACACAAAGGGCTTCACAAACCACTTAAGGGCTTTAACAGGGGCGCCCGTTCGTCTCACAAGCTTATAGGAGGACATAATGCAGTTCATGACCTCTCCGAACCACACAACGAAGACGTAGCCCGAAAGCCCGAAAACAGGCACCAAAAAGTATACGAGAAGTACGCTTGTCACCGAGTCGATGATATTATATTTCACCACGCTGACCTGCTCGTTGAGTCCCTTCAGTATTGCGTCGGCAAGGTGGTCGTAGAGCATAAAGACGACAAGGGGGGCAAGAAGCTTAATATAAAATCCGCACTCCTCACTGTTATAAAAGACGTTCCCTATTTCGTAGGCAAAGCCGAACATGATACCCGCTACCCCCACGCCGAAATAAGAGGTAAGCTCCATAACCTTAGAGGTGAGTCTTTTCAGTCTTTTCTTATCCTCTGAGATACCTGCGGCGGCAAATTCGGGGACAAGCAGGTCTGAGGCGGCATATAGGAAGGCTGATGGGAACATGATGACGGGAAAAACCATACCGCTTATCATTCCGTAAAGCCCAAGAGCACGGGAGGGGTCAACTCCCCTTTTTCTCAGCCCTCTGGGTATCATCATATGCTCTATTGACAAAAGAGAGGAGCGTATCACCGAGCTGACGGCAACGGGAAGTGCGATATAGGCGATGCGTCCTCCAAGCTTGGTTTTACGGTGCTCGCCGTAGGAGAGCTGTTTTTTATCCTTATTATAGAGAATATAAGTCACAAGGAAGCTTACCACCTCGGCAAAAATTCCGCCGATGACAAGGGAGAGGCAGGCATATTCCAAATTCTTTCCGTCAAATCCAAGGAGCATTAAATAGGTGGTGGAAATTCTCACAAGCTGGTCAACAAACAGCCCAAGAGCGTTTTTCGATACGTGGGCAACGGCGGTGAAATAGGCGCCGATGACCGAGGACATAACCACAAAGGGAAAGCTTATCGCCATGGCACGGATAGACACAACGGTCCTCATATCCCCTAAAAAGGCAGAGGCGAAAAGCTCTGCAAATAAGAGAAAGACCGAGGCGATTGCTATTCCGAAGCCAAAGGAGAGCCAAAGGCATCTCTCTGCGGCACGAAGGGCTTCTCTCGGGTTTTTCTTCTCTACCTCCTCGGCGATAATGCGTGTTGCGGCAAAGCCGATGCCTGCCGAGGACAGCGTTATACCAAGTCGGTAGACCGACAGGGTTAGCTGATATATTCCTATTCCCTCTTCCCCCACCGTTCTTGAAAGATAGACCGAGAAGTAGAGTGATATTATCCGAAGCACCACTGTTGTCACTACCATAAGTGATGCATTATAAAAGAATTTTCGTATTTTTTTCATACTGAATTGTATGAAAAAACGGTGTTCTTTAGAACACCGTTGTAAGTTCTTTTATTATATCCCTCGCCATAACGCTACGCTCACCGAGAGTCTCGCCTGCCCTCTCTCCTGCCTTGCCGTGAAGATATGCAGCGTAAGTAAGTGCTCTTTCCATCTCAAGCCCTCCTGCAAGGAATGCAGCGATAATACCCGTCAGGATATCACCCGAGCCACCTGTGGAAAGAGAGGAGTTGCCAGTGGTATTGCGATATACCTCGCCGTTATGAAGTGCGATATATGAAACGTCCGACTTTGCAATAATATTGGTATTATATTTTGTGGCAAAGTCAACTGCCACACTTTGGATGTTATCCTTGACGTAAGTGATATCAAAACCGGTAAGTCTCGACAGCTCTGCCACGTGGGGAGTAACCGCCGTTTTTGGAGACAAAAGCTTCATCAGGTCGGGGTTTTCTGCCATAAGATTGAGTGCGTCGGCGTCAAGTACTGTGGGGACGGTGCTCTCGCTCAAAATCCTTTCCACTATCCTTGAGGCGGTAACACTTTTACCCATGCCAACGCCAAGAACAATGGCATCGGCTTTCTTCAAGGCGGGCTTTTCCCAACAAGAGAATACTGCCTCGGGAATAAGGGTTTGTAAAACTATTCTGTTATCTATATGAGAGGACACCTCTACAAGTCCTGCACCGCTTCGGTAGGCACTCTCAGCCGAAAAAGCCACAGCGCCCGCCATACCGCAATCTCCCCCTATAACAAGGACACGTCCTGCATCACCTTTATTGGTGACAAGGCTTCTGTCGGGGAGCTTTATGTCCTCAAGCTTTAGTTCCTTCATAGTTCCTCACACAATAAGATTTACTGCAGAATGGATATTCTTTAAAATAACCTCGCCATTTGACTCTGCGTACTCTCCGTCAAGCGCCCATTCAAGCTTGTCACGGGTTTTCACCTTTACAGAGGGGGCGTGTAAAAAGGTGATATGCTTTTCGCTGTAATCTGCGTTTTTAAGAGCAAGGAAGATTTTGGGCAGATCAACAATAAGTCGGGGCATACGTATGAGAAGTATCTCAAACTCGCCGTCGGACAGGTTTACAAGCTTTTCGTCGAGCTTTATAAGTCCTGCGATAGACGTAGAATTACATATTGCGCCAAAGAGATAATCGTCCTCATAAACCTTGCCGTTGGCTTCAAGGCGCACGTGGTAGGGCTTGATAGAGGCAAGGTCGGTTATTCCCTCAAGGACGTAAGCCGAGTGACCGAAAACGTTTTTCATCTGCTGTTGGGTCGAATATGACGTGCTCGTAAATGCGCCAAAGGAAGCAATATATGAAAAATATGAGTCCCCGAATTTACCCACGTCGAAGGGGCGTGGTGTTCCTGCAGTGATATTTGCGGCGGCAGTGACGGGATTTTGCGAAAGTCCAAGGGTAGAGGCAAAGTCGTTTGTAGTGCCTGCGGGAATATATCCGATAGGCAGGGTAAGTCCCGCTTCAAGCATACCCGTAATAAGCTCGTTATAGGTGCCGTCTCCTCCTCCGCACACAACTACGTCGTAGTTCTTGCCCGAGGTCTTCACCTTTTCAGCCGCATCTCCCCTTTTATTGGTGAGATAGATATCAACGTCGCAGTCGCCGTTATAAAAGGCACGGTCTATCTCGAGGAGGTCCTTCATTATTTTCATTTTTCCCGCACAGGGGTTTACGATAAAGAGTACTTTTTTCATATGCATTTTCCTTTGTGATTTTTGCTTATTTTTATTTTATAATAAGTAGGTTCAAAAGTCAATAATTATTGACAAAGAAAGGCTGTTATGCTATCATGAACTTAAACAAAGCAAGTGAGGTAAAGGGCTATGTATAAAACAAACTGGGACGATATCGCCACCACTATTCCCGAATACTGGAACGAGCACGTTGAAGAAAAGATAAAAGAAATTCACGCTCGCCAGATAGCGGCAGGACCGAAAGGGGCAAGCTTCGGTCTTATTACCGATATTCATTGGAGAACCAACCACAAGCACTCGGCTGCCCTTCTTGACAAGGTGCTCACCGACTGCGCTATTCCATATTTTTTCAATGCAGGAGACCTTTTCTCGGGTCAGGGCATTTGCACTCCCGAGGAGAACATAGAAGAATTCATTGAGTACAGAAAGCTTTTCCATAACATAGAGCACAAGTGTCTTATCGCTGAGGGCAACCACGATGCTGTCTATTCCCTTTTCGAGGCGCCCGACTACTATGCTCAGAATATGTCGCTTTCGACTTTTTATGAATATTATTTCCGTCATCAGTCACAGTATCCCGACAGAGTTTTCGGTGAGGACGGAACCTACTACTACGTTGATATAAAGTTCCAGAAGGTAAGACTTGTAGTTCTTGACGGACACGATATTCCCTCCGACGAAACGGTGGAAGAGGACAGACCGAAATATCACAAATTCAGAAGAACGGGCACAGGCATCAGACAAGGTCAGCTTGAGTGGTTCGCAAACGTTGCTCTCGACGTGCCCGACCCCGAGTGGACGGTAGTTCTCTGCACTCACGAGTCACCTGCCGAGATAGGTCAGGACGGAGTGCCCAACTTCAAAATGATTTATGATATTATCGACGCCTTCCGACGTCACAAGGCTTTTGAGGGTGAATCACACTACGAGGATATACCCCACTATGACGCTAAGATTTCGGTAGATTACACAGGTCGGGGCGGTGACTTCGCTATATGGGTAAGCGGTCACTCGCACTATGACACCGACGCCAAGCACAACGGCATCATCACCACCGCCACGGTAAACGACGGAATGCACAATTCCGAAAAGAACCCCTATCCTCACGAGGCGAACACTCCCTCTGAGCAGGCGTTCGACATTTTTACGATAGATAAAGGCGCTCACAAAATATTTGTTACAAGAGTGGGTTGCGGAGTTAACAGAGAATACGATTACGAGGTGTTTTAAAAATGATTAAAGACAAATTTTACTGTACTAAGTGCTTCTATCTCACAAGTGAGGACACTCCCCCCAAGGAATGTCCCATATGCCATTCGGACAGACTTCTTTTCGACCCTGTTGATGAGGTGAGGGAGCAGTTCGTTCCCGAATACTGGAATGAGCACCTTGAAGAGAAAATAGAAAAGATAAGAGAAAGACAGATTTCGGCAGGCAGAGAGTCATCTACCTTCGGCTTTGTTACCGACCTGCATTGGGCTTCCAACGCAAAGCACTCGGCGGCGATACTGGAAAAGGTGATGGACGCCTGCGCTATTCCCTACTTTTTCACAGGCGGAGATATTGTAGTAGGCTCGGGCGTTTGTCCCAAGGACTCCCTCTTCCGTGAGCTTTCGGAGTATCAGGAAAACTTCAAGAGAATTGAGTCGAAGTGTCTCATGGTGCTTGGAAATCACGACCAGGCGTATTCTACTCTTCCCGTTCCCAAGTACTACGTAGAAAGTCTCACCAAAGACGAGACCTATGAATATTATTTCAGACCTCAGACAGAATATTCCGACCGTGTTTTCGGTCCTACACTCGACTATTACTATGCAGACGACAAGGTACATAAGGTGCGCTATATTGCGCTGAACACTCACGTGAAGGCGAACGACGACCTGAACGAAGACGGTATTGGCAGTTTCTGGGCATTTAACGAAATGGGCATTATGCAGGAGCAGATAGACTGGGTGGCAAACGTTGCTCTCAACGTGCCCGACACCGACTGGACGGTATGCGTATCCACTCACGAGGCAAGCTTCAAAAACATGGATATGCTCCTTGAAATCTTTGACGCCTTCCGTCAGCATAAGAGCTATGAGGGTGAGTCGAATTTTGAAGACAAGCCTTACTACAATGCGAAAATCAAGGTTGACTTCACAGGTCGTGGCGGTAACTTCGCCGTATGGGCAACAGGTCATACACACTATGACAAGGGAGAATACAAAAACGGTATTCTCGTAACTGCAACCGCTAACGATTCTATGCACAATTCCGCTTCATGGGAGTTTATTCACGTAAAGGGTACTCACCGTGAGCAGGTAATAGACTTCTTCACAGTAGACAAAAAGGCACACAAGGTATATATCACCCGAGTTGGTGCAGGCGAGGACAGAGAATACGAATATAAAGTGTTTTAATACAAAAATGGCTGTAAGAAACTCTATGAGTTTTTTACAGCCATTTTAATATAAAGCCATAAACCTGAATTTTCTGGCAATAATATACATAAATAGTTATACTAAACGCTAATAACCATGTATGAGGTATAACAAATTTGATATATCGCAATGTAAAAATCGTCATGAAATGTTTTTTATACTTTCTTGCTTTTGATGGAAAATTATGCTAAACTTTATTTTATAAGTTATTAATTCTGAAAGGAGTTATAATAATGGATATTATTGAAAGTGTTCTTGCGGCGGAAAATAATGCAAAATTGACTCTTGCGAAAGCCGAAGAGGACGCTCGAAGGGTTATTGCCGATGCAGAGAAAAATGCAAAGGATGAGGCAGTAAAAATCGTTGCCGAAGCGAAGAAGAAGGCAGAAGCCCTTATCGAAGAGGCAAAGAAAACAGCGGAGAGTGAAAAAGAGAAAATCACTCACGATGCCGAAAAGGAAGCAGAAGAAATCAAGAAAACTGCAAAAGAAAAGCTTACTTTAGCAACTGAGAAATTCATATCTCTCATAGGGGTAAACTAAATGATAGCATCTATGAAGAAGGTGTCTCTCGTGTGCATGAAGGAGGACAGAGAGAAGGTTCTCTCAGCTCTTCAACACTCAGAGCTCATTATGCTCACCGACGGTGACGGCGGACGGGCAGGCAATGACAGTGACAGCACAGCCCTTTTGCGCAAGGCAGACACGCTACTAAAAGAAATGTCAAGGTTTACCAAAAAGAAGGGAATGTTTGAAGAGCTTCCCGAGGTTGCCACAAAAGACTTTGACACCATTTCCGAAAGCTCTCTTGAAGAGATGCACCGTCTTGAAGAAATGCTTAAAGCAAAGGACGTCCTTGACTCGGAGATAAGCGAGGCTGAGCAAAAGAGAGCTGACCTTTCACGCTGGGTACACTTCAAAAAGGACGTTTCACTTCTTGGAGAGGGTGACTACGTTACCACCCTTTTAGGCTCACTTCCCTCAAAAAACACAGAAAGTCTATTGAAGATTGAAAATATCGGAGCAGAAGAGCTTTACAGAGACGAAAAGGAAAGCGTTGTTCTCATAAGCTTCATGAAGTCGGAGGACGTAGTGCACACTCTTCGTGAGCTTCAGCTTGAGGAAGCGAAGCTGCCTCTAAAAGCGGGCATTATCGCCGATGAGGTAAAGAGGCTTGAAGCCTTTCTTGAAGAAAAGAAGGAAGAGAGAACAGCTCTTATTTCAGAAGTATCCGACCTTGCAAAGGCATATAAGTGTGACGTAGAGCTTCTTTTTGAGCAGTACCGAGCACGCTCGGAGCGCTCTGAGGTAAGACTTCCCGAAACTCGTGAAACCGTCGTGGTTTACGGATGGGTAAGAGCGGATAAGGTAGAAAAATTCAAGGAAGCAGTAAGGAGTGCTACCACTCTCTTTGACGTTGAGATAAGAGACCCCGAAGAGGGTGAGGAGGTTCCCACCTCTCTGACCAATAAAAAGATTGTCAGTCAGTTTGAGGGAATTACCGATATGTTTAATTCCCCACGCTATGGAGATTACGATCCCAACGCCGTTATGGCACCTTGGTATTGGATAATCTTCGGTATGATGATGGGAGATGCAGGCTACGGACTGATGATGGCGGTGCTTATCTTCCTTGCGAAGAAGATAATGAAGCCACGAGGGGGCACCTTAAAGCTCATGAACGTGCTTCTTTATTCGTCGGTAACTACGATCATATTCGGAGTACTGTTCGGAAGCTATTTTGGTGAAGAGCTCTTCCCTGCCCTTATCGGCTTTACCGCACTTGACGACCCCATAAGCATGCTCATTCTCACTCTTGTGGTAGGTGT